>CAIYUY010000153.1 GCA_903929485.1 uncultured Desulfuromonadales bacterium
ACCTTGTCCGCCACCATGAAGGACGAATAGAAGCCGACGCCGAACTGACCGATGAGCTCCGGGTTATCCTGTACCTGTTTGCTCTTCAGGTTCTCCAGGTAGGCGCGGGTGCCGGAGCGGGCGATGGTGCCGATATTCTCTTCCACCTGCTCCACCGTCATGCCGATGCCGTTGTCCCGGAGAGTCAGGGTGCCGGCCTCTTTATCGGCGATGATCTTGATCTTCCAGTCGGCGTTCCCCTCCAGGAGCGACTCGTTGGAGTGAGCCTCGAACCGGACCTTGTCGATGGCGTCGGAGGCGTTGGAGATCAGCTCGCGAAGGAAGATGTCCTTGTTTGAATAAAGAGAATGGATGACCAGGTCCAGCAGCTGCTGTACCTCGGTCTCGAACTTCTTGGTGGTCTTGCTCATGGATACGGTGCTCCTTGCGGGTGATATGTCGTCGAGTACCAGATTAATCACCCTCGCCACGGATTTCAAGGAGGAGTGAACATTTTTTCCGGGATCAACGACTCTTTTTCGGAGTATAGTACCATCCGCCACAAGAGTACAAACCCAAAGGAGCCACCACCATGAACGATCTGGACCGTCGCTGCATCACTACCATCAGAACCCTGGCCATGGATGCGGTGCAGCAGGCAAACTCCGGCCACCCCGGAGCCCCCATGGGGATGGCGTCTCTGGGGTATATCCTCTGGACCAGGCGGCTGAAGCATAACCCTGCACATCCCGCCTGGTTCAACCGTGACCGGTTCATTCTCTCCAACGGTCATGCCTCCATGCTCCTCTACGCCCTCCTCCATCTCACCGGCTACGACCTCTCCCTGGATGACCTCCGTAATTTTCGTCAATGGGGGAGCAGGACACCGGGGCATCCGGAACATGGCCAGACCCCCGGTGTGGAGACAACCACCGGACCCCTGGGCCAGGGTTTCGCCAACGGTGTGGGGATGGCCCTGGCCGAGGCGCACTTGGGGGCGCGTTTCAACCGGCGGGGATATCCTCTGGTGGATCACGACACCTATCTCTTCTGCGGTGACGGTGATCTGATGGAAGGGGTTTCCTATGAAGCAGCATCCCTGGCGGGGCATCTTGGCCTGGGGAAGTTGCTCTGCATCTACGACGACAACAAGATCACCATTGAGGGAAGCACGGAACTGGCCTTTACCGAGGACGTGGCCGACCGGTTCCGGGCCTGCGGTTGGCAGGTTCAGGATCTGGGAGATGCGGCCGAAGATCTGGAAGCCGTGACCGCCGCCATCGACAGCGCCCGGATGGAGCGGACAAAGCCGTCCCTCATCATCGTTCGAACCCATATCGGCTATGGCTCCCCCCACCGCCAGGACAGCAGCGCCGCTCACGGCGAGCCTCTGGGAGCAGAGGAAATCCGGCTCACCAAGCAAGGATACGGCTGGCCGGAGGAGCCCCCTTTTTTAATTCCCCAAGAGGTCCGGGAGGAGATGCTGGCCGTTGGGGAGAGGGGAGAAGCCCAGGAATCGGCGTGGCTGGAACTCATGGAGCAATATCGACGGCAGTATCCCGAACTGACACGACAGTTTGAGGCGGCCCTGACCGGAACACTTCCCCTGGGGTGGGAGGCGGGGTTCCCCTCCTTCACCCCCGCCGACGGCCCCCTGGCGACCCGCTCCGCCTCGGCGACGGTGCTCAACGCCATGGCCAGAACAGTACCCTGGCTCCTGGGGGGGAGCGCGGACCTGGCGCCCTCCACCAAGACAGTCATCACCGGCTCACCCCGCATCTCCCGGGACAATTATGCCGGTCGCAACATTGCCTGGGGGGTCCGCGAGCATGCCATGTGCTCTTGCTCCAACGGACTGGCCCTCCATGGCGGTCTGCGCCCCTACGCTTCCACCTTCTTCATCTTCACCGACTACGCCCGTCCGGCCATGAGACTGGCGGCGCTCATGAAGCTCCCCGTGATTTACCTCATGACCCACGACTCCTTGGGAGTTGGAGAGGATGGCCCCACCCACCAACCGGTGGAACAACTGGCTTCGCTGCGAGCCATGCCGGGGATGACGGTCATCCGACCTGCCGACGCCACGGAGACGGTGGCCGCCTGGCAGGTCGCCCTGGATCGTCAAGGGCCGACCCTGCTGGCCCTCACCCGCCAGAACCTCCCCGTGCTGGATCGTGACCTTCTCGCCACGGCGGATGGTCTCCTCCAGGGGGCCTATATCCTTGATCGTGAAGAGGGGGAATGGCCTGAGTTGATCATCATCGCCACCGGGTCGGAGGTTCACCTGGCCTTGGCCGCCAAGGTGAAACTTGCACAAGAAGGGATGGATGTCAGGGTGGTCAGCATGCCCTGTTGGGAATTATTCCGGGAACAGTCAGTGGAGTACAGGAATCTGGTGCTGCCGCCGGCAGTGAAGTGTAGGCTCTCCCTCGAGCTAGGCTCACCCCAAGGGTGGCACGAGTGGGTGGGTGGGGATGGCGTTATCATCGGCGTGGCGGGATTCGGAGCCAGCGCCCCGGCGGGGACACTCTTCGCCCGATACGGATTCACCGTGGAGAATGTGGTGGATAAGGCGCGGGAGATTGTCTCCGGCTAGTTGTCGGGCATATCCCAACCCTGTCGAAAACGGCCTCCCCGAACATGATCCGGGGGGGCCGTTTTCGTATGCGAGCCTTTTGTGACTCTCGCCGGGAGCGGTGCGGCAATAAACGTATAAATTAATAAAAAATACATCTTGAAACCTGTTGATTTAATTAAAACCAAAGAGTAGGGTGTCAAAGAAATACTCCATAATGGACTCTTGATAAAAATTTGAAAGGTGCATTAAGGGCTTTAATCAGGCGGCCACGCGCAACAGGGGAAGTAATGAAAGGAGCAGCTCATGACGGCCGGTGACGTACGGGAACTCCCCAACATTTTGATCGTGGACGATACGCCGGCCAATCTCCTGCTGTTGGAGCGAATGTTCACGTCGCGACGTTACCGGGTAAGAACGGTTCTCCAGGGCGAAGCGGCATTGGAAACCGCCCGCAATGAACCGCCGGACCTGATTCTGCTGGATATAAACATGCCGGATATGGACGGCTTCGAACTCTGCCGGCAGCTCAAGGCCGACGAACTGCTGAGAGAAATTCCCGTCATTTTCATGAGTGTGCGCAACGAAACCATGGACAAGGTGAAAGCCTTCGATCTCGGTGGAGTGGACTATGTGACGAAACCGTTCCAGTTGGAAGAGGTTTATAGCCGCGTTGCAACCCATTTGCAGATCCGCACCCTGCAGCGACGCTTGAGCCGGCAAAACGAAGAACTGCAGCGACTATCGGCGGAAAATCAGGATGCCCGGAAATTCGCCGAGGAAATCGTGAATACCTTGCAACTGCCGCTGATGGTGCTTAACTCCGACCTGCGTATCCTCACCGCCAATCAAAGCTTCTACGATACCTTCAAAGTCACCCCCCGGGAGACCATGGGGAACGTCATTCACGAACTTGGTAACCGGCAATGGGACATTCCCCAACTACGGAGACTCTTGGAAAATCTCCTCGGCAACGGGTCACCGTTTAACGGCTACGAAGTCGAGTACGATTTTCCCGGTTGCGGACATAAGATTATCCTTCTGAATGCTCAACTGATTTATCGGGAAACAGTCGGCGAAAACATCATCTTGCTAGCCATGGAGGAGATCACCCACCGGGTTGCCGCCGAGAAAAAGATCATCCGGGCAAACAACGAATGGCGCGCGACGTTTGATATCATACCGGATCTGATAACCGTTATTGATACCAACCACAGGATCATCAAGGTCAACCGCGCCATGGCCTCCGTTCTGAAGGTGGATGCGGACGATGCGCGGGGGATGACCTGTTACCGCCAAATCCATTGCACTGCCGCCGCGCCCAACAATTGCCCCCACAGGCGGCTTTTGGCCGATGGACAGGAGCACAAAGCAGAAATTTTCGAAGAACGTCTTGGCGGCTGGTTCCAGATCACCGCAACTCCCATCCATAATTTTGAAGGGCGCCTGATGGGAAGTGTCCATGTGGCCCATGACATCACGGAACTGAAGCTGTTGGAATCGAGAATCCAGGATGCCCGTGAATATGCCGAAGACATCGTCGAAACCTTGTGCGACCCGCTGGTGGTGCTGGATTCCGATCTGATGATTCTCACCGCAAACCGTAGCTTCTACGATACTTTCCAGGTAACAGCCGAGGTTACCATCGGGAACTACATCTACGACTTGGGAAACCGACAGTGGGATATCCCCAAACTGCGGTTGCTCTTTGAGAATATCATCCACAATGATTCAGTATTCACCGGTTATGAAGTGGAGCACGAGTTCCCCGTTATCGGGCGCAGAAGTATTCTGCTCAACGCCCGGCATATATCCAGAAAATCCATGGACTCAAACATTATCCTCCTGACCATGCAAGATATCACCGCACGCAAACAAACGGAAGAACTGCTCCTGCAAAGCGAACAGGACTTGCGATCCATTCTCGACGGCATACCCGCCGTCATCGGCTGTTGGGACCAAAACCTCCACTGCCGCTTCGCCAATAGCGCCTACCTGGAGTGGTTCCATATGGATCCGGAGGCGATCCGGGGAAAAGATCTCCGGGAGGTAATCGGTGAAAAGAGCTATCAGGAGAATCTCCCGCATATCCAGGGGGCACTGCGGGGAGAGCCGCAATTTTTCGAGCGATCCATGACGTCAATCGACGGCGCCGACATAAATCACTTCCAACTGAGTTATATTCCCAACAGCCTCAACGGGGAGGTCCTGGGATTCTATGTCATGCGAACCGACGTCAGCCGAATCAAGAACGCCGAGCATGCCGCCGAGGCGGCAAAACAGGCCAAAAGCGATTTCCTGGCCACCATAAGCCATGAGCTTCGAACTCCCATGAACGCCATCATCGGTTTCGGGCAGTTGACGCTCCAGACCGATCTGACCACCAAGCAGCGGGACTACGTGGGAAAGATCGCCACTTCGGCCAAAGGGCTTATGCTGATATTGAACGACCTTTTGGATTTTTCCAAGATCGAGGCCGGAAAAGTGGAACTGGAAGCGCTCCCCTTCGCGCTCAACCCTCTTCTGGAACGTCTGCGGAGTCTGGTTGAAATCGGGGCCTCCGCCAAGGGGTTACGCTTGCGCTTGAGCTATGATTCAAAGTGTCCGGAATATCTGGTGGGTGACTCTTACCGCCTTCAGCAGATCTTGCTCAACCTGCTGAGTAACGCCATCAAGTTCACCTCCGCCGGGGAGGTAGAGCTTTCCGTACGTCCCCTGACGGCGGAACAGGAGAGGGTGCTGATGGAATTCTCGGTGCGCGACAGCGGCATCGGCCTGTCACCTGAGCAGCTCGGACGGATCTTCACCCCTTTCACCCAGGCGGACAGCTCCACCACCCGTCGTTACGGCGGCACAGGGCTGGGACTCAGTATCTGTCGCCGGCTGGCGCTGTTGTTGGGAGGGGAGATTTATGTGGTCAGTGAGCCGGGGAGAGGAAGCACCTTCACCTGTACCGTCCCGTTGCTCCGGGGGGAGCTGCCGATGATGGAACCGGATCAGGCGCCGGATCAACTCCTGATGGAAAAAGCGCTGAAGGGATCTCGGATACTTGTGGCGGAGGACCAGGAGATCAACCGGCAGCTGCTCCGGGAACTCCTGGAGCAGGTGGGAGTCAGCGTCACTGTCGTTGCCGATGGCAGGCAGGCGGTGGCAGCCGTGGCGGAGGCAAAGAGCTTCTTTCACGCCATTCTCATGGACCTGCAGATGCCGGAGCTGGACGGCTACGGCGCGACCCTTCTGCTGAGGGAACAGTGGCCCATGGACCGGCTCCCCATCATCGCCATGACGGCCCACGCCATGAAAGAAGTGCGGGAAAGGTGTCTGGCCGGCGGGATGAATGATCATTTGAGCAAACCGGTGAACCCGAATCAGCTCTACGCTTGCCTCACACAATGGGTCCGGTCCGATTTTCCCCAAGAGTCCATCCCCAAAGACAATGCCGATACCCAGTCGCACGGGATGTTGACAATCAAAGGACCCAACCCATCCCCGGAAAAGCGGTCGGACGACAGCATCTCCGGCCGGAACATCCTTATAGTTGACGATGAACCTGCCAGCATCATAATCCTGAACGGTATGCTGCCGGAACATCATACCTGTATGGCCGCCACCGACGGAGTGACCGCGCTGGAACTGGCGCTACGTCACCAACCGCATCTTATCCTCCTGGATACCGAAATGCCTGACATTCATGGCCACGAGCTCTGCCGCACCCTCAAGGGAAATCCGGCTACCTCGCAGATCCCGATAATCCTGTTGACCTCAACAACCGCGGCGGATGATATCGTCAAGGGGTTCACCGCGGGGGCCGTGGATTACATCGCCAAGCCGTTCAACTCGGTGGAAGTGAATGCCCGGGTGAATACTCATCTACAGTACCGGTGGACTATGACAAAACGGTAACGATTAAGGCAACAAATCGGACAGGGCGATGAACCTCCGCTCCGCAAGGCGAAGCAACATGAAAAATCCTTCCATCACCGGCCGACTCGTCAAGGATATGTAGGGGGCGGTGATGTAAGCGACACCGGTTCCTGCCAGACAGGTCGCCAGAACCCCCGTGAACAACCGGTCATCCAGCAGCAGAAGCTCTTTGGGAGCTGCTCCGGAAAGCTCCATGATCCGAAGCAGACCGTCGGGATAAGGCTTCTTTCTGACCCCGGCAATAAAGCCGATTCCCGGGAACTCCCGTCGAAAGTAGTCGGCGCGCAGCGGATCCGGCCGGTTGGAGAGGATAAAAATTCGCTCCTCTCCCAGGACCAGGGCGCAGCTCTTAAGCCACGCAAGAACTTCAGGCAGAGGCGCGGCGGCGCCGTGGGGAGCAAGGACTCCGTCGAAATCCAGCGCCAGCACGGTAATACCCCGCGCAACCAGCTCCTGGGGAATAATCGCCACCGTTCGTAGCGGGACGCGAAAACGACGACAGATCTCAGCCAACTGTCGCCGATATGCTATCCCCGCGGTAACTCCATACATAATTGAGTTGATAGCTGTCTCCCCCTTCTCACGTTACCCCAAAAAACGGTACTCCGGCTCCCCGGACGCGCAGCGTCATCATACCAGCGACGCGCCGGATTACAAGCAGTAATCAATTCACACTTGACCTATTTTGTTGCAGTTATGGGTAACTGAGTATAAATAACAGGGAAGAAGACGATCCGGAGAATGGACGGATAACTGAGTATAAATAACAGGGAAGAAGACGATCCGGAGAATGGATCACAGGAGCTTTCATGACATTTTCATCACTTGGCTTGACCAGGGAGTTACAACAAGCAGCGGCGGAGCAACAGTTCAAGAACCCGTATCCCATTCAGAGCCACTCCATTCCCGCCATCTTGCGGGGAAGAGACCTGTTGGCCATCGCCGGAAGCGGCTCCGGCAAAACAGCCGCCTTTGCCCTGCCGCTCCTGCAACTTTCCCACTCCCCTGAGCCACGAAAGCGGCAACGTGTCAAGACATTGATACTTGTACCCACCAGGGAACTGGCCGCCCAGGTAAACGAGGTTGTATGCCGGTTGGGCCACTATCTGAATCCCAGGGTCAAGAGTACGGCGGTTTTTGGCGGGGTCGCCATAAACCCGCAGATGGTCGCACTCAACGGCGTTGAGCTACTCATCGCCACCCCCGGACGTTTGCTGGATCTGGTCGCCAAACAGAGTGTGCGGTTATCAGCCATTTCCCTGCTGGTGCTGGATGAGGCGGATAAGCTGCTGGGGGTGGGTTTTCAGGATGAACTGAGACAGATCCTGGAGCTACTCCCGCAAAAACGGCAGAATCTCATGTTTTCCGCAACGTTTAGTGCCCAGGTGCGGCAACTGGCGCTGAATCTGCTGCACGATCCGCTCCAGATAGTCATACGGGAAGAGCTCTCGGCGCCGGAACATATCGCCCAGCAGGTTTATGCGGTGGATCAATCTCGTAAAGGTCCCTTGCTCCGGTATCTGATAAAAAAAAATGATTGGCGGCAGCTGCTGGTATTTACCTCTTCCCAGAAGCGGGCCGACAATGTTGTGGGAAAGCTGCTTGCCAAGGGGATCAGCGCCGCCACTTTCCATGGCGGCATGAGCCAGGGAAAACGAACCGCGACCCTTGCCTCCTTTAAATCAGGGGAATTACGACTGCTGGTGGCCACCGATCTGGCGGCCCGCGGCATCGACATCAAGCTCCTCCCTCATCTGGTCAACTACGAGCTCCCCCGCTCTCCCGCGGACTTTATTCACCGGATAGGTAGAACCGGTCGCGGGGAACATACCGGGGTCGCCGTAACATTACTCTCCCCCGAGGAGATACCTCATTTCAAGACAATCGAGAAACTTCTGGGAAAACGGTTGAAGTTGATCGACACCGCCGATCTCCCGTTGGCCGAGTATTAGCACGGGGATTTCTTTCCGGAAAGGAGTATCTCGGCGGCTTCCTGCGGCTTCATTTTTTCGATCTGGCTCCGGCAGTACCCAAGAGCAAGAAGATCTCTCCCATCCTGCAGAGTGATCATGAACTTCACGCTTGCCGTTCTCGAGAAACCATCTTCCCTTGCCGTTTCAGTTTCCCTGTCGCCGGAGCAGTTTAAAAATGAACGCAAAATTGAGACCATACCGGGACCAGGCGGAAGGAGGGTGTCATCTTTGCTTCTATTACCGGCCATTTTCGCATCCTCGGATAACCGTCAAGAGCACCGTAAAGGAAATTGCTCGTCTAATGATACCATAGGGCGAGCAGCATTAACAGATCAATGCGGCAAAAAATAGTCGGTTAGTTCAATGAGAATGACTCCCTAAACAGCTATTGGATTTTTTACCATATCATACCGGTTTTCTTACTGTTTCTACGTCTTCTCCGGGGATCGACACCGTTTTTAGGTTGAAACGGATCCACCGTTTGTGCTACATGAATACGTGGACATTTCAGCGGAACGATTATCTCCGTCGAAAAACGGATGACAATGGGGTCGGCGTGACGACTTTCCCCTTTTTTTTGCAGGAGACTCCCTCCTTGCCATACTCGAATCTGGTCTCAAGGGTTATTTAAATGAACTACACCGGACTACCGCCAAAACAGGGCCTCTACGATCCACAGTTCGAGCACGATGCCTGCGGCGTCGGCTTTGTCGTTAACATCAAGGGGCGTCAGTCTCATGAAATCATACGCCAAGGCTTGACGATTCTGGAGAATCTCGACCACCGCGGCGCAGTGGGAAGCGAACCGAACACGGGGGACGGAGCAGGGATACTGCTGCAGCTCCCCGACGGTTTCTTCCGCAAAGTCTGCTCCTCCTTGGGCTTCGAGCTTCCCGATCCGGGTTATTACGGCGTAGCCATGCTTTTCACCTCGCCGGAACCCACCCAGCGGAGCAGCGCCCGCCATATTTTCCAGAGAATCATCAATGAAGAAGGTCTGACGATCATCGGTCGACGGGAGGTTCCCACGGATAACGGTTCCCTGGGGAATACCGCCAAGGCCGGAGAACCGCGGGTGGAGCAGCTGTTCTTCAAGCGCGACGGCTCCTTTGCCGACGAGCAGGCGTTCGACCGCAAGCTCTACATCGTCAACCAGAGGGCTCTCCACGAGATCCGTGACGCCGGGGTGGATCCGTTCTGGTACGTCGCCAGCATCTCCTCCAGGACTATCATCTACAAGGGAATGCTCATGCCGGCTCAAGTGGACCGGTACTATCCGGACCTGTGCGACCCGACAATGATCTCCAGTATGGCTCTGGTTCACTCTCGATTCTCCACCAATACCTTTCCCAGTTGGGACAGAGCCCATCCCTACCATTTCCTGGCTCATAACGGAGAAATCAATACCCTGCGCGGCAATGTGAACTGGATGCATGCCCGCCAGTCGCTCTTCGCCAGCGAACTGTTCGGCGACGACATGAAAAAGGCGCTCCCCGTTATCAACACCAACGGCTCCGACTCCGCCATGTTTGATAACTGCCTGGAACTTCTCGTCATGTCCGGTCGCTCCCTCCCCCATGCGGTCATGATGATGGTTCCCGAACCATGGGAAAGCCATGAAGGGATGAGCAAGGAAAAGCGGGCATTTTACGAGTACCACTCCTGCCTCATGGAGCCGTGGGACGGCCCGGCGGCGGTGGCGTTTACCGACGGCCGCGTCATAGGCGCGGTCCTGGACAGAAACGGCCTGCGCCCCTGTCGCTATTACATCACCGATGACGACCTGGTCATCATGGCATCCGAGGCCGGCGTACTGCAGATTCCACCGGAGAAGATTCTGCGCAAAGGTCGACTTCAACCGGGGAAAATGTTCCTGGTTGATACGGAGCAGGGACGGATTATCCCCGATGAAGAGATCAAAAATGATCTCGCCTCAGCCAGACCTTATGGCGACTGGGTTTCGGCAAATCACCTGCTGCTGGAAGAACTCCCGGCGGCGCCGCTGCTTTATGAGTCAGACCACGTAACGGTGCTGCAACGTCAACAAGCATTCGGCTACACCTTCGAGGACCAGCGGGTCATACTTGGCCCCATGGCTCGGGACGGCGTACAACCGCTGGGCTCCATGGGGACGGATACCCCCTTGGCGGTTCTCTCCGATCAGCCGCAGCTCCTGTATAACTACTTTCATCAGCTTTTCGCCCAGGTGACCAATCCCCCCATCGACCCAATCCGCGAGGAGATCATAACCTCCACGCTGGTGCGTATCGGTTCGGAGGCCAACCTGCTGAAGCCGACGGCGGCCAGCTCCCGGGTGATCAGGCTGGAGCAGCCAATCCTCTCCAATGAGGAGTTTGAGAAACTACGGCACCTGGATCAGCCGGGATTCAAGAGCACCACCCTCTCGCTCCTTTTCACGGCGTCCGACGGACCAAAAGGTTTGGAGTGCGCCCTGAATAAATTGTTCGCTGCCGCCATCAATGTCATCGAGAGCGGCACGACGGTGCTAATCCTCTCCGACCGGGGAGTGGACAAGGAATTCGCCGCCATCCCGGCGCTTCTGGCCGTGGCCGGCCTGCATCACCACCTGATCCGCACCGCCACCCGCACCCGCGCCTCCTTGGTGCTGGAATCGGGAGAACCCCGTGAAGTGCATCACTTTGCCGTGCTGTTGGGGTACGGCATTACCGCCGTCAACCCGTATCTGGCCTTTGAATCCATTGACGACATGATTCGCCAGGGACTCCTCCCCGGCATCGACCATAAGAAAGGGGTGAAAAACTTCCTCAAGGCATCCATCAAGGGGGTCGTCAAGACCATGGCCAAGATGGGGATCTCCACCGTGCAAAGCTATCGCGGCGCGCAGATCTTCGAGGCGGTGGGGCTGCACCAGTCAGTGATCGATACCTATTTCACCTGGACCCCTTCCCGCATCGGCGGCACGGACCTGACCGGCATCGGCACGGAACTGCTGATCCGGCACCGAAAGGCCTATCCCCAGCGGGTGGCGGCCGAGGCGACGTTGGAACCGGGCGGGCAGTACCAGTGGCGCAAGGATGGGGAAGAGCATCTGTTCAATCCGCTCACCATCCAGTCGTTGCAAAAAGCAACCCGCACGGGTGATTTCCAGGAATTCAAGGTATTCTCCTCGCTCATCGACGAACAGAGCAGCCGGCATTACACCCTGCGCGGCCTGATGAAATTCAAGGAGCGGGTGCCGGTACCCCTGGATGAAGTGGAGTCGGTGGAGCAGATCATGAAGCGCTTCAAAACCGGCGCCATGTCCTACGGTTCCATCAGCAAGGAGGCCCACGAGGCCCTGGCCATCGCCATGAACCGTATCGGCGGTCGCTCCAACACCGGCGAGGGGGGAGAGGACCCGGAGCGTTTCACCTGGACCAACGAGCAGGGGGATTCCAAAAACAGCGCCATAAAACAGGTCGCATCCGGTCGCTTCGGCGTCACCAGCAGCTACCTTTCCAACGCCGCCGAGATTCAGATCAAGATGGCCCAGGGGGCCAAACCGGGCGAAGGGGGAGAACTTCCCGGGACGAAGGTCTTCCCCTGGATCGCCAAAACCCGGCATACAACTCCGGGAGTCGGTCTGGTTTCACCCCCTCCGCACCATGACATCTACTCCATCGAGGATCTGGCGGAACTGATCCACGATCTGAAAAACGCCAATCGTCGCGCCCGAATCAGCGTCAAACTGGTTTCCGAGGTGGGGGTTGGGACCATAGCCGCCGGGGTCGCCAAGGCCCATGCCGACGTGGTGCTCATCAGCGGCTACGACGGAGGGACCGGCGCATCCCCCCTCTCCAGCATCAAGCATGCCGGGCTCCCCTGGGAACTGGGGCTAGCCGAGACGCATCAGACCCTCGTCCTCAACAACCTCCGAAGCCGCATTGTTGTGGAAGTGGACGGTCAGCTGAAGACCGGTCGCGACGTGGCCATCGCCGCCCTGCTGGGAGCGGAAGAGTTCGGTTTCGCCACCGCTCCACTGGTAACGCTGGGGTGCATCATGATGCGCGTCTGCCACGGCAACACCTGCCCGGCCGGGGTCGCCACCCAGGATCCGGCGCTACGGGCCAAGTTCGCCGGCAAGCCTGAGTACGTGGTCAACTTCATGCGCTTCGTGGCCATGGAAGTCCGGGAGATCATGGCCCAGCTCGGCTTTCGAACCTTCAATGAAATGGTGGGCCACGCCAATGTGCTGGAGCCCAAACAGGCCGTCGCCCACTGGAAAGCCGGCGGGCTGGACTTATCCAACATCCTCTACTGCCCCGACGTGGGGATCCATGTGGGGCAGTACTGCACCCAGAGCCAGGATCATGGCCTGGATAAATCCCTGGACATGACCAGGCTTCTGGCAATCTGTCAACCGGCCATAGAGCGGGGGGAAAAAGTCTCCGCGGAACTCCCCATTACCAACGTTCACCGTGTGGTGGGCACCATCGTGGGAAACGAAATAACCCGGAAACATGGTGCTGCCGGACTCCCCCACGGGACGGTCAACCTTCTTTTCAACGGCTCCGCCGGACAAAGTTTCGGCGCCTTCATCCCCACGGGGATGACCCTGGAACTGCGAGGTGACGCCAACGACTATCTGGGCAAAGGGCTGAGTGGCGGCACTATTATCGTCGCCCCACCCTCCGGCAGCAGCTTTCAGGCTGAAGAGAACATCATAGCCGGTAACGTAGCCTTTTATGGGGCTACCAGCGGCACGGCATACATCCGCGGCATGGCCGGAGAACGATTCTGCGTCCGGAACTCCGGAGCAACAGCGGTGGTGGAAGGTGTCGGCGACCACGGCTGCGAGTACATGACCGGCGGGACGGTGGTGATATTGGGCGCCACCGGACGTAACTTTGCCGCGGGGATGAGCGGTGGTGTCGCGTATGTCCTTGATCCGGACAATGACTTCACCAGTAACTGCAACACCGGGATGGTGGCGCTGGAACCGCTGGACGATAACGACCGAGAAACTCTCCGCACCCTTATTGTTCAGCATGAAGCTTGCACGGGAAGCAACTTGGCGGCGACCATTCTCAAGGAGTGGTCACGCCATGCCGCTGTATTCATCAAGGTCATGCCCATGGATTACAAGCGGGTCCTGCAATCCCTGGCGCGGGCCACGGCCGCGGGGTTGAGCGGTGATGATGCGTTGAACGCCGCCTTTGAGGAGAACGCCCATGCCGCGGCGCGGATGGGGGGGAGCTGACCGTTTTTGAACTTAGACAGTCATGTCATCCCCGCCTCCGGTGGGAATGACACTCTTTACAAACGGAACTTGGCACATGCCGGTTTGAAAGATTAAAAATAATCAAAACAGGAAACAGACATGGGAAAACCGACCGGTTTTATGGAATATCAACGTGAAATCCCGGCTGATCGGGAGCCGCTGGAGCGGATCAACGACTGGAACGAGTTTCACTTGCATCTGCCGGAAGAGAAGCTCACGGCCCAGGGCGCCCGCTGCATGGACTGCGGCATCCCGTTCTGTCATACCGGTATCCTCCTCAGCGGCATGGCCTGCGGCTGCCCCATCAACAACCTGATCCCCGAGTGGAACGATCTGATCTACCGGGGGCTCTGGCGATTGGCCCTTGAGCGATTGCACCGGACCAATAATTTCCCCGAATTCACCGGGCGTGTCTGTCCGGCCCCCTGCGAGGGCTCCTGTACCCTGGGAATCAACGACCCGCCGGTAACCATTAAAAATATAGAAGTCACCATCGTGGAAAGGGGTTGGGATGAAGGGTGGATCGTGCCCGCGCCGCCTCACCTTCGTACCGGCAAAAAAGTGGCGGTGGTAGGTTCCGGCCCCGCGGGGCTCTCCGCCGCGGCCCAACTGAACAAGGCCGGCCACTTGGTTACCGTTTACGAGCGGGCCGATCTCCCCGGCGGACTTCTGATGTACGGTATCCCCAACATGAAGCTGGACAAGCAGGCGGTGCTGCTGCGGCGAATCAGGTTGCTGGAGGCGGAGGGGATCACCTTCATCTGCAACGCTGAGGTGGGACAAAGCGGATACCCGGTCGCCAAGCTCCGGGAAGAGTTCGACGCCGTCGTCCTGGCCACCGGCGCAACCCTCCCACGCGATCTCCCCATTCAGGGAAGGACCCTCAAGGGGGTCCACTACGCCATGGAGTTCCTTGCAGCCAACACCAAGAGCCTGCTTGGCGGCGGAGAACGCTGCATTTCGGCCAAAGAGAAAGATGTGGTCATCATCGGCGGCGGCGATACCGGCACCGACTGCGTGGGGACCTCCCTGCGCCACGGCTGCGCCTCCGTGGTGCAACTGGAGATCATGCCCCAATCCCCGGCTCAGCGGGCTGAAGAGAACCCCTGGCCCGAATGGCCCAAGGTCCATAAGCTCGACTACGGACAGGAAGAAGCTGAAGCGCTGTACGGCGCCGATCCCCGCGTCTACCTGACCACCGCGACGAAATTTGAAGGCGATCCCCACGGTAACCTGGCGGCGGTGCATACCGTACAGGTCGCCTGGGAGAAGAACGAGAAAGGGCAATTCTTCCCCCGGCAGCTACCCGGCACCGAGAAGGTGCTGCCGGCTCAGCTGGTGCTGCTGGCCATGGGTTTTCTGGGGCCGGAGCAGCAACTTCTCGAGGCGCTGGAAGTGGAACGGGACTCCCGGAGCAACGTGAAGGCGGAGTACGGGAAGTACACGACAACTATCCCCGGCGTCTTCGCCGCAGGCGACTGCCGCCGCGGCCAGAGCCTGGTGGTCTGGGCTTTCAACGAAGGGCGCGGCGCGGCGCGAGAGTGCGACCGCTTTCTCATGGGGAGCACGGAGCTGCCGTAGACAGTTTCTTTGTTTCTCATTCTGAACTTTGTTTGTCACCCTGAGCGTAGGGAAGTCTCCATCTTCTCCATCCCTGTTAAACTCCTTTTCAGATGATCCCGTGCAGCGGTCCGCCGGGAGCGCCCAGCTCGTCTACCCTTCGCTCCGTCGCCGGATCGTCCTCCAGCTCCGGGGCGTGGTGCGGCTTGCTCCGGGCATCGATGACCAGGGGACCGCTGCATCCCCAATGTTTGGCCACGGTGGCGGCGCCGATGCCGTAGAGATCGGCAGCCGGATTGGAACGGGTAAAGGTGACCCAGAGGAAGTTGTTGAGACTTTGAGCGGTAAAGTCGCTGTCGTCCACAATGACGATGAGCGGGAAGGTCGCCACCGGATTACCGCCGGGTACGTTACGGCAGAAACGTTCCAGCTCTCGATCCTCGCCGGGGCGATACTCAGTGCAAGGGGGGCCGGTAATGGCCACGATCCCCGGCAGACAGAGCCTGGGGGCGGTGAAGCCATCGGGCAGATGGAGATCCGTGGGGAGCGCCGTGGGGAGATCCCACCGCGCCGGACCGCACGCCGCAACAACGACCTTGGAGCCCCTGTTCAATCCATCCCCCGAATAGTCCAGAGTATCCATGGTGGTCCGAGTCTGAAAATGAAGATCCCGCCGCCACTCCACCCGCTCCAGAAGATGACGGAAGAAAGCCGGGATGTCGTGGAGATCCAGCTCCGGAGCGTCCTCGTGAGCCACGATGAAGAGATACTTGGCCAGGGAGAGTTGCCCCTGTCCCAGGAGCGCATTGCCGATGGTCAGGAGTTCCCGGGGGAACCGCCGCTCTTCGTAGGGGGTGTATCGTTCACTCCCCACGGCAAGAAGGAGCGGATGGACCCCGGCGGCGTCCACGGCATGCACTGCTTTCAGTCCGGGAATCACCGTGGGAATCAGATCACCGGTGAGCTGGTGAATGAAGGCGCCGAAGGAGGTATCCTCCTGGGGGGGGCGCCCCACGGTGGTAAAGGGCCAGATGGCGCCGGGGCGATGAAAGACCTCCTCCACTGTCAGCACCGGGAAATCATGCACGAGGCTGTAGTAGCCCAGATGATCACCGAAGGGTCCCTCGGGAAGGGTCTGTTTTGGGTCCACGGTTCCGGTGATGCAGAAATCGGCCTCCGCCGGCAAAGGGAGACGCCCCTGGCGAGTCACCATGGGTATCCGGTGTCCGGCCAGGAGTCCCGCAAAAGAGAGTTCCGGCATCCCCTCGGGAAGCGGCATCACCGCCGCCACGGTCATGGCGGGCGCCCCTCCCACGAAGATATTCACCCGAAACGGCTTTCCCCGTTCCAGCGCCTGGCTATGATGAACCCCGATCCCCCGGTGGAGCTGGTAGTGAAGGCCGACCTCCACGTTCTCATGATACTCATTTCCCGCCAGCTGCACCCGGTACATCCCCAGGTTGGCGTTACGGAAACCGGGGTGAGCCGTGCTCTCCGAATAAACCTGCGGCAGGGTGATGAACGGTCCGCCGTCCCGTGGCCAGGATAGGATCTGCGGCAGATCTTCCAGCGAGGCCCGGTGCATCATGATCGGCCCGGAACGGACGCTCTTGGGGAGAAGATTCAGCGCCGCCAAAGGGGCCTTCACGAGCGAACCGGGATGACGAAGCAGCTCCCGGGGATCAATTTTCAGCCTGACGAGAAGTTCAATGTGGGCAAGGGTATCCCTGAAGATGAACCGAGTTCGCTCCAGAGTGCCGAAGAGGTTCCCCAGGAGTGGAAAGCGGCACCCTTTGGCTCTGGTGAAGAGGAGCGCCGGGCCACCGGCGGCATAGACCCGCCGCTGCACCGCTCCGATCTCCAGATAGGGATCAAGCTGCCGGGTAATCCGGAGCAACTGTTTCTGTTTTTCCAGATCGGCCACGCAAGCGGCCAGGGTTTTATACCCCATGATTATCCCTCCGTTTCCCAAATCAATTTGACTTATCCCTTTAACCATGAAACTATCTCATGTTAGCGGTGGAAAAACAATACAAACGGAGGTTCAAAATGCGCGGCAAAATGGTAAGGATGGCAGTAACGGCAGGAGCGGTAGTAGCTCTTTTAATCCTCGCCCTGACGGCGTCGGCAAAAGAAGCGGCGATGCCCACCCGAGAAAATCCGGTTATCGTCGACAAGCAGGGGAACCGGCTCCTTATCTATACCGAGGTGAACGAGATGAATGTTCACCAAGCAAACGTTCATTGGGGAGTAGTTTTCAAGGATGGCCGATTCCAGGATCGCGCAATCCTCCGCTCCTGGGCCAACCATCTTGCCTTTCACGATGCACTTCTGGCTCTTGGGGCGAAGCCGGGCAATAACTTGAACAAGGAGACCATTGGCAAGCATGTGGAGGGGGATCTTCTTGATGTCACGGCGACATGGCCGGGACTGGGAAAGGAGGTGGGACTGAACGAGATTTTTTCGGAAAGCGGCGGGAAGGGTTTCTCCATCCGTTTCGGCGGCAACCGGAAGGCTTCCGCCGAGCAGAACACCGGCTGCATCACCTGCCTGGAAAGCTGTTGGATCGCGGTCACCAGCAACTCCGCCTATCCCCAGACAGGCGCCATAAAACGGTTCATCAATCCCAACGCCAAGTTCCAAGGGAAGGGATCGATCCTCCCCAAGGACGGGCAACCGGTTATTCTCATCTACCGCATCCACTCCTGATCCCTGACGCCCAAGGGTGGTTCAGGGGATGGATCACGTAATTATTTTCGGGGGGGAAACGACTTCCAACGTCAGCCCCCGGATAAAATTTCGGAGAAACTGGTCGCCGCACAAGGTGTAATTCTTCTGCCCCTTGGCGCGAAACATGGCGGACAATTCCGGTTTGGAGAGCTGAACTCCGGCCTTTGCCAGGAGCGCCAGCATCTCCTCCTCATTCAACTCCAGAGCTATCCGGAGCTTCCTCAGAATCATGTTATTGTTCAACGTCGTGGCTCTGCTCTTTCCCGAACCGGGTTTCGGCTCCCGAACCCCTCTTCGGGAAATGATCAGACCATCCAGAAATGCCGCCATCACATGGTCACCGCAGACCATGAAACCTGCTTCACCCTCTTTTTTTAACAGCTTCAGCACATCCATGGGGCTGAGGTCACCTCCCCCCAACGCGCATAACCCTGCGATGGATTCGCCATTCAGTTTCAGGGCGTAACGGAGCCTTCTGAGGAGGTCATTATAGGTCATGGTTTATCCTTATCATCCCTGTTCAGACCTTTTTGACAAACCCGGATTTCAACTGCATGGGGCCGATTCCGTCGATCTTGCAGTCGATGTCGTGGTCCCCCGCGACGATACGGATGTTCCTGACCTTGGTGCCGACTTTGACTACCGATGACGTCCCCTTGATTTTCAGATCCTTGATGACTGTTACCGAGTCGCCATCGCTGAGCAAGGAACCGAAAGCGTCACGCACAACAGCGCCGCTGTCGGCATCTTCACCCTTATCTCCCCCTTTGGGCCACTCATGGGCGCATTCCGGGCAGATGTAAAGATCGCCATCTTCGTAGGTGTATTCGGAACCGCAGGTGGGGCATCCGGGTAGAGCGGTCATATGATATCCTTTTTTTTGCATCATAGCTTGAATCGTTTCACCAACGCTTGCAATTCTTGAGCCTGCCGGGCAAGCAGGGCAGCCGCCCCTGCCGTCTTACCCGCTTCACGCGCAGTATGAACGACTACCTCCGAAATCTGCTGCACCTTGTTGGTCACTTCGTTGGTTGTGGCGGTCTGTTCTTCAGCGGCGCAGGCGATCTGATTGATCTGCATGGCCACTTCATTGATTCTGCCAAGGATATCCTCCAGCGCCTGGCCTGATTTTTGAGATGAGATCGTCCCCTTCTCCACCTCGCCGACACCTTCATCCATGGCCTTCACCGCTTCTCTCGTCTCGTTCTGTATCGCCTTGATCATGGCGCCTATTTCCCGAGTGGCCATGGTCGTCCGCTCGGCCAGTGCGCGAACCTCATCGGCCACAACGGCAAAACCGCGCCCCTGCTCACCGGCGCGGGCAGCCTCGATGGCGGCATTGAGCGCCAGGAGATTGGTCTGGTCCGCAATATCCTCGATGGTTCCCACGATGTGACCTATCTGCTCGGAGTGCGCACCCAGGGCATCTATGGTCAGGGAGGTCATCTTTACCCGCTCGGCGATAATTGTCATTCCCTTTATGGTCTCTTGAACGACTATTGCGCCACTGCCGGCGGCAGTGGTCGTATTCTGATAGGCCTCGGCAGCCATGGTGCAGTTTTTGGCTATTTCCGAACTGGTGGCGGCCATCTCTTCACTGGCGGTGGCCACCGCTTCAGCCTGGACCGCGACATTCTCGGCGCCGGAGGCGATGTGCGCCGAAGCGGCCTGAAGCTCATTGGAGGCAGAGGCGATGTCATTGGAAATATTCACTGTTTTGGAGATCATCTCCTTGAGATTTCGAGCCATGTTCTGCATGGCTGTCAGCAGCTGCCCCACCTCGTCCCGGGAGTTAACCACCACCGTGGTGCTCAGGTCGCCGTCGGAAAGGGCATTGGCAAAAGAGACGGCGCCTCTCAACGGTTTCGTGATTGTCCGTCCGACGAAAAAAGCGAATATCGTCCCCAGCGACATCATGAAGAGCCCCAAACCAGCCATGGTAGCCGTTGAGCTCTTCAGCTCTCGAGAGATACGGGCAGTATTCATGCCGAGAATCAGGTAACCGTTTTTGAGGAGATCATTGGTGGTCAAATCGATCTTCACCGCCAAAAACTGAAATTTATCGCCGCCAAGAGAAGCAATATCACCCTTTTTGGGGGGGGCATTACGTTTCAACTCCTCCAGAATCCGACTCAGGTTAAGCGCATCAAACTCCGCGGATGTTTTTTTATTCGTCACGATAAATGCACCGTCGGAACCTTGGGTGACGATCGCGGCGACACTCACATCTCCATCGCTGGAAACCAACTGGTTGAGGATCTTATCCGACTCATCTCCCACATTGTATTGCACCGCGGGCTTCAAGGTTTCCGCCGTAATAACGGCAAGGCTGGAACCCTTTTCCCGAAGAGAGCTACGTTCTATTGTTCTGATGGAGGTCATGGCGATAAAAACCGAAACCACGGTGAGGACGGTGGAGATGATAAAAATGCTGATTACTATCTTTCTGCTTATTTTC
The DNA here is from genome assembly GCA_903929485.1 of uncultured Desulfuromonadales bacterium. Taxonomy (GTDB): domain Bacteria; phylum Desulfobacterota; class Desulfuromonadia; order Geobacterales; family CAIOGM01; genus CAIOGM01. The sequence goes on from CAIYUY010000153.1 coordinate 20,442, forward strand.
AGGTCATTCCACAACCGCATGCCGCATCTCCTTTTTTGTTGAGGGTCGGAAGATAAAGTTTGAATAATTTAAAGATGCATGCCGTGGGGAGCGGTGATCCCGGCATGGCTGCCGGCCGCAAAACAGGCTCGATGGGAACCATAGCAGAATTCTGCTGTTTTGGGAATAGTTCCGAGACGAGCATCTCCGGAGAGATTGCCGAACATCGTGCCATGGTTCCATGTTTATTTCAAATAAAATTGCCGACAGTTTAAGCAACGGTTGACATATCCATGTATACAGATTAAAAGACCACATTGGATTCCACGGTACAACTGCAATCTCTGCCAAAGGAGAATACTACCATGAACCTGAAAAAAACGACTGTTCTGCTGTTGACCGGCATGCTAGCCCTGTCACTGACGACCGGCTGCAAGAAGAAGGAAGAAGCCGCAACGGCTGGAACCTCCAACATCGCGGCGGAGACCATCAAAATCGGCTTTTTGGGCGCCCTCACCGGCGACGTCGCCATGTTCGGCAAACCGA
>CAIYUY010000154.1 GCA_903929485.1 uncultured Desulfuromonadales bacterium
ACCCATCGAAATTTTCACGACGCAAATTCATCAAACCAACCTTGAAAACGTCCCCTTTACACCCTCTCGTAACCCATTCGTAAATCATCGTCGCGGTCATTTATAGCATTTCTACCCTCTTCTTTATCCTCCCCCCCTTCAGCGCTGTTGACCCAGACCAGATTGCTGCCGCAACTGCTGTTGATACAGTAACACCCTCCCAGATCGGTGATGGAGGCCGGCGCCTCGGTCACCCGCCCGGCGGCATCGGAAGTCCAGAGGAAGTGGCGGCAGTTGCTCCAGCTTCCGGCGTCACAGGAGATAAAGCCATTGGCGCAGACCCCCGAAACCAGCGCCGGGACGGTATGCACGTTGTCCATGGCGCCGTCGGCATCCAGATCCTGGCTGATGATGACCTGCTGCAGGTCGCCGCTACCGGAGGGATGGATGAACAGTTCCAGGAACTTGGCCGATGACGGCGCATTCAGGGTCGCCGCAAACGTCGTGGCGCCGTTTACCGTCTGCATGAGTTTGGCAGAATTGGTCATGGGCAACGAGATGTTGTTGTTGACGGCGCTACCGCTGCCGAATCGGGATAGCGCCGACCGCCCCGCATCCTGTCCGGCTCTCTTGCCGTCCAGGGCCAGGGATACGGTGGAACTCCCCAGCAGCGTGACCAGTGCCAGATTAAGAGCGATACTTCTTGACCATCTCACGGATAGCATCCTCATAGCTCAGGCCGTCATCCACCAGCGCTTCTATTTCCGCAATCTCGCTGGCATCCGACGTGAACACATAATAGGAGAAGGGATCCAGAGCCAGTCTGCCGACGCCGATGCCGAAGGGGGTATCCATGAAAATTTCGGAATATTTTGGCTTATTGCTCTTGGTTGACTTGAGAATCCGCATGGTGAATTCGTCATAGTCCAGGAGTTTTTCATCCAGCGCCTTCTCGAAGTCGGAGGACTCCAGAAAAAACTTGAAGGCGGAGTTGTTCCTGATGACATCCCCCACGCCGCCGAACAGCTTCATGTCCAGCACCGACTGAGTGATGATGGTGAAGCTGCCGAAATATTTCCGGGCCCGCCGGTACCCTTCTTCGATGACCTCCTTCAGCGTCGAACTCTCGCCGAGAAACTGCCAGGCCTCGTCGAAGACGATGAGTCGCTGATCGGACTTGTTGGAGAGATAGAGATCCTGGGTAACGGCGTTGATGACCTGAAGGGTAACGACCCGGAACAGCTCCTTGCGGGACTTGAGATGCTCCAGCTCCAGCACCACGAACTCGTCGTTGGAGATATCCAGAGTGCTCCTGCCGTTGAAGAAGCGACCGAAGGAGCCGTCGCTCTTGAAGTCGGCCAGGTTGAAGGCCAGCCGGGAGGCCGCCTCCAGGATCTCCCCCCGTTCCGACGAGTAGTTCTGAAAATTAGCCAGGAACTCATGGATCGTATCGATGTCGGCGTCGTTCCCCTCCTGCTGCCAGGCCCACCGGACCGCCTGCTTGATGAGGGTCATCTCCGTCTCGCTGGGGATGCTCTTGCCGGTGGAGAAGACCATCTGCGCCACGATGGGGGCGATGACGGGGATGTCGTACTCCGGGTCGATGATGTGCGTGAAGGGGTTCAGGCTGACCTGGGAGTATTATCTCCTCTCCCAGACCCGCTTGGCCCGGGTCACGGATTCGTTCACCAGCCATTCGTCATGGCCGAAGAGCCAGACGATGGGAATGATCCGGTAGAACTTGGTCCCCCGTTCCAGTTCGTCCACGGCCCAGAGGTATTCATCCTTCTTCCGGGATATAACGGTGATGCAGATTGACAAGAAAATAATGTTGTGGCATAAAAAGCCATAATCGGAATAAAGAGGTGAAATGTGGGAAATGCCCAACCGGTTTTGAGCTATCGTCGAGATCTACCGAATGGCGATATTATTCAGGTGGTTATCTGGCTTCTGCCGGTATCGCTGCCAGGCTCACCTCACCCTTACAAATACCGGCTACATTACCAGGGTGCCGATGGCGCCGATTATATTCGTTACGACAACGAACGCGGCAAAGAGGACCATCGACACATCGGCGGAATTGAAGAGCCATATCAGTTTGAATCGGTAAAGAAGCTGGTTCAGGATTTCTATGGTGCAATTAAACAGGCACGCTGGACAGGAGGTATCTCATGAATAGAGATTTCACGGTAAAGATAGAATCGGAAGAGGATTTTTTCAGCGACCTGATAGCTCAGGCGGAAAAGATCGATCAGGGGATTATTCCGGAAAAGACTATAGAACGGGTCTCTTTCCCCGACTTGGAGACTTTTTACCGATACTGCACCCCCAAGCGTCTTCAACTCTTGCAGGAGTTGCACAAAGTCGGCTGCATCAGCATCAATGCCTTGGCAAAACACCTGCACCGGCATTACAAGAATGTTTTCAGTGATGTGAAGAGCCTGGAATCAGCGGGGTTAGTGGAAAAGACGGAAGCAGGCAAATACTGTGTGCCGTGGGATGAATTTACCGCAACGGTACGCCTGGCGTCATAGATCTTTCTTTCTGGAATCGAGTTCACCCATGAGCAAGCAAAACATCACGGAATTCATTACGATCAAAAACCTGCGTGCCCTTGCCGGCGGTGGTTCCTATGAGCGTGGCCAAGAGTATTTTGAAGAAGGCGCGGTCGGACCGGTTTCCGAACAGAGCGACGCCATCTCCGCCAAGGTTCACGGCAGCCGGACCTACAACGTGCGGCTTAAGGTGATTCGCTTCAAAGAATGTACCCTTATAGCCTGCCCAATGGTTCAATCAAAATGTCGTATTTGGGTAAGAGTGGGTTTCGTTGCAACCGTTTTTCAATAGCTTTCATGGCTGCTTTTGTCAATGAGATGCCTTTCTC
>CAIYUY010000155.1 GCA_903929485.1 uncultured Desulfuromonadales bacterium
GGAATCGTCACATCCCGCTCCCCCCAGAGATGCCCCTTGCGCAGCACCAGATGGGTGATGTGACCGGTCACCGGGTCCACCAGAAACTCATCAACCCTCCCCACGCGACCATCGGTAGCCTCCACCGCGGCGCCGCGATGCAGCGCCAGTTCTCCCGGCGGGATCTGCTCCTCCTGCTCATACAGCGAAGCCAACGCCGGTTGACAGGAATCACCCGCCGCCGTGGAGTAAGGCCAGAAAAACGTCGAGGCGGAGAGGGACTCGGATAGGAAGGCTGATTCGTCCTTGCCGATGAAGACCGATTTGACGAACGGTTCGGCCAGGGCCAGGTCGTCCCGACTCCAGCGCAACCGGATACTAGTGGAGTCACTCTCGAAGATTGCATCAAGGGGAACAAGAAATTCACCTCCCAGTAATCCGCCGGCCTTGACCACAAAGTGGGTCACCTCCTGCGTGACCGGGTTCAGGATAATGGCTTCGCTTCGGCCGCAAACGCCGTCGCAGCAGATGACTTGGACGTTCAGAGGGATTTCCATGATAGAGCCTCCTTTTTCTAAGCAAACTCCAAAAAGTACCCGGCAAAGGGGAACACCCGGCCGATCTCCACGGCAAAGAGTCCCTCTTCCCCGGCGAGACGAAGGAATTCGGCGGCGTCATCCGGCGCAAGAGCGACCAGAAGCCCGCCGGAGGTCTGGGGATCGAAAAAGGGGAGGTACCGGTCGTCCGTCCCGTTTCCCGCCAGATGCGGGAGGACATGCTCCCGGTTACGATAACACCCCGCCGGAACCATCCCGTCGGCCACCAGCTCGCGGACGAAAGGGAGAAGCGGCACGGCATCTGCCTCAATCCGGATCGTCACCCCGCCCCCCCGAGCCATCTCCAGAGTGTGACCGGCGAGACCAAAGCCGGTGACATCGGTGGCGGCGGTAGCCCCGCAACGGAGCATAAGAACGGAAGCACGGTCGTTGAGAAGGGTCATCCACCGGATCGCCTCGACCTCAACATGGTGGGGACAGATCTCCCCCTTGATGGCGGTGGTGACGATGCCGGTTCCCATGGGCTTGGTGACGATCAGCCGATCGCCCGGTCGGGCGGTGGAGTTCCGGACGACCTTGGCGGGATCGATGATGCCGGTAACGGAGAGCCCGTACTTCAGTTCATCGTCCTCCACCGTATGCCCCCCCACCAGACAGCACCCCGCTTCCCGGAGCGCATGGGAACCTCCGGCCAGGATCTGCCGCAAAACCTCGCCGGGGAGAGCAGAGACAGGAAAGAAGACCAGGTTCATGGCGGTTATCGGCCGCCCCCCCATGGCGTACACATCGGAAAGAGCGTTGGCTGCGGCAATCCGCCCAAAGGTGAACGGATCGTCCACCAGCGGAGTGATGATGTCGGCGGTCTCCACCAGGGCGCACCCCTCCCCAATACGGTAAACCCCCGCGTCATCGGAAGTTCCCAACCCCACGATGAGATTGGGGTCGGTACTTGCCGGAAGTCCTGACAGAGCTGATTCCAGGCCCGCCGGGCCCAGCTTGGCCGCTCAGCCGGCCGCCTTCACCATGGCGGTGAGTCTGATCTTTTCCTGTCGGTTCATTGGCTACTCCTCCTCATACTGTTACCGCATTTGCATCGTTGCTTTTTTATTTTTCTATCGTACAGAACCGGTTTCAAGACGGCAAGATAAAAAAAAGACAATAGTCAGTTTAAGGGTTTTAGGGTTGCCTCGTCGTCCAGGTTGCGCTAAGGTACTCAAATTCTAAAGAAACAGAAATTCCGGATATCCAGGGGAGGTGTGGTATGGCTGTCACCAAGGGGAAAGTATATGGGGGAATCTCCCTGGTTGTACTGTTGCTGGCGGGAGGCTATGCACTCTATATCTGGGCGGCCTTGAACTGGAGCTACTCCCGTGGAGAGCGGGCCGGTTATATCCAGAAGTTTTCAGAGAAGGGATGGGTCATCAAGACCTGGGAAGGGGAACTGGCCATGATGCCGCTTCCCGGAGCGTTACCGGAAAAATTCGCCTTCAGCGCCAGAGACAACGCTGTAGCCCAGAGCATCAACGCTTCCCTGGGGAAACGGGTTGTCATCAAGTATGAGCAGCACAAGGGGTTGCCGGCAGGCCTCTTCGGCGAAACCGAATACTTCGTGACCGAGGTAAAGCTGAATTGACAATGGACAATGGATATTGTTTTTAAAAATTGTCAATTGTCAATTGACTACGACCATCCCGCCGGAAACGACGAACTTCAGCGCCTCCTCCACGGTCATGCCGCTGTCATAGACCTCTTCGGGACGAAAGTAGAGGGCAAAACCCGACGTGGGATTGGGCATGGTGGGGACATAGACGACTATGAACGGTTCGCCACGGTCCATCACCTCGGCGGTAACAAAACCGACGGCCCGAACCCCCGTCCGCGGCCACTCCACGAAGACCGCCCGGCTGTAGGCGCTGTGCCCCTCCTTGAAGACCTGGGTAAGCTGCTTGCTGGAGGAGTAGACCGACTTGACCACCGGTATCCGGGCCAGGACGGCGTCAGCCCAGTGAAAAAAGAACTTCCCCAGGATATTGCCGGCGGCCAACCCGGCCAGGTAGATGACCACGGCGCCGGAAAGCATCCCCACCCCAGGAATATAGCCGGGGTGATGGGTAATGGTGGAGTAGAGATCCGCCAGATGGGGACCAAGAATACCGTCCACGAAGTTGAAAAGGAACTTGAGAATGAAAATGGTGATCCCCAGCGGGATGACCACGAACAGCCCCTTGGTGAAGGTATTCCGCAGATGTTTGACTATTTTTTCGGAAAGTGTCAATGACCCGGCCTTCAACGGCGGATCATCATCGAGAAACGGCATGCTACGACTCCTTATGGGCGATTACCCTGCCATGGCAGCGCTCCGGTTCGGCGCGTTCAATCCTGACGGTGAGAAGATCTCCCGCCCCACCACCACCCCACCCCTCCACGCTGACGGGGATATAGTTCCGGGTGAGCCCCTCCAGGGCGCCATCCCCCCGCGGATGCAGGAGCAGCGTCTCCAACTCCCGTCCCACGAATCTTCGGTGAAACGCTTCCCGCTTTTCCCGGGAAAGCTTCAGCAACGACCTGACCCGTTCCTTGACAACCGCTCCCGGGATCTGAGCCGGCAGATTCGCCGCCGGGGTCCCCGGTCGAGGCGAAAAGGGAAAGACATGGAGCGCCGCCACGGGGAGCCCCTGAAGGAGTGAGAGCGTTCGACCGAAATCGTCATCGCTCTCCCCCGGGAAACCGGCGATGACATCCACCCCCATGAAAATATCAGGGAGCTCTTCCGTGAGACGCACGATCCGCTCCCGAAAAAACGCCGCGGTATAACGGCGCTTCATTGAGGCAAGAACCCCGTCATCGCCACTCTGAAGCGGGATATGGAGGTGATCGCAAACAATGCGGGAACGGGAAAGAAAGGAGATCAACTGGTCGGTAATCTCCCCCGGCTCCAGGGAACCGAGCCGCAGGCGGGGAACGATAACTTCGGATTCCATCAGTTCCAACAGCTCCAGAAGAGTCCGCCGGGGGGTGAGGTCGAGGCCAAACGCTCCCAGATGAATACCAGTGAGAACCACTTCCCTGAACCCCTCTTGGGCAAAGATCCGCACCCCTTCCAGAGTCTCGTCAAAAGGGACGCTCCGGCTCCTCCCCCGGGCGTAAGGGACGATGCAATAGGAGCAGAAGGCGTCGCAACCGTTCTGTATCCGGAGAAAAGCCCTGGCATGCTCGGCATGACTTGCCAACCGGAGCGGCGTCGCCCCTTCCCCGCTGGAAATATCCGCGACCTGCACCCGCTCGGGCTCAGCCGCGGCCAGAAGCTCCACAATCCCCTTTTTCTCGCCGTTCCCCATGACCAGATCCACCTCCGGCATGGCGGCAAGAGTCTCGGGGTCCACCTGGGCATAGCAACCGGTGACGACGATGCGGGACGCCGGGTTTTTTCGCCGGGCCCGGCGAACCAGCTTGCGACACTCGGCATCGCTCTTGGCGGTCACCGTGCAGCTGTTGATGACATAGACCTCGGCTTCCTGGTGAAAAGGGACCAGCTCATAACCGCTCTCACCCAGCAGCTCGTGCATGGCCGCCGACTCGAACTGATTGATCTTGCACCCCAGGGTGGTGATGGCTACTCGCATGACGCGCGACGCCCCTCGTTCCGCGTGCGGCGTTCCTTGCACTAAGGAATGATGCGGATCAGTATCAGAGCCCATCTTCCGTTACCCCGCTGATCCACCCTCCCCCCAGAACCGTCTCACCATCATAAAAGACCACGGCCTGTCCAGGGGTCACCCCCGGCTCCGGAGTGACGAACTTGACCGCTGCCCCCCCACGGGGGAGCAGGGTAACCACGCAAGGAACCGGTCGCTGCCGGTAACGGATTCGGCAGCTGCTCTCCATGCTCTTTGCCACCGGAGGAATAATCCAGTTCACCCCCGTGGCCGTCAGTCCTTGGCGGCGAAGCTCCTCCTTGGCCCCCACGATCACTTCATGGGTCGCCACGTTCACCCCCAGGACATGAAGGGGGTGTGGGTGGGCGATTCCCAGCCCACGGCGCTGCCCCACGGTGTACCGGTAGATCCCCTGATGACGCCCCAGGATCTTTCCCGCCATGTCAACAATGGCGCCGGAAAGGAGTCCGCTCCCCCGCTCCTGCTCCAGAAAACGGACGTAATCATCATCGGGAATGAAACAGACCTCCTGACTTTCCCCCTTGGCCGCCGTCCTGAGCCCGAACCGCTCCGCCAGGAGCCGAACCTCCGGCTTGGCCAGCCCCCCCACCGGAAAGAGGGTCCGACTCAGCTGTTCCTGATTCAGGGTGAAGAGGAAGTAGGATTGATCCTTGTTATGGTCCAGTCCCGCCAGGAGCCGGTATCTTCCCCCCTCGTCCCGCCGGATACGAGCATAATGCCCGGTGGCCAACAACTCCGCCCCCAGCTCCCGGGCCCGTTGAAGGAGGAGTCCAAACTTGACCCGCTCGTTGCAGCGGGTGCAGGGGTTGGGGGTTCGTCCGGCAAAGTACTCACTCACAAAATCATCCACGACCAACCGGCGGAACTCCTCCTCGGCGTTAACCAGATAAAACGGGATGCCGATCTGTTCCGCCACCCGCCGGGCGTCATGCAGGTCGTCCAGGGAGCAGCAACCGCCCCCCACCTCGGGGAGTTGGTTCCGTGAGTGATCCCAAAGTTGGAGGGAGATGCCGATGACCTCGTACCCCTGCTCCTTGAGAAGCGCCGCCGTCACCGAGGAATCAACCCCGCCGCTCATGGCCACCACAACCCTTCTGCCATTCCCTTGCGTCACCATCCGCCCTCCCCCTCTCCGCCGATCTGAAGTCGCTCCCGGATGGCGGGGATGATCTCCAGGAGATACTCTATTTCCTCGGCCGTCGTATCCCTTCCCAGGGAGAAACGAAGCGAAGCTCCCGCCGTTTCCGGTGAGATCCCCATGGCCGCCAGCACCGGAGAATGGCGCACCGTCCCCGAGCTGCAGGCGGCCCCGGACGAGGCGGCAACCCCCTGAAGATCAAGACTGGCCAGGAGCGTATCCACCCTGGCGCCGGGAAGGGAGATGTTAAGTGTGGAAGGAAGACGCTCCAGGAGATGGCCGTTGATAACGGCGCCGGGCCAGAGGAGGAGCAACCCCTCCTCCAGCTTGTCCCGAAGCCGCCGGACTCTGTGTGAATCTTCCACCCGGGAGGCGGTGATCAGCCGGCAGGCCAGACCAAAGGCGACGATGGCGGGAAGGTTCTCGGTGCCGGCCCTCCGATTCCGTTCCTGGGCTCCCCCATGAAGCAGGGGGTGAAGCCGGACACCCTTGCGGACAATCAGCGCCCCGACCCCCTTGGGTGCATGGAGCTTGTGGCCGGAAAGCGCCAGCAGGCTTATCCCCATGGATCGGCAATCCAACGGGAGCCACCCCGCCGCCTGCACCCCGTCGCAGTGAAACGGAATCCGGTGTCGGGCGGCAATGGCGCCAATGGCTTCAACCGGAAAGATGACCCCCGTCTCGTTGTTGGCGTACATGGCTGAGACCAGAACCGTCTCCGGGGTAATGGCGGATTCCAGATCCGCCAAGTTCATCTGACCCAGGGAATCAACGGTCAGACGGGTTATCTCATACCCCTGCTGCTCCAGGAAAAGGCAACTGCCAAGAACCGCCGGGTGCTCCACGGCGGTGGTGATGATATGGCGCCCCCGACGCAAGGAGGCCGCGGCGACACCCTTCACCGCCAGGTTATCCGCCTCGGTGCCACCGGAGGTAAAGATGACCTCGGAGGGGTCGCAGCCGCAGAAACCGGCCACCTGCTCCCGGGCTGTCTCCAGCGCCCCCCGGGACTCCCGACCGGCCCAATGGATGCTGGAAGGATTCCCCGGCAGGTCGCGGCAACAGGAGAAGTATCGCTCCAGCACCAAGGGATGCACGGCAGTGGTGGCATTGTTATCCAGATAGACGTACCTCACAGAATTGAACTCCGCCCCCCTTCTTCCACAACCCGCTGCCGGGCCTCCCGCGCCAGATCTTCAAGAGTGATGCCGTCCAGAAACGAAGCGATTCGCGCCCCCAGATCATGCCAGACCCCATGGGCGGCACATCGGATCCGACGGTCGCACTCTTTCCGCTCGTCCATGCAGGCTACCGGTCGGAGCGGCTCCTCCACGGTGGCGATGATGTCGCTGATCCGGATGGTGGAACCGTGACGAGCCAGGAGGTATCCGCCGCCGGGACCACGCACCGCGGTGACCAGAAACCCTTTTTTCAACCGGAAAAAAAGCTGTTCCAGATAGGGGAGAGGAATCGCCTCTCGATAGGCAATATCCTTTAACGCCACCGGCCTTCCCGGAGAATGACAGGCAATATCCACCAGGGCCTGAACCGCATATTGGACTTTCCGGGTCAACAGCATCAGGAGTTCCCCGACCGGAGCTGCTTTTTCAACGCCTCATGGTCCGCCAGCAACTCCGCATATTTCCGATCCAACTCGCGAATCTGATCGAAGAGGCAGGAAATAGCCTTGGCCTCCGGGTCGGGAAGCCTCCCGTGCTGCAGATCCATCCTTTCCATGGGCTGTTCCGTGGCCACCACCGTCCTGCCGGGGATACCCACCACCGTGGCGTTGGGGGGAACCTCCTTGACCACCACCGAATTGGAACCGATTTTGCTCCCCTTACCCACGGTAAACGGTCCCAGAACCTTGGCCCCCGAACCGATGACCACGTTATCTTCAACGGTGGGGTGCCGCTTGGTCTTTTCCCAACTTACCCCCCCCAGGGTCACGCCGTGGTACAGGGTGACATTGTTGCCGATCTCCGCCGTCTCTCCGATCACCACCCCCATGCCGTGGTCAATAAAAAAACCTTTACCGATGGTGGCGCCGGGATGGATCTCAATACCGGTGAGAAATCTCCCCAGGTGGGAGACAAACCTCCCCAAAAAATAGAACTGTCGCGTCCAGAACCAGTGAGAGAGCCGGTGGAACCAGAGCGCATGGAGTCCCGGATAACAGAAGAAGACCTCCAGGGCGCTCCTCGCCGCGGGATCCCGGTCAAATACCGCCTTTATATCTTCCTTCAGTACAGAGAACATGAGAATCCCCCTTCCATTGGCATTGGACTTTACCGTATCTGACGGATAGCATACCCTACCTGATCTGTCAACTTATGCTCACCACCGGCGATACTCTCCACGGTGCGCCGTGAGTTCTTTTTTCAACCGGCATCAAAACGGCTTCCCCTCAAAAGCCTTGTAATACTGGGTAATTCCCCGATCAAGCTGCTTCACCTCCAAAACCTTGAGCTTGTGCTTTTTGGCTATCCGGGCATACACCTTATCATTGGGCGACAAGTTCCCCCTTTTCAGCAGCGCCACCTCATAGGCGACCTGCATCCCCAATTCATCGGGCGCCCGGACCTCCAGATGACTGGCTTTCATCACCCTTATATCCATGTTCATGGGAACTCCGCCGGTAACCGTACTCTTCCCCTCCTTGAAAGTCGCCACCGCCAACAGATTCCCGATTTTCACCATCCTCAAGTCATTGGATAGGGCAATGGAGTATGAACGACCATTGGGGTAGGAACTTTTCAGATGATTGAGCAGCTCCAGGGCGACCTCCTTGAGCTGCTCGCTGGTATTGATCCGATGCACAACGGCTTCCGCCCTGACCTGCGTATCCCCTTGACCCACCGTACCTTTTGGGGGAGCAAGAACCGTCAAGGTGACATTGTTGGGGATGCGGGCGGATGCCGATCCGACAACGATCAGCGACAGACAGACCATAAGCAGCGAGGAATAGCGCATCGTACTCTCCTATAAGTTTACGTGGCCAGATACCGGCGTCGAACTCTTCTCTCCCGGACAAACCGCGCCAGCAGCGGACCGGCCACGGAGAGCAGAATCAGGCCGCACCCTAGCCACTCCCCCGCCGTCAGTCGCTCCCCCAGAAGGAGCATCCCCCCCAGCATGCTCCAGACAGGGTCCATGGTGTAGATGAGACCGGCCTGGGTGGGGGTTGTGAAACGCTGGTAGCTGTTCTGAATGGTAAAGCAGATCACCGTGGGGAAGAGCGCGCAATAAAGAAGCGCCCCCCAGGAGAGTGCGCCAATGCCGTGAAACTCGGGGCGGACCACCGCCGTGACGGCTCCCCCCACCAGCGCCGCCACGGCGAACTGCACCAGGGAGACCAGAAAAATATCTTCATCATGAAGCAGAGAGGAGACGGTGAGGATATGAAGGGCTATGAACAGGGAGCAGACGGTGGAGAGGAGGTCTCCCCGGTTAAACCCCTCCACCCCCCCCTGAGCCATGAACCAGAGACCCGCCGCGGCAACGACGACCCCCGCCAGGGTGAGACGCTCCAACCGCTCCCGCCGGAACAGGTAGGAGATCAGCGGCACATTGAGCACGAACAGGTTGTTGAGAAAACCGGCGCGGGTGGCGCTGGTACCGCTTACCCCGAGAACGAAGGTCAGGTTAGTGGCAGCCAGGGCCAATCCGACGATGCCCCCTGTCCTGACAATTCGCCAATCAAGCCGGCCAAGTCGACGAAGGCAGACAAGCCCCATGATGCAAGTGGCCAGAGTGAACCGGAGAAAGAAGAAGAGTACCGGCGGAATCTCCCGAAAGCCGATCTTGTTGAAGACAAAGCTCCCCCCCCAGAAAAAGGTCGCCAGCAGCAGCCAGAGGATATAACGAGGGGAACTTTTAGCAGTAGTCATCACAGAAGGGTGAATAGAACCGTGAATAGTGAATAGTGAAGGGTGAATTGAACC
>CAIYUY010000156.1 GCA_903929485.1 uncultured Desulfuromonadales bacterium
ACCCATCGAAATTTTCACGACGCAAATTCATCAAACCAACCTTGAAAACGTCCCCTTTACACCCTCTCGTAACCCATTCGTAAATCATCGTCGCGGTCATTTATAGCATTTCTACCCTCTTCTTTATCCTCCCCCCCTTCAAAATTGATCCTTTGACCACGACGGATACCATGGCACTACCAGTCGCTAGAACAAACAACGGGGATGCGCCGTGCGGCACATCCCCGTTGTTCATCTGCTTACACTCCGCTGACTTCTACCTGTTATTCGCAGCTATCCTCGAAGGTGAGGGCCGCCAGCTTCTGGTAATAGACGAAGCGGGCCGCGGTCCACTTGGACGCCTTCTTCATCAACGCATCAGCCCCTTCGGGATTGACCTTCCTCAGCGACTTGTAACGGTTCTCGCCATTGGCGAAATCCTCGAAGCTGGTTGTCGGCGCCTTGCTGTCCAGTTGCAACGGGTTCTTGCACTGGGCAGCCAGGGCCGGGTTGTACCGGTAGAGGGGCCAGTAACCGGAGCTGACAACCTTCTTCTGCTCGTCCACGGCAGTGGTCATGTCAATGCCGTGAGCTATGCAGTGCGAGTAGGCGATGATGAGGGACGGTCCGTCGTACGCTTCGGCTTCCATGAACGCCTTGACGCACTGGTTGGGGTTGGCCATGGAGACGTTGGCCACATAAACGGAGCCGTAGGACATGGCCATCATCCCCAGGTCTTTCTTGAAGAGCTGCTTGCCACCCGCGGCGAACTGTGCCACCGCCCCCATGGGGGTGGATTTGGACGCCTGCCCGCCGGTGTTGGAGTAGACCTCCGTGTCCAGGACCAGGATGTTCACATTCTTGCCGCTGGCGATGACATGGTCCAGACCGCCGTAACCGATGTCATAAGCCCAGCCGTCGCCGCCGATGATCCAGACGGATTTGTCAACCAGGTAGTCCACCACGGTGAGGAGCCGCTTGGCCGTAATTTCCGGACACCCTTCCAGCGACTTCTTCAGTTCGGCCACGCGAACCCGCTGAGCCTCGATGCCGGCCTGATTGGACTGATCGGCCCCCTTGATCTCGGCCATGAGAGCCTTTACCGGATCGCAGGATTTGCAGGAGCAGCCGGCCAACTCTTCCAGCAGTTCGTGAGCCATGACCGTGAATTTGTCCACCGTGAGCCGCATGCCGAAACCGAACTCGGCGTTATCCTCGAACAATGAGTTGGACCAGGCCGGCCCCCGCCCGTCAGCCCGCTTGGCGTAGGGGGTGGTGGGAAGGTTGCCGCCGTAGATGGAGGAACAGCCGGTGGCGTTGGCGATGAGCGCCCGATCCCCGAAGAGCTGGGTCAAAAGCTTCAGGTAGGGGGTCTCGCCGCAGCCGGCGCAGGCGCCGGAAAACTCGAAGAGCGGCCGGACCAACTGGTTGCTCCGGAGCGATTCCAGCTTCACCTTGGTGGGGTCCACGTCCGGGATGGTGAGGAAGAACTCCCAGTTAGTCGACTCCTGAACACGCAGGGGGGGCTGGAAAGCCATGTTGAGAGCCTTGTGGCTGGGGTTAGCCTTATCCTTGGCCGGGCAGTTATAGGAGCAGGCGCCGCAGCCGGTGCAATCTTCCGCGGCCACCTGGATGGTGAACTTCTTCCCCTTCATCTCGGGGATCTTGCACTCCGTGGACTTGAAGGAGGGAGGAGCCCCGGCCAGGTCGGCTTCATCGTAGGCCTTCATCCGGACGACGGCATGGGGGCAGACGAAGGAGCAGATACCGCACTGGATGCAGAGAACCTCATCCCAGACCGGGATGTCATTGGCGATGTTCCGCTTCTCATACTGGGAGGTGGCGGTGGGGAAGGTGCCGTCCACCGGCATCTTGGAGACGGGGAGATCGTCCCCCACTCCGGCGATGATGGGTGCGCTGGTCTCATGAACGAACTGCGGCGCAGAAGCCGCAACCACCGGCGGCTTGTTGATGGTGCTTGAGACCGCATCAGGAACCAGGACCTGGGAGATGTTGTCCAGCCCGGCGTCCACGGCCCGGTAGTTCATCTCCACGACCTTCTCGCCGGCCTTGCCGTAGCTCTTCTTGATGGCCCCCTTGATCTCCGCCACCGCGGTTTCCAGCGGGATGATGTTGGAGATTTTGAAGAAGGCGGTCTGCATGATCACGTTGATGCGGGAGCCGAGGCCGATCTCGTTCCCCAGCTTGACGCCGTCGATGACGTAGAACTTGAGCTTTTTGTCGATAATCTGCTGCTGCACTTCACAAGGGATCTTGTCCCAGACCTCGGTGGCGTCAAAGGCGGAGTTGAGGAGGAAGGTGGCGCCGATCTTGGCCTTGGAAAGGAGGTCGTATTTCTCCAGGAAGGAGAAGTTGTGACAGGCGACAAAGTCGGCTTCCTGGACCAAATAAGGGGCGCGGATATACTCCTTACCGAATCGCAGATGCGAGGTGGTCATGGAGCCGGCCTTCTTGGAGTCATAGACGAAGTAGGCCTGGGCGTTGTTGTCGGTGAGCTCGCCGATGATCTTGATGGAGTTCTTGTTGGCCCCCACGGTGCCGTCGGAACCAAGCCCGTAGAACATTGCTTGATAGATCCCGTTCATGGGGTTGAAGTAGGTGGGGTCGATCTCCAGGCTACAACCGGTGACATCCTCCACGATCCCCACGACGAAGTGATTCTTGGGTGCGGCTGCGTCCAGGTTGGCGAAGGTGGCCACCACCTGTGCAGGAGTGAACTCCTTGGAGCCAAGGCCGTAACGCCCTCCCACGATGAGGGGATATCCCTTGAACTCGAACTTCTTGTCGGCCATGGCTTCGCCGATGGCGGTGCGCACATCCAGGTAGAGCGGCTCCCCCAGGGCGCCCGGCTCCTTGGTCCGGTCCAGGACCGCCATCTTCTTCACCGTCTTGGGTAAAGCGGCGATGAAGGCGTCCAGCGGGAAGGGACGATACAGGTGGATCTTCACCACCCCTACCTTTTCACCCCTGGCGATCATATGCTCCACGGTCTCGTGGACGGTATCGGCGCCGGAGCCCATGATGATGATTACCTTGTCGGCATCGGGAGCCCCCACGTAATCAACAAGCTTGTACTGGCGGCCGGTGATCCCCGCGAACTTCTGCATCTCCTCTTCCACGATGGTGATGCAGGCGGGATAGAAGGGGTTCACCGTCTCGCGCCCCTGGAAGTAAACGTCCGGATTCTGGGCGGTGCCGCGCATGACCGGATGGTCCGGGGAGAGTCCGCGAGCCTTGTGAGCGGCGATGAGATCATCGTCCAGCATGGCGCGCATGTCGTCGTAGGTCAGCTCCTCAACCTTGAGAACTTCGTGTGAGGTCCTGAAGCCGTCAAAGAAATGAAGGAAAGGGACCCGACTCCTCAGCGTTGCCGACTGAGAGATGAGGGCGAAGTCCATGGCCTCCTGGGCATTATTGGAGGCAAGCATGGCCCACCCGGTGGAGCGGCAGGACATGACATCGGAATGGTCGCCGAAGATGGAAAGGGCCTGGGCCGCAATGGCGCGGGCCGAAACATGAAAGACCGTGGGGGTAAGTTCACCGGCGATCTTGAACATGTTGGGGATCATCAGCAGCAGTCCCTGGCTGGCGGTGAAGGTCGTGGTCAAGGCGCCTGCCTGAAGCGCCCCGTGAACCGCGCCGGCGGCGCCGCCTTCGGACTGCAACTCCACCACGCTGGGGACCGAACCCCAGATATTCTTCTCACCCATGGAGCTTTTGATGTCGGAGATCTCACCCATGACCGATGACGGGGTTATGGGGTAGATGGCGATCACCTCGTTGGTGGCGTGGGCCACGTGGGCGGCGGCGGTGTTGCCATCAATGGTTACCATTTTTCTGCTCATGCGTTCCTCCCTTTAGTGTGCGGTATGCCCTGCTGTATGCAACGACGAAAACAAAAACAGTTACAATTCGTTACGCCCTTCCAGCGCCCGCTGAACCGTGGCGGTATCCACATACTCCAGATCACTCCCCACGGGAATACCGTGGGCGAGACGGGTAATCCGGATACCCAGAGGCTTGATGAGCCGGGTCAGATAAAGGGCCGTCGCCTCCCCTTCCACGGAGAAGTTAGTGGCGATGACCACCTCGGTCACCTCGCTCCCCCGAAGCCTCCCCAGCAGCTCCGCGACCCGCAGGTCACCGGGGGTGATACCGTTCATGGGCGACAGCGCCCCGTTCAGGACATGATAGAGACCGTGGTAAGCATGACTCCGTTCCACGGCCAGGAGGTCCTGGGGCTCCTCCACCACGCAGATCTTGCCCCGATCGCGGGAACCGGCACAGATGGCACAAGGGTCGTCTTCGGTAATACCGAAGCAGATAGAACAGAATCCCACCCGCTCGACTACCTCCCGCAGAGTTTGGGACAGGGCCACTGCGTGTTCAGGGGATTTCAGCAGATGAAAGGCGAGTCGCATGGCGGTCCGCGCGCCGACCCCCGGTAATTTCCGGAGTTCGGCAAGAAGCCGGGTCAACGACGATGAGGAATGTAGCATAGTTGCCCGTTAAGATAAAACATTTTTTTACTGCATTCCGAAAGTTTCACTAATAGTAAAAATAAGCCGCTGATTGTTTAGCATTAGTGCAAAACTGCTGTTTTAAAAACGGTTCTAGGTTCTAGGTTCTGGAACGTAGAACCTAGCAGCCTGTCGGACTTGGTAAAAAAACTGAGCCCGGTATTTGGTTGATATTTTTTAAAATACTGAGAATTGTCCGGCTCTAGCAGCCTGTCGGACTTGGTAAAAAAATCGAGCCTGGTTTTCGGTCGATTTTTTTAAAATATTGCGAAACGTCCGATCTATCGCTGGATATGATTGTTAACTTCTCATGGTAACCACCATGACCTCTCAGAATGGGCCA
>CAIYUY010000157.1 GCA_903929485.1 uncultured Desulfuromonadales bacterium
ATAGTCGGCAGCCACATTCAACGGTCCGATTACCGCATCCAGCGTGCTGTTCACTCCCCCGATGATTTTTCGGAAGTCCCCCTGGTGTTTTGAGGCGTCGGCGCGGCTGCTCAGTTTTCCTTCCACCGCGGCCATGGAAAGAGTCGTCGCATCGGCGATAAGGGCATTGACGGCGTCGATGGCGCCGTTAAGGTTATTCTTGATCCCGTTGAAGTCACCGTTATAGTTGTCGGTTATTTTAGGCGGGATGTCACCCTTGCTGATCCTGTCCACATACTCCGCGGCCACCCTCAGCGGACCGATGACTGCGTCCAGAGTCCGGTTCACCCCCTGGACTATTTTCCGGAAATCACCCTGGTGTTTGCCGGCGTCGGCGCGGCTGCTCAGTTTCCCCTCCACCGCGGCCAGGGAAAGAGAATCGGCATCGGCGACAAGGGCATTGACGGCATCGATGGCGCCGTTAAGGTTATTCTTGATCTCGTTGAAGTCACCGTTATAGCTGTCGGTGATTTTAAGCGGGATGTCACCCTTGCTGATCCTGTCAACATACTGGGCGGCGACATTCAGCGGACCGATAACCGCATCCAGTGTCCGGTTCACCCCCTGAATTATTTTCCGGTAATCACCCTGATGCTTGGCGGCGTCGGCGCGTGTCGCAAGTTTCCCTTCCACGGCGGCGTTGGAAAGCATTACCGCATCGGTAGCAAGAGCGGTGATGTTCTTCTTAACCAGTACGAGCCACTCATGGACCTGATCCTTATCGGACGCCTTGGCGATTTCAGCGGTCAGATCACCATTGGCGATTTTATTTATATATTCGATCAAATCAGTAAGCCAACCATGTACACCGTTCACAGCTTCCTTCATCACCTGATGATCGCCAAAGCACTCCACCGACATCTTCTCGCGCAGGTCTCCCCCCCTGATCTGTCTCAAAATACGGTTTCCCTCATCTATGGGGGTTAAAATGGCATCCAGCATGATGTTCGCGCCCTGGATAACTTCGGCGTAGGCGCCCTTGAACTGCTCCGGCTTGCCACGCTCGGAGAGCCGGCCGTTGCGGGACGCTTCGGTCAACCTCTGAAACTCATCCTGAAATCCACGCAGCACCAGGGCGATGTTGTTGATGTTTTGTTTCATCGCCTCGTGGTCCCCCTTGTAACTCCGCGTGATCAGTTCATCTATCTTCCCGTTGGATACTTGCGCCAGGATGCGGTTACCCTCGCTTATGGGGAGGAGAATGGCGTCCAGGGCCTCGTTGAACCCGGTCATGACCTTGCGGTAGTCCCCCTGGTGACGGGAAGGGTCGGCCCGGTTGGCCAGATTCCCCTCCACGGCGGTCTTTGCCAGGGTGTCGGCATCGGTGACCAGGAGATTAATGTTGTTTATGCAGTCGTTCAGGCTGATCTTGATCTCGTTGAAGTCGCCGTTGTAGTTGTCGGTGATCTTCGGTGGGAGATCACCCTTGGAGATCCGGTTCATGTACTCAGCGGCCATGTCCAGGGGGGTGATGACGGCGTCCAGGGTGTTGTTGAAGCCGACCATGATCTTTTGGTAGTCCCCCTGGTGCCGGGATGCGTCGGCCCGGTTGTCCAGTTTTCCTTCCGTGGCGGTGCGCGCCAGAGAGTCGGCATCGGTGACGAGGAGGTTGATGTTGCTTATGCAGTTGTTCAGGTTGAGTTTGATCTCGTTAAAATCTCCGTTGTAGTTGTCGGTTATTTTTGGCGGTATATCCCCCTTGGAGATCCGATCCATGTACTCCGCGGCCATGTTCAGGGGGGTGATGACGGCGTCCAGGGTGTTGTTGAAGCCGACCATGATTTTCCGGTAGTCCCCCTGATGCCGGGAGGGATCGACCCGATTGGCCAGTTTTCCTTGTACGGCGGTCATTGCCAGAGTGTCGGCATCGGTGATGAGGAGGTTGATGTTGCTTATGCAGTTGTTCAGGTTAAGCTTGATCTCGTTGAAGTCGCCGTTGTAATTGTCGGTGATTTTTGGGGGCATATCCCCCTTGGAGATCCGGTCCATGTACTCGGCGGCCATGTTCAGCGGGTCGATGACTGCGTCCAGGGTTTCGTTGACCCCCACGATGATGGCGCGGAATTCCCCCTGATGTTTGCCGGCGTCGGCTCGTGTCGCCAGCTTACCCGCGGCAGTCGCTTGGGCGAGCATCCCCGTGTCGCTCACCAAGGCCTTGATGGTGGTCATCATCTGCGCCATGGCCATGATGAGGCTGTCATCCCGCTTGTTCTTGGCGTCGATTTCCATGGAGAGATCGCCGCGAGCCACTCTCCGGGTGATGGCGACCACCTCAAGGGGATCTCCTCCCAGTTGGGACTGGATGATCCGGGTGATGAAGATCCCCAGCGCCACGGCCAGGAGGGCGCCGATAATCGCCAGGATGGTGGTGAAGCTACCGGACGCATCGGCCGTTTTGGTATTCTCTTCCGCCGTTCGCTTGGCCAGACTGACCTTGGCTTCCACCATCTTGTCCAGGGCGTTGAAGACGTTCATGCCGTAGGTGGTCAGGTATCCCTTTCTCAGATCCTTGATCTCTTCGTATTTATCCCGCTGGGCCAGGATCAGCGTTGTCTCCAGGATTTCCGTGTACTGTTTCCATGAATCGGAGAATTCCGTGAAGAGTTTGCGCCCCTCCGCGGTGAAGATCGTCTTGTCCAGTTTGACGGCGTCTTTTTCCACCGCGCTCACCTGTTCGCGAACTTTCTGAACATATTCCTTGGTTCTTGCCGCATCAGCATCGATGATGATGTCCCGGATGGCGACGCGGATCGTCAGGTACGCGCTGGTCATATTCTGCAGGTCGGCAATGGGGACGGTGAGCTTCTCGTAGAGGAGCGTATCCTTGGCTTCGATCTTCTTGATGTTTCGGACCCCGACCCAGCCGATGATCCCGGCCACCAGCGCCACCGTGATAAAGCCGCCAAGCAATTTTGTCCCCAGCCTGAGATTGTAATACCACTTCATTCACGACCTCCTCGTCACGCCTTGTAGTTTAGTATCTGTTGTATCGGGTTAATCGGTTTGGGGATTTTTTTCTCAGCGTGGAGTGACGGTGCTTCTCCGTACGTTTCTGATCGTCTCCGTCAGGATCTCAGTGACGTTTGAGGTCAGAGGTTCATCGTGGCCGGAATAAACCGTTTCGATTTCCCTGCCGTACAGCATCAGGAGGGAATCCAGATACTCCTGGGTATACCCCCCCCCCGGTGTCCGGACCCTCAACTGCATGTCTCCGGAAAAGAGCGATCGGTTGGAGCGGCAGTGCAGGCAGACTGAGTCCGATGAATGGCCCGGTGCGTGAAGAACTTCCAGATAGTCGTCTCCGGCCTTGATGAAGGCTCCATGGTAAAGGAGTTCGTCGACCCCGGCCATCTCCACAAAGGCGAAGACCTTGGCGCCGAATCTTTGCTTCAGCTCCCCGATGGCGCCGGCGTGGTCGAAGTGATTGTGGGTCAGAATGATCTGTTCCACGGCGACCTTGCCGAAGCCGGTGGCAAGGCTCTCGATCTCGGCCAGGATATAGCTGTCGGTGCCGGGATCGATGAGGGTATTAACGTCCTCGATGCGGTTCCAGTCACCAAGGATCAGATAGGAATTACAGCTGTATATGAGCGGATTTTTTGCAAGGGGAATGACCTTCATGGCCCATTACCCTATCTTCTTGAAGAGCTGGGCGTCGGGCACAACCTGCTCGAACAGGTGGGAGAGCTCAAGGGGCATCTTTTGGGTATTTTCACAGGCGAAATAGCCGCCGGGGGCCAGGGCGTCGTAGTACATCTTGATGACCTTGATCCGCTCTTCCTGCTGGAAGTGGAGAAGGACGTTCTTGCAGACCACGAGGCAGTAATCCTGACCGATGGGTTTAAATGACAGGAGATCGTGATACTGGAAGAAGACCCGGTTTCTGAGATCGGCAATGACCCGGAACTTGCCCGGTTCGTCGGCCGGCTCGAAGTATTTTTTGAAGAGATGCTCCGGGGTTCTCTGCAATTCGTCATAGGGGTAGACCCCCCTGGTGACGATATCACCGAAGTTGTTCTCCTGGTCATAGTCCGTGGCGTCGATACGGAGGTTTTTGAAGGCGAACTGGTTCATCTTCTCCGCGAAGATCATGGCTATGGTGTAGGTTTCCTGGCCATGGGCCGCCCCGGCTTCCCAGATCCTGACCCTGCTGCGGCCCGATGCGTAGCGGATCATGTGGTCGGCGGCGTATTCCAGGGTCGGTTGGTCGCGCATGAAAAAGGTAAATGCCATGTGGTCTGCTCATTTCAGTCGTGGATGTGTCGGTGTCAGCCGATCGCCTGTTCAGCAAGTTCGACCCCTCTGTAGAGTTGGGGGATGTCGAGAATGAGGGCCACGCTGCCGTCGCCGAGAATGGTCGCCCCCGAGACCCCTTCCACATTGCGGTAGATCTTACTCAGGGACTTGATGACTGTCTGGTGCTCGCCGATGACGTGGTCCACCACGAATCCGACCCGGCTCCCGTTGATCCTGGTGATGACGATCTGCTCGATGTCCGGCGCCGTGCCGCTGATGGCGAACTCCTTGCGCAAGGGGATGTAGGGTACATACTTTCCCCTGACGTTCATGACATGGCGACCATGGGAGCGGGCCACGTCCTCGCGGCTCAGTTCTATACATTCGTCCACAAAGGAGAGGGGGATGACGAAACAGTCGGCGCCGATTCTGACCAGGAGACTTTCAATAATGGCCAGGGTCAGCGGTATCCTGAGGGTGATGGTCGTCCCCTCCCCCGGAACGCTATCCACGTCGATGGTCCCGCGCAGGGAGTCGATGGCCCGTTTCACCACATCCATTCCCACGCCGCGCCCGGAGATGCTGGTGACCTTTTCCGCCGTGGAAAATCCGGGGGCGAAGATCAGCGAATAGATTTCCTTGGTGGATAACTCGGCGCCGGCGGTAATCAACCCTTTGTCGATCCCCTTGGCCCTGATGGCTTCGCGATTCAGCCCGGCGCCGTCATCCTTGATGCTCAGCAGGACGCTATCTCCCGAATGGGTGGCGGTGAGATGCACCGTGCCCAGTTGCGGCTTGCCGTTTGCCGTCCTGACCTCCGGTTTTTCGATGCCGTGATCAATGCAGTTCCGGATCAGGTGCACCAGGGGATCGTTAAGCTTTTCGATGACCGTCTTGTCCAGTTCGGTTTCGGCCCCGGTGGTGACCATTTCGATCTTCTTCCCCAGTTCCTGGGAGAGGTCATGGACCAGGCGGCGGAACTTGGTAAAGGTGGAGCCGATGGGGAGCATTCTGATGTTCAGGGCATTGTCGCGCAGGCTGGCGGTGAGCCGTTCCACCTCTTCGGCAATGGCGATGAGGGCCGCCTCGTTGGCCGACTGGGCGAATTGGCTCAAGCGCGCCTGGACGGTTACCATCTCCCCCACCAGATTGACCAGCACATCCAGTTTTTCCGCGGGAACCCGGATGCTGGAACCGCTCTCCTTGTTCTGCCGTTCCTTTCTGATCCCTTTCACGAACTGTTGCTCGGAGAGCGCCGAGGCCACCTGCTCAGCTTCCAGTATCCCCGATTCGATGGCAAGTTCGCCGAACCGCTTGTGACTCTGCAAAATCTGGTTCAACGCTTCAAGATCCAGGTCACCCCGTTCCACCAGAATTGTCCCCAGTTTCTTATAGTCGTCTTCATTGTCCAGATCCGCGCCATCGTCGATGATGTCGATGGTCAGGTCGCAGTCATCCTCGGCAAAGATGAAAATGTCACGCAGCGCATTTTCACCCTGATCGGTGGTAATGACGATGTCCCAGAAGAGGTAACAGCTTTCCGGGTCCAGGTTGGACAGGAGAGGGAGGTTGTGTGTTTGGGCGACCACCACCGAACGCCCCAGTTCGCACAGCTCGTTGATCAGTACGAGGGGGTTGGTGCCGGTGAGAAACAGTCTGGGGTGAGGCTTGAAGCGGATGCTGTAGGTCACGGCGGGAAGGGCGTCGACCCCCTTGGCAACCGGTGCGCCACCGCTTTTCTCCGCAATTTCATCCGCCGGGATCAGGTCTCGAAAGCCGGCGATGATCTCCTTGTTCCGCTGTTCATCGACCCTCCCCTTGCCGTCTTCCGCATCCAGCATCTCCTTGATCTGATCCCTGGCGGCGAGGCTGAGTCGCACCAGTTCGGGAGTAACCTTGATCCGGCCGATCCGGACCAGATCGAAGACGGTTTCCACCTCATGGGTAAAGGTCGCGATATCATCAAAGCCGAACATGGAGCCGGAACCTTTGATGGTATGCATGGCTCTGAAAACCCGGTCGATCAGTTCCTGATCGTCGCCGGAGTCGCACAGTTCGAGGAGGGAAAATTCAAGTTCAGTGAGGAGTTCGTTGGCCTCATCCCGGAATGTCTGACGATGGATATCTATCATCCGAGAACCTTTTTGCAGACGGCGATGAGCTGCTCGGGCTGGAACGGCTTGACGATCCAACCGGTGGCGCCGGCCTCTTTTCCTTCTTTTTTCTTGGAGTCCTGGGATTCGGTGGTCAGCATGATGATGGGAATGAAGCGGCAGGCGGCAAGCGCCCGGGCCGCTTTGATAAGCCCGATGCCGTCCAGGTTCGGCATGTTCAGGTCGGTGATTATCATGTCGACCTGCCGGCCGTCAAGTTTGTTCAGGGCATCCTTGCCGTCCGCCGCCTCGATGACGTCGTAGCCGTTTGTTTTCAGCGTGTAGCTGACCATCTGTCGAACACTGGCAGAATCGTCTGCCGTCAGAACCACCTTTTGCATCAGTTCATACCTCCGACAAGAATGCAGGGATTTTTTTCATGGGGATTGCATCGTGATTTTCCGGCGCATCCGGCCCGGATGATGGTGGTATGCAACGGCTCCCGTTCAATTCCGTGAAGAATGAACTCCTTTCCTTCCTTCCCGGCCGTCCGGTGACTTGAGCAGAGGAGCTGGAGGCCCGCGGCGTCTATTTCCGTGACACCGGAAAGGTCACAATGAATCGTTCGGGCCGTGGCGAATGCCTCCATGAGCTCCGCCAGTTGCTCCGCGGCATGGCTGATAGTCATGCCTCCGGTAATATCCAGGCGAACCGCCTGGTGAGTGTCATCCATCCAACTTCGTGTGATCATCTCGGGCTCCCGTGTCGATTTCTGCTTGGAACGGTTCAATCGTATCTCTCGGTTCTTCATATCTCCTGTTCCCTAGTACCCCGTCCGGCTTAAAGTTTCGTGATACTTTGAACCGCAAAGACGCAAAGTACGCAAAGAAAATAGAGAAAAACAACGAACCTGGATTCTTTTTCGGTATACCCCAAAAAAGGCTTTTACTTTGCGGTTCCTTTG
>CAIYUY010000158.1 GCA_903929485.1 uncultured Desulfuromonadales bacterium
CAACCTCCTGATGAAAACGGGGTGGTCACCTGATATCCTCAATCGCAACACATCCCTTTTGAATCATCGTACCAAGCCCTTTCTTCATTCTCCTCAGATATCTTCCAGCTATAGTCCCCATGCGGTTAAGCGAATATTTACTCCGCAACTCGTCATCTTACAGATAACTATCTGAAATAAAACATGATACGGTGCTTTGCCGGCAAAACTGGCGTCCTCCTCCCCTTTGGCACTCCTCTTGCTTAATGAGTGTGTTTGTGAAATTTGCGGGAGGCATCATGAAACAGATCGATGAACTATGGAAGAGCGGGGTAACCCGGAGGGATTTTGTCAAGACCTGCGTGACGGTTTCGGCCATGCTGGGGCTGCCGTTCAGCATGGTTCGCAAGGTAGCTGCCGCGGCCCGGAGCAGCGACGGCCGGCCGGCAGTCATCTGGCTCCATTTCCAGGAGTGTACCGGCTGCTCCGAGTCGCTCCTTCGCTCCTCTCACCCCACAGTCGCCGGCCTGATCTTCGACATGATCTCCCTGGATTACCACGAGACCCTCATGGCCGGTTCCGGGCACCAGGCCGAGAAGGCGTTGCAGGATTCCATGGCAGCCAACAAGGGAAACTATATCCTGGTGGTGGAAGGGGGGATTCCCACCAAGGATAATGGGGTCTACTGCAAGGTCGCCGGCAAGACCGCCCTGGAATCACTGCGCGCCGCGGCGGAAGGGGCCGTCGCCATCATCTCCATCGGAACCTGCGCCAGCTACGGAGGCATTCAGTCGGTGGGACCCAACCCCACCGGGGCGGTGGGGGTGCGGGATCTCATCAAGGACAAGCCGATCATCAATATCCCCGGCTGTCCTCCCAACCCCTACAACTTCCTCTCCACCGTGCTCTACTATGTGACCTTCAAGAAGCTTCCCGACCTGGATCAGCTGGGGCGCCCCAAGTTCGCCTATGGCCGGAGGATTCACGAGCATTGCGAACGCCGCCCTCACTTTGACGCCGGCCGTTTTTCCAAGGCTTTTGGCGACCCCACCCACGCCGAGGGGTACTGCCTCTACAAGCTGGGGTGCAAGGGGCCGGCCACCTATGCCAACTGCTCGGTTACCCGTTTCAATGACGGCGTGGCCTGGCCGGTGGGGATCGGTCACCCCTGCATCGGCTGCACCGAGCCGGATCTCCTCTTCAAGAGCGCCATCGCCGATAAGGTTCAGATTCACGAGCCGACCCCTTTTGACAGCTACGCCCCGGTGGAGCTGAAGGATAAGGGGAAAGGGGCCGATCCGCTCACCACCGGCTTCATCGGCCTGGCTGCCGGCGCCGCCATCGGGGCCGGGATCATGCTGGCCAAGAGGCTCCCCGACGCACCGGGAGAGGGGGACGACCATGGCGAGACCAAGTAGGCGGCAGTTCCTTAAAGTCATGGGGGCCGGTGGCGCCGCGCTGCTGGCGGGACACCGCGGAGCCGACGCCTCGGAGGAACCGGCGCAAAACTATGACGAGACGCTGGGGATGCTCTACGACGCCACCAAATGCGTGGGGTGCAAGGCCTGCATGTCGGCCTGCAAGAGGGTCAACAGTGATTACGGCAGCCTTGCCTATGAAAAGGCCGACTTCGACCAGGACGGGTTGTGGGATGCTCCCAAGGATCTCTCGGGGAGCACCCGCACCCTGATCAAGCTGTTCAAGGAGAACGGCAAGCAGTGGTCCTATGTGAAGTACTCCTGCATGCATTGCCATAAGCCCTCCTGCGTTTCGGTCTGTCCGGTGAGCGCCATGACCCGTGACAAGCTGACCGGTATAGTGGATTACAACAAGAACGCCTGCATCGGCTGCCGCTACTGTCAGATCGCCTGCGCCTTCAACATTCCCAAGTTCCAGTGGGACAAGGCCATTCCCCAGATCGTCAAGTGCGATCTCTGTAAGAGCACCAATCTGGTGAAAAAGGGGATCAGCGCCTGCGCCGAAACCTGCCCTACCGGCGCCATCATGTTCGGCAAGCGGAAAGATCTGCTGGCGGAGGCTCACCGGCGGCTCCAGGAAAATCCGGGGAAGTATATCAACCAGGTTTACGGAGAGAAGGAGGTGGGGGGGACCAATCACCTCTACCTCGCCTCCATGCCGTTCAACAAGCTGGGGTTCCCCATCCTCAAGGAAGATCCGCCGGCGGAATTTTCCGAGAAGATTCAGCATACCATCTACAAGGGGTTCATCGCCCCGGTGGCCCTGTACAGCGTTCTCTGCTTCATTGCGGTGAAGAACATGAAGAAACAGGATGATGCTCATGGGGAACAGGGCGACGGCGGGAAGAGCAGGGGGGATGACTGATGGGACATGATGAATATCAGAAACATGAGGCGAAGATTCTGACCCCCTCGTTCATCGTTCTTTTGGCGCTGACCCTCATCGGCTTTTTCCTCATCGGGGTCCGCTTCGTCAAGGGGATCGGCGCCGTTTCCAACATGAGCGACGGCTACCCCTGGGGAATCTGGATCACCTACGACGTGGCCACGGGGACAGCCATCGCCTGCGGCGGCTACGCCATGGCGATCCTGATCTATATCCGGAACAACATGCGCTATCACCCCATGATCCGTTCAGCCATCCTCACCAGCATGTTCGGCTACGGATTGGCCGGTTTCTCGGTCATGGTGGACGTGGGGCGCCCCTGGAACGCCTATAATTTCTTCATCCCTTCCAAGTGGCAGGCCAATTCGGCCATGTTCGAGGTCGCCCTCTGCGTCATGGCCTACACCTCGGTGCTGTTTATGGAATTCATGCCGGCGATCCTTTCCTACCTGGAGAAGACCGACTGGCATACTCTCCAGGCGCTCATGGACCGGCTGCACAAATATACGGGGATCAATCGCCCGGAGAGGATGGAAGAGCGTCTGGAATCGGTGAAGGATCTGGCCGCCTGGCTCCGTCCCAAGCTGGACAAGATTCTGATCTTCGTCATCGTCCTGGGGATCACTCTCCCCACCATGCACCAATCGTCCCTGGGGTCGCTTCTCCTCATCGCCTCCACCAAGCTCCACCCCCTCTGGCACACCGGTTTCCTGCCGCTGTTGTTTTTAATCAACTGCATGTTCATCGGCTACTCCATAGCCATCCTGGAGTCCATTATCTCCTGCTATGCCTTCAGGCGCCCCTTCGAGCTGAGCGAACTCACCGGACTGGCGCGGATCATCCCCTGGCTGACGGTCATCTGGCTGACGGTGGTCATCGGGGATCTGGCCTGGCGGGGGCAGTTGGGGGCGGCTCTTTCCCTGGATTTCTACTCCCGCTTCTTTCTCCTGGAGTTCTGTCTTGTGGCGGGGGGGTCGCTCCTGCTGTTCAGCGGCAGGAAGCGCTCCTCCATCCGGTGGCTCTTTGTTTCGGCCGCACTCATCGTCCTGGGTGGAGCGCTCTACCGCTTCAACGTTTACCTCATCGGCTTCAATCCCGGCAAAGGGTGGCACTATTTTCCGGCTCTGGCTGAACTGTTGATCACCGTGGGGATCGTGGCCTTCGAGATTCTGGGGTACCAGGTGCTGGTAAAGATTCTCCCGGTGTTACCGCGGTTGCACACACGTAAACAGGTGGCCGCGGGAAAGGCATAACCAACAAAAACATTCACCACAGAGGCACGGAGACACGGAGAAAAATTAAAACACTTTTCACAGGGATGAACAGGATGGATAGGATAAAAACTTTGGAACAGTGCCGGATCGAATCCTGCCTATCCTGTCTATCCTTGTTACATAGCTTTTCTCCGTGTCTCAGTGTCTCCGTGTTGAAATAATTCTAGATCTTACTCCGGAGGAATTATCATATGGCTCGGATCACTCTCGACCCCATCACCCGCATCGAAGGGCACCTGCGTATCGACGTGGAGGTCAACGGCGGCGCCGTCACCAACGCCTGGTCTTCGGCCCAGATGTGGCGCGGCATCGAAACTATCCTAAAAGGGCGTCCCCCTCAAGATGCCTGGATCTATGCCCAGCGTTTCTGCGGCGTCTGCACCACCGTCCATGCCATCTCCTCCATCCGCTCGGTGGAGAACGCCCTTAAGGTGGAGGTGCCGCTGAACGCCCAGTACATGCGGAACATCATCATGGCCCAGCATTCGGTGCAGGATCATATCGTCCATTTCTACCACCTCACCGCCCTGGACTGGGTGGACGTGGTCTCCGCCCTCAGCGCCGACCCCAAGAAAACCGCCCAGCTGGCCCAATCCATCTCCGACTGGCCGGGGAACAGCGAGACCGAGTTCAAGGCGGTGCAGGAGAAGCTGAAATCCTTCGTGGGGACCGGTCGTCTGGGGATCTTCTCTTCCGGTTACTGGGGGCACCCGGCCATGAAACTTCCCCCCGAAGCCAACCTCATGGCGGTTGCCCATTACCTCAAGGCGTTGGATTACCAGCGGAAGGCGGCCCAGGCCGTGGCGATTCTGGGTGGGAAGAACCCCCATATCCAGAACCTCTGCGTGGGGGGGGTGGCCACGGCGCTGAACATGGAAAACCTGGCCACCATCAACATGGAGCGGATCTCCGCGTTGCGGGCTCTCATGGAGGAGACCCGCGACTTTGTCCAGAAGGTCTACTATCCGGACATGGTGGCCATCGCCTCGGCTTACAAGGAGTGGTTCCATTACGGGAAAGGGGTGGTCAACTACATGGCGGTGCCGGAAATGGCGGAAGACACCACCAATACCAAATTCGCCCTGCCGGGGGCCATCATCACCAATGCCGATCTCAAGGGGGCCCGGATCATCACCAACCACCAGGATCTGGATCTCATCGCCAATATCAAGGAGAATGTCACCCACGCCTGGTACCAGGGGAACTCCACCCTGCACCCTTGGGATGGGGAAACCGAGCCCAACTACACCGATTTTCAGGAGAACGGCAAGTACAGCTGGTGCAAGGCGCCCCGTTTCGGCGGCAAGCCGGTGCAGGTGGGGCCGCCGGCCCAGCTTTTAGCCGCCTACCTGGGGGGAAACAAGAAGGTCATCAAGCTGGTGGACGACACCTGCAAAAAGATCGGCATCGGTCTGAACGATATGCACTCCACCATGGGGCGGCTGGGGGCGCGGGCCATGCGCGCCCATATCATGGCCGACTACTCCCTGGAGTACCTGGACAAGCTGGTGGATAACGTGGGAAAAGGGGACAAGGCCTATGCCAATCCCACGGAGATCCCCAAGGGTTCCTACAAGGGGGTCGGCTTTCATGAGGCTCCTCGCGGGACTCTCTCCCACTGGATCGTCATCGAGGACAAAAAGATCAAGAATTACCAGGCGGTGGTCCCCTCCACCTGGAACGCTTCACCCCGGGACGACAAAGGGGTTCTTGGACCCTACGAAGCCTCGCTGGTGGGGAATCCGGTGGCGGACAAGGAAAAGCCGCTGGAGGTGCTCCGGACCATTCACTCTTTCGATCCCTGCATCGCCTGCGCCGTGCATACGGTCGATCCCGAGGGGAAAGAGATCACAAAAATACTTGTACAATAGAAACAACAATCCACCACGGAGGCACAGAGACACGGAGAAAGGCAATTTAACAGGATGCACAGGATACATGCAGGATAAAAACTTACGTGGCCGGTGTTGCCGCACCCTACGGTCAAATCCTGTCACTCCTGTTTGTCACGTTAATTTCTCTGGTTAGATTTCTCCGTGTCTCCGTGTCTCTGTGGTGAAAAAGGTTTTGGTTTATGCAAACATTGATATTCGGGGCGGGCAATCTGCTTCTTTCCGACGAAGGGTTCGGCGTTCATTTCATCGCCTACCTGGAGGAGCATTACCGCTTCGGGGATGACGTGGAGTTGTACGACGGAGGAACCCTGGGGATCATGGTCACCCACCTGCTGGAGGAGGCTGACCGGGTCTACCTGGTGGATGTGGTGGAAGCTAAAGGGGAGCCGGGGGAGATCTTTCGCTATGAAAGCCTGTTCTTCTGAAAGCTGAAAATATAATAAAAACAGTGATATATGCTTTAAATTGTGCTACAGTATTGACCTAATCTGCCTTAGTTATGTCATAATACTGGAGTCAATTATGCATGAAAAAGAAATACGTAGGTTA
>CAIYUY010000159.1 GCA_903929485.1 uncultured Desulfuromonadales bacterium
AACCTCCTGATGAAAACGGGGTGGTCACCTGATATCCTCAATCGCAACACATCCCTTTTGAATCATCGTACCAAGCCCTTTCTTCATTCTCCTCAGATATCTTCCAGCTATAGTCCCCATGCGGTTAAGCGAATATTTACGGATGTGACGTGCCAATATTTCCGAACAGCTTGGGATTGTTATTGTAATGGTGATATTTACCCGCAGAACCAATGGAAGCATTTTGGGCAAATCTTAACGCTTTAGGGTTACCTGCACTGCCATATTTGGCAACGGATGCACCCGAACCGATCCCTTTTACGTTCCCGTAAAGATGACTGTTGGCATTCGCCAGGTTGAAAGAAAATGCTGTCCCGGCGCCGAAAATGACGGAAACAGGAGAACCCAGTCCCACCGTTCCGTTGGCCACCGTCCCGTAGACAACCGAAGCATCCGTCGGTGCCGCGACAGCCAGGAGCGCACCTGCCGCCGCCGCATAGGCCAGCAACCGCTTTTCATCGACCTTTGGGGAACTCAACAGATTCTTTACTCTCATGACGGACACTCCTCATCAGGGGCTTGACTTCGACGGTTATTGAAGGTATGTGAAGGTACCACATCTACTATCGTGGTGTCAGGTATCATTTATGGCGTCGAAATACAAGAGCTATAGTATAAAAAATGTCTTTCAAAACATCGACTCCGTTACGAGAACTGAAATAATAGAGCTCTGGACGAGTAATGAGGTGTTGAATGTTGCAGAAGCCCATAAGAGGGCGCATGAAGTCCTATTTACCATAACAAACCCATCGGGCCGGCTTTGCGGAGTAAATACCGTCTACGTTCATAGCTTTAGGGCAAAGGACAACAACTATTATTATATGAGAGCGTTCATCCGCAAGGAGGATCGCGGTGTTTGGGGGCTGCTCTTATCCGTAACCACCAAAACCCTCAGTTTTCTGGAAACGTATCCGAGCTCCGCATCACCCCCCAAGGGGATACTCATCATCGTTGAAAATCGGAAAATATGGCGCAAAGGTTACCGGCGCTACCTGGAACGGCACGGCTGGAACTATCTGGGGATGGGGCCCAAGGGAAACCATATCTGGTATCAGAATTTCGACGGATCACTCATGCCTGCGGACATTATTCAACAATTTCAAACCTGACGGCCAAATCACTTTACATGACCCGGAAAAAGGGCTAGATTGTCCGCACTTTTACGCATACGGGATACCCATGACCATCCTCAAGACCAACAACCTGAAAGTCGCTTCCATCACCCCCATCATCGCCCCGGCGGACCTGCGGCAGGTCTTTCCCATCTCCATGGAATCCAGCGAGTTTGTAAGCGCCAGCCGGAGTCAGGTAAAAAACATCATCCGGAACCGGGATCACCGGCTCATGGCGGTGGTGGGCCCCTGCTCCATCCATGATCCCAAGGGGGCGTTGGAATACGCAGTACGATTGGCGCGACTGGCCGAGGAGATCGCCGATCAGATTTTTATCGTCATGCGGCTCTATTTCGAGAAACCCCGCACCACCGTCGGATGGAAGGGGCTCATCAACGACCCGGACATGAACGGCACCCACCAGATCTCCAAGGGGCTGGGAATCGCCCGAAATCTCCTCTGCGATATCACCCGGATGATGCTCCCCATCGCCACGGAGATGCTGGACCCCATCACTCCCGAGTACCTGGCGGATCACCTGACCTTCGGCGCCATCGGCGCCCGGACTACCGAATCCCAGACCCACCGGGAGATGGCCAGCGGTCTCTCCTTCCCCATCGGCTTCAAAAACGGCACCGACGGCAACCTTCAGGTGGCCTTTGACGCCATGAACGCGGCCCTCCATTCCCACAGTTTCCTGGGAGTCAACCGCGAGGGGCGAACCTCCATCGTCCGGACCACCGGCAACCCCGATGTGCACCTGGTCCTCCGGGGGGGCTCTCGCAAACCGAACTACTTCCCGGAAGATATCAGCTGCGCCGAGGAGATGCTGGAGAAGTCGGGACTCTTCCCCACCATGATGGTTGATTGCAGCCACGGCAATTCCAACAAGGACCACCTTCAGCAGACAACAGTGTTGGCAAGTGTCATCGATCAGATCATAGCCGGCAACC
The DNA here is from genome assembly GCA_903929485.1 of uncultured Desulfuromonadales bacterium. Lineage (GTDB taxonomy): Bacteria > Desulfobacterota > Desulfuromonadia > Geobacterales > CAIOGM01 > CAIOGM01. Next base: position 2,105 of record CAIYUY010000159.1, read on the forward strand.
GCTCCATCACCGGAGTCATGATCGAAAGCAATATAGAAGAAGGGAACCAGCCGATCCCCACGGAAGTTACCCGCTTGAAGTACGGGGTCTCCATCACCGACAAATGCGTTGACTGGCCCACCACCGAGCGGATGCTCCGGGAGGCCGCCGATCGGCTTCGAAAAAACGGCGGGCGCCCCATCGGAGCTTGATCTAATGAAACAAATAATGAGTTGACGTAAACAGAGATCATCCTGTATGATGTTCGCGTTTCAAATCAGTAATCACTGCACAACTAACTTTCATCGGGAGGCAGCAGACATGGCATTACGAGTTGCAATCAACGGGTTTGGCCGGATCGGCCGTATGGTTTTCCGGTCGGCACTGAAAGAGCAGGGAATCGAAATCGTCGCCATCAACGACCTGACTGACGCCGTAACCCTGGCGCATCTCCTCAAGTACGACTCGGTTCATGGCCGGTTCGACGGCACCGTGGAAGCAAAGGACAACACCATCATTGTTAACGGCAAGAGCATCACCATCTATGCCGTCAAAAATCCCGCGGAACTCCCCTGGGCCGCGCTGAATGTGGATCTGGTTCTGGAATCAACGGGGTTCTTCACCGCCCGGGACAAGGCCGCTCTTCATCTGCAGGCAGGCGCAAAAAAGGTCATCATCTCCGCCCCGGCCACCGATCCCGACCTCACGGTGGTCATGGGGGTCAATGATTCCGCCTATGACCCGGCCATTCATCATATCGTCTCCAATGCCTCCTGCACCACCAACTGCCTGGCGCCGGTGGCCAAGGTGCTCAACGACGCCTTCGGCATCGAGAAGGGTCTCATGACCACCATCCACTCCTACACCAACGACCAGAACATCCTTGACCTCCCCCACAAGGATCTCCGTCGCGCCCGGGCCGCCGGCCTCTCCATGATCCCCACCTCCACCGGCGCCGCCAAAGCGGTTTCCCTGGTCCTGCCGGAACTGAAGGGAAAACTGGACGGCTTCGCCATCCGCGTCCCGACCCCCAACGTCTCCGTGGTGGACCTTACGGTTACCCTCAAGACCGCCACCGACGCAGCAGCGGTGAACGCAGCACTCAAGGCCGCCTCGGAATCAGGTCCGCTCAAGGGGATTCTCGGCTACACCGACGAAGAGGTGGTCTCCATCGACTTCAACGGTTGCCCCCTCTCCTCCATCGTCGACTCCAAGTGCACCAAGGTTATCGACGGTAACCTGCTTAAGGTCCTCTCCTGGTACGACAATGAGATGGGCTTCTCCAACCGCGTCATCGATCTCATCAAGATCATGTGTAAATAATCTGTCCTTGTAAGTTGTCAGAAAAGGGGGAATCTACATTCCCCCTTTTCTGTTTAACGGCAAACATCTTTGAACCACAAAGACGCAAAGAACGCAACGTAAGGCCGACTTACCACACGGTTAGTTGATCTTCTTCGTGATACTTCGCGCCCTTCGTGGATAACTTTTCAGATTGGGAGATATGCCATGGCTGTCCGCTACATAGACGAACTCGGTTCCCTCCGGGGGAAAAAGGTCTTCATCCGGGTTGATTTCAACGTCCCCCAGGACGATCAGGGGAACGTAACCGAAGATACCCGCATCGCCGGAGCAGTTCCCACCATCAAGTACCTCCTCGCCCAGGGGGCCAGGGTCGTTATCGCCTCCCATCTGGGGCGTCCCAAGGGGGAGAAGAAGGCCAAGTACACCATGGCGCCCGCCGCCCAGCGACTCTCCCAGCTCCTGGGATGTGATGTCAAGCAGGCCCCCGACTGCTTCGGTCCCGAAGTAACTCCCCTGGTGGACGCACTGCAACCGGGCCAGGCGCTCATGCTGGAGAACGTCCGCTTCTACGCCGGCGAAGAGAAGAACGACGCAAACTTCGCCCGGAATTTGGCCAACGGCTGCGAGATCTACGTGAACGACGCCTTTGCCGTTTCCCACCGTGCCCATGCCTCGGTGGAGGCGATCACCCAGGTGATCCCCATCGTAGCCGGCGGCTTTCTCATGAAAAACGAGCTAACCTACTTTGACAAGGCGATGACCTCTCCGGAGCGCCCTCTGGCGGCAATCCTTGGTGGAGCCAAAGTATCCGGCAAACTGGAGGTACTCCAAAAGCTCGTTTCCAAGGTCGACATCATCATTATCGGTGGCGGGATGGCCTTCACCTTCCTGAAAGCCCAGGGATTCTCCATCGGCAAGTCGCTGGTGGAAGACGACCTTCTGGAGACGGCGACAAAGATTCTCGCCGACGCCAAGGCCAAAAACGTCCGATTTCTCCTCCCCACCGACTGCGTGGTGGCCGACCGGTTTGCCGATGATGCCGACCATAAAATCGTGGAGATCAAGGATATTCCCGCCGACTGGATGGCCCTGGATGTGGGCCCCGCCTCGGCCAAAGCCTTCGGCGAGGCGCTGCAGGACGCAAAAACCGTCATCTGGAACGGCCCCATGGGTGTTTTCGAGATGGAACTCTTCGCCAAGGGAACCTTCGCCATGGCCGATGTGGTGGCCGGACTTGACGCCATCACCATCATCGGCGGCGGCGACACCGATGCGGCAGTGCGGAAAGCAAAGGTTCAAGACAAGGTGAGCTACATCTCCACCGGCGGCGGCGCTTTCCTGGAACTGCTGGAAGGGAAGATCCTGCCGGGAGTCAAGGCGCTGGACCGTTAACATTCAACCATCCAACTTACATTTTTAGGGAGAATAATCTTATGAGAACTCCGGTCATTGCCGGCAACTGGAAATTATTCAAGAAACAGGCGGACGCCGCGGACCTGGTGACCGCGCTTATCCCGCTGGTCAAGGATGCCGTGGGTGTGGAGATCGTGGTGGCGCCGGTCTTCACCTCGCTCTCCGCGGTGCGAGAGAAGATCCGCGGCACGAATATCAAGCTCTCCGCCCAGAACTGTTATTGGGAGGAAGAGGGAGCTTTCACCGGTGAGATCGCTCCAGGGATGATCAAGGACGCCGGCTGTAGCCACGTCATCATCGGCCACTCGGAACGGCGCCAGTACTTCGGCGAGACGAATGAAACGGTGAACAAGAAGATCAAGGCCGCCCTCAAGGCAGGGCTTGTATCCCTACTCTGCATCGGCGAGACCCTTGCCCAGCGGGAAGCCGAGAAGACATTCGACATCCTTCGGAGCCAGGTGACCGACGGTCTGGCCGGCATCACCGCCGTTGAACTTGCCGCCATCATCATCGCTTATGAGCCGGTCTGGGCCATCGGCACCGGCAAGACCGCCAGCGACGATCAGGCACAGGAAGCCCATGCCTTCATTCGCGGCCTGGTGGCGGAACTGTATGATCAGGCAACTGCCGACGCCATCCGGATACTCTACGGCGGCAGTGTCAAACCCGAGAACGTCAAGGGTCTCATGTCCCGTCCGGACATCGACGGCGCCCTTGTGGGGGGAGCCAGCCTCAAGGCTGATTCATTCGCGGGAATCGTGAACTTCTAAAAATAGTTCTTTTCTTTTTACAGCGTTCGTGTTAGTAATTTTAGGTTTTCACGAACGGAGGTATTCTCAAGTATGATTTATTTACTGATGGCGCTTCATATCCTCGTCTCATTGGCCCTGATCGTTATTGTGCTCCTTCAGTCGGGCAAGGGGGCGGAAATGGGTGCGTCCTTCGGCAGCGGCGGCAGCCAGTCGGTCTTCGGCGCCGGCGGCAGCAACACGTTCATGAGTAAGCTGACTACCAGTGCGGCGATCATCTTCATGCTCACCTCTCTGACCCTGGCCTACCTGGGAGGGAAAAGCGGCAGCTCTTCCATCATGCCCAACAAGAGTCCCGCAGCCAAACCGACGGCGGCTGCTCCCGTGACTCCTCAGGGTGCGACCCCCGCGAAACCGGTGGCGGTGACGCCACAATCTGTTCCCGCACCCGCGGCGAAAGCTGTTCAGACACCGGCAGTACCGGCGCAGCAAAAAAAGTAATAACTCTTCTTGACATCAATGAGGGGTTATGGTACAAGATAAATCCTTGCCGAAGTGGTGGAATTGGTAGACACACCATCTTGAGGGGGTGGCGGGTGCAAGCCCATGCGAGTTCGAGTCTCGCCTTCGGCACCACAGTTTAATCCATAGTAGTCCATTACAGTCAAAAGCTCCCGATTTCCGGGGGCTTTTTCTGTTTCCGACGTGCTGTGTCGTCCGCATGCGTCCACATGTGTCCACGACTTTTAAGCACATAATCACGGGGCGTATGTACCGATAATTTCCGGGTGTGCTGAAAGGGGGGGTAACGCCATGTCAAAGCGCATTGTTCCGCTGTCCGACAGGCAAGTGAAGAACGCCAAGGCGGGAGAAAAGGATTTTTATCTGTTCGACGGTTTCGGTCTGTTCCTCCTGGTGACGACCACCGGCGGGAAGTTGTGGCGGTTCAAGTATTTCCTGAATGGTAAGGCGGTGCAGATGGCTTGGGGGACGCATCCCGAAGTGACGTTGAACGAGGCCCGGGAGAAGCGGACAGCGGCGCGGCGGTTGCTCAGTCAAGGGGGAGATCCCCGCGCGGAGCTGCTGGCCAAACGGGAAGCAAAGAGTCAGGTGGAGAACTGTTTCGAGGTGGTGGCGCGGGAATGGCACGGGAAGTTCAAACATACCTGGAAGGAGTGTCACGCGGACAGGATCAAGGATCGGTTAGAAAAGGATGTGTATCCCTGGATCGGTTCGTTACCGGTGGCGACGTTGAAGCCGCTGGAGATTCTGGCGGTGTTGCGGCGGGTGGAGGAGCGGGGGGCGCTGGATCAGGCTCACCGGGTCCGGTTCATGATCGGTCAGGTCATGCGCTACGCCGTGGCCACGGGGAGGGCGGAGCGTGATCCGTCGGCGGATTTGAAGGGGGCGTTGTCCGCTCCCCGTCGCGGCCACTTCGCCGC
>CAIYUY010000160.1 GCA_903929485.1 uncultured Desulfuromonadales bacterium
AAAAGCAGCTGACACCATCCTGTCGCAAAATAAGTTTTTCAGCACACTACCTGACTCTATAGTCAGCACGGCGCTAAACAAGGCAGTTACGGGGGTGGCAAAAACAGCGGCGGAAACAATCCTGTCGCAAAATGAGTTTTTTAGCACACTGCCCTTCCCGATAGTCAGCACGGCATTACAAATTTTGGGGAGCGACGACGCTGCGCTTCAAGCGGCGAGGATGATTCTAAGCAACACAATGCAAGTTAATACTTTTTTACTATTTCAAGCAATAAAAACACTTTTGCAGTCTGGTGAAGAAACTGACCGGATATTGATTCATGAAGTTGTAGACAATATAAATAATAATCTCAGAAGTCATAGTAAAGGGTTCAACTTGCTGTACTACAATCTGCTCTATCTTCCTCTATTCGATATGCCAACACACCAAGATAAAGTACGTAGAGTCTTTAGTGAATATCGGCCAACTGCTCAAATACTTGTCAAGTATAATGTTTACAAAGTATTAAACTGTCATTATGAGTGCCATATTGGGTCTTATTTTTACGCTGAAGTAAAAGAGCTAAGCGAACGTATCTTGTTATATTCTGTCGCGGATATTGAATGCCAGCGCAAAAAACACCCGCTTGAGCTTTCGTTGGGGCATATCAGGTATGCACTGCGACATCCTGAACTCGTTGCTGAAGTTGCTCAGGCCAAGAAGCATCTGCTGGATTATGGACAACAGTACCCTGATTTTCAGCAGACTGTGCTGTACAAAGAAGCGGCTGGAATGGTAGTTGATTCAGATAGAGATGAATTGCGGTAAAAAAGAGGGATTGTCAATTAGCATCGAAGTCAGGCCCCACATTGGTATCAGACATTGACCCTTTTTGTAGAATAAATATTATCGTTCAGGCAGTGTCGGCAGTGTCGGCAGTGGTACGCCAATAGCCTCGTCCGCTATCGCCTGGGACATGAAGTTGCGCTTCTTACCGGGCGAAAGCTGAAGGAGAGTCCATTTGTCAGGATGGTTGCCGTCACGCCTGCGGATGAAGATCGTGCCTGGGACATTTTTAGCAGATATCACGCTCAGGATTTCAGTTTTGCCGATTGCACCAGTTTTGCGGTGATTCAAAGAATGAAGTTGGCTACGGCTTTTGCCTTTGACCGGCATTTCAAGGTAATGAAATTAACGGTTGTTCCCGGGTAGTGAGTAGATCTGTTTTCCCGTTGACAAAAAACCGGAAATGACCGTACTATGACAATTTTAATAGCATATTCGGCAAAGGAGTTTATAGAAAATGTCCCAGGAATTCAAGATAGCGGTGCTCCCCGGAGACGGGATCGGCCCGGAGGTGATGGCGGAAGCCCTCAGAGTGCTGGACGCCGTGGAAAAGAAATACTCGGTTACCTTTCAGCGAACCCACGCCAACGTGGGGGGCGCCGGCATCGACAACGAGGGGAAGGCCCTTCCCCAGACGACCATCGATATCTGCAAGGGATCCGACGCCATCCTTTTCGGTTCCGTGGGGGGGCCCAAGTGGGAGTCCCTCCCCCCCGATGAGCAGCCGGAGCGGGGAGCGCTTCTCCCCTTAAGAAAGATCTTCGGTCTCTATGCCAACCTCCGTCCGGCCATCATCTTCCCCTCCCTCACCGGGGCTTCGTCCCTGAAGGAGGAGGTTATCGGCGGCGGCTTCAACATCCTGGTCATCCGCGAGCTCACCGGGGGGATCTATTTCGCTCAGCCCAAGGGGATCGACGGCGTGGGGCGCGACCGGGTGGGGTATGACACCATGCGTTACAGCGTGGCGGAGATCGAGCGGATCACCCATGTTGCTTTCCTGGCGGCCCGCAAGCGGGGGAACAAGGTCTGCTCCATCGACAAGGCCAATGTCCTTTCCTCATCCGTCCTCTGGCGGGAGATCGTCACCGGCATCGGCAAGGAGTACCCGGACGTTGAACTCTCCCACATGTACGTGGACAACGCCGCCATGCAGTTGGTGAAATGGCCCAAGCAGTTCGACGTGATTCTCTGCGAGAACATGTTCGGCGATATCCTCTCCGATGAGGCGGCCATGCTCACCGGTTCCCTGGGGATGCTCCCCTCCGCCTCACTGGCTGAAGGAACCTTTGGCATGTACGAGCCTTCCGGCGGTTCGGCCCCGGACATCGCCGGCCAGGGGATCGCCAATCCCATCGCCCAGATCCTCTCCATGGGGATGATGTTCAAGTTCTCCTTCGGCATGCCGGAGGCCGCCGATGCCATCGACAACGCCGTGGCCACGGTGCTGGATCAGGGTTTCCGGACCAGGGACATCTACCAGGGGAAGGATGGGGAGAAGCTGGTGAACACGAAGGAGATGGGGCAGGCTATAATCGATGCGCTGTAGAAATTCCCGAAGGGAGGATGTCATGGTCCTGCAAGAATTTGAACATGAAGCGCTTGCACTATCGTCGGCGGAACGTGCTCACCTAGCGCACACACTCTTGGTGAGTCTTGACGATATGCAAGAGGATGAAGTTGAGCGTCTTTGGCTGGATGAGGCAATCCGGAGAGACGATGAAATCGATGCCGGTCTCGTGACGCCGGTACCGGCGGGAGAGGTTTTTAAACGGTTAACGGAGTTGTTCCGGTGACCGTCACGGTTTCCATTGCGCCCGGCGCCGAAGTAGAAATGCACGATGCCGCACTGTTTTACGAAACGGAAAGTCCCGGATTGGGAGCTGTTTTTGTCAGTGATATTATGGAGGCCATCGGTTGGATAGAGATCTATCCCGAACACGGGGAGTTGATTAGATTAAGAGTCCGTCGTAAGGTCCTGCGGAACTTCCCTTATTCACTGATCTACTCTTTACGGAAAGATTGTATCCGGATACTTGCGGTGGCTCACCAGAAGCGACGACCATTTTACTGGCGACGAAGAACTTGATCATTTACATGAAAACTATGCTCCGGAAAAACATGGCATGGTACGGGTTATAGATGAATCCGGAGAGGGTTATCTCTACCCTGCCGTATGTTTCGTCGCCATAACTCTGTCACCAGTGGCACGGCAGGCACTGAAACTTGCGGCATGAAGAAGGTCGGACTGTGTGAAAACAAATAGAATGTTCAACATTCAAACCAATAACTATACCAAAGGAACCCACTCTATGAAAGTCGGAATAGTCGGTTGGCGCGGCATGGTCGGTTCGGTCCTCCTCCAGCGGATGCGGGAGGAAAATGATTTTGCCCTGGGTTTCGAGCCGGTATTTTTCTCCACCTCCCAAGCGGGGGAGCCCGCACCCCTCAATGCCGGGACCCTCAAGAGCGCCTCGGATCTGGAAGAGCTGAAGAAAATGGATGTTATCCTCACCTGTCAGGGGGGAGATTACACCAAGGCGATTCATCCTGAACTCCGCAGGCAGGGGTGGCACGGTTACTGGATCGATGCGGCGTCCACCCTCCGGATGGAGGAGAACGCGGTCATCATTCTTGATCCGGTGAACCGCAACGTCATCGACGGAGCCTTGGCCAAGGGTCAGAAGGACTTTATCGGCGGTAACTGTACCGTCAGTCTCATGCTCATGGCCCTGGGGGGGCTTTTCCGGGCCGGATTGGTGGAATGGGTCACTTCCATGACCTATCAAGCGGCCAGCGGGGCCGGCGCTCCCAACATGCGAGAGCTTTTGGCCCAGAACGGCGCCCTGCACGGCTCCGTGGCTCATCTCCTCCAGGACCCTGCTTCCGCCATTCTGGAGATTGACCGGGAGGTCACGGCCATGCTTCGCAGCGATGCTCTCCCCAAGAAGGAGTTCGGCTACGCCTTGGCGGGGAATGTCCTTCCCTGGATCGACCGGGAGGTGGAGGATGGCCAAAGCCGCGAGGAGTGGAAAGGGTTTGCCGAGACCAACAAGATTCTCGGATTAACTTCTCCCATCCCGGTGGACGGTATCTGCGTCCGGGTGGGGGCCATGCGGTGTCATAGCCAGGCCATCACCATGAAGCTGACCAAGGATCTCCCCCTGGCCGAGATCGAGGCGCTCATCGCCAACGACAACCAGTGGGTTAAGCTGGTCCCCAATAACAAGGCCGATACCCTGGCTCACCTTACCCCTGCCGCCATCTCGGGAACCCTTACCGTTCCCATCGGCCGGGTGAGGAAGATGAGGATGGGGCCGGAGTATCTTCAGGCCTTCACCTGCGGTGACCAGCTCCTCTGGGGGGCCGCCGAGCCCCTGCGCCGGATGCTCAGGATACTGCTGGAGAAATAATCGCACTCTGTCTCACGCAACGGCACCAGGAAAGTCATGCATCACTACGACCCTGTCCTGCTTAAAGTTTCGGATCAGGGTAACTATTCAGCACACCGCCAAATGCTTTTAAAAGCCTGTCGTCCCCGAAATATTCTATCGGGGACTCATGGTTTTGAACATCCGGATTCCCGATTACACCCTCGGGAATGACAACCTTTTACGGTAAATACCGAAAAAATATGCCGGACATGGTACTACGACGAAGCGCTCCGGAAACGGGGCGCTTCGTGTTACAGTCGAAGCTGTCCGGCGTTGACTTTTTCAGATAGCACATGAATTAAAATGTAGTTGTCAAAAGGTATAAAAAAGGTATATAAATTGCTATGATTTTTGAATTTGACCCAGCCAAATCCACAACAAATCTCGAAAAGCACGGTATTGATTTTGTGCAGGCGCAGGCTCTCTGGGATGATACGGATTATGTTGAAATTCCTCTCAAGACGATCGATGAAACACGCTTCATGGTGATTGGGAGGATTGAAGAAAATATCTGGTCAGGGGTCATAACGTATCGCGGTGAATCTGTCCGGATCATCTCTGTCCGCCGCTCCAGGAAAGAGGAGATTGTTATTTATGAAAGCTGACGAATTGGATAAGAAGTTTGACGATGGGGAAGATGTCTCGGAATATCTGGATGTCACCAACGTCCGTCGTCCTCTTCAGAACCAGAAGCGGGTAAATGTGGATTTTCCGCTTTGGATGATCCAGCAACTGGATAAAGAAGCAAAGCGTCTGGGCGTTCCGAGGCAATCAATCATCAAGGTCTGGGTTGCCGAGCGTTTGCAGAAGGCCGCGTGATCTGTCCCGGGCAGTTGTTCCCATGGTCTTCACCCTTCATCCGTCATCTCGTTGTAAGGGGACGGGAACAGAGAGTCTGGAGCGAGAGAAGCGGAAGCTGTCGGGCAGTGTGATGCTGTCGGACGGCTTTTCTTTTGAGCTGCTTCAGAAACCGTGGCATTATGCGTGAATACAATCATGAGGGAGAATGATGACTACTCCGGCGCACACCTTCAGTTCAATTTTCCGCGACGATAAAATTTTCCGAGCACTCATCCAATTTCCCGAAGCGGCCCTGCAAGAGTTGGAAAAATCCTTGTTCGACAAGAACGGCAAGCCGCATATGGTCTGCCTCGCCACCGGAAAGGAGCGGCAGGTCAAGCCCGAGGAGATTGTCCGGCAGCTTTGGATTCACCGGCTCCTCACCCATTACCGCTACCCGGCTTCACGCTTGGCCGTGGAATATCCCATCACCTTTGGCCGCGACACCAGCAAACGGGCCGATATCGTGGTGTTCGACAAGGATCGCCCCACGGTTCCCTACCTCATCGTAGAGGTAAAAAAGACCAAGCAGAAGGAAGGCAAAGAGCAGCTCAAATCCTACTGCCACGCCACCGGCGCCCCCTTGGCTCTTTGGTCCGACGGCGCACTGGCTACCTTCTGGCACCGGAAGAACCCCAACTATTTCGTGGAGATTCCCGAGATACCGGAAGCGTCGCAGACCATAGAGGAAGTGGCGGAAACTCCGTGGGATATAAGTACGCTCCTGGTTTTTGAAAAACAGCGGGAAGAGGATCGCCAGCATACCCGTTCCCTGCGCGACCTGGTCCTGGATATGGAGGATGAGGTTCTGGCCAACGCCGGGGTGGATGTCTTTGAAGAGGTCTTTAAGCTAATCTTTACCAAGCTGTTCGACGAGCTTTCGGTTTATTCCGGGCGGTACAAATATCTTCGGTTCCGTAACACGAACACCGCCACCGAGTTGCGCGACCGGATTCAGGCCCTTTTCGAGGAGGCATGCGCAAAGTGGGAAGGGGTTTTTCCCGCCGGCGATCGAATCAAGCTGACCGCCGACCATTTACAGGTCTGCGTCGGTTCCCTGGAAAAATACAAGCTCTTTAACTCCAACCTGGACGTGGTGGACGAAGCCTTCGAATATCTGGTCAACAAGTCGTCCAAGGGGGAAAAAGGGCAGTACTTCACGCCACGCTGGGTCATCGACATGTGCGTGAAGATGCTTAATCCCCAGACGGAAGAAACACTCATCGACACCGCCTGCGGCTCCGCCGGTTTCACCATGCACGCGATTTTCAAGGTATGGCGGGATATTCTTGACGCCGAAGGGATCACGGCCTCACACCTCTTCACCATGGATCGGAAGCCGGAAGCCTGCTACGACTATGTGCGGGACAAGGTTTTCGCCATTGATTTCGACGAAAAGAGCGTCCGGGTCGCTCGTTGTCTCAATCTCATCGCGGGGGACGGCCAGACCAATGTGCTGCATCTCAATACCTTGGATTGGAAAAAGTGGGACGAAACCATCAAGGAGCAGAATTGGCAGGACACCTACTATGAAGGGTGGAAGAAGTTCCGCAAGCTGTTGGCTGACCCGAAAGGGAAAGATTATCGGGCGTTCGGCTTTGACATCCTCATGGCCAATCCTCCTTTTGCCGGGGACATCAAGCAGAGCGACATGCTTGCGCTTTATGAAATGGGGCAGAAGGAGAACGGCAAGACCGAAAGCAAGGTCGGTCGCGATCTTCTCTTCATCGAGCGCAATCTTGATTTCCTCCGTCCCGGCGGGCGGATGGCGATTGTTCTTCCCCAGGGGAGGTTCAACAACGCCACGGATAAACGGGTGCGGCGTTATCTCGCCGAGAACTGCCGCATTCTGGCCGTGGTCGGTCTTCATCCCAACACCTTCAAACCTCATACCGGCACCAAGACCAGCGTCCTCTTCGTGCAGAAGTGGAATGAAGACCCCCAGGCTGGGCCGCTCTGCCCGAAAGTTGACGATTACAACATCTTTTTCGCCACGCAGAAGCTGGCGTCCAAGGATAATTCCGGCGACAAGATTTATCTGACCAAGCCGGTGGTATCCGTGTTTGAAGAGGATGCGCCGGACGGGAAGCATGCGCTGGTCAAATACGACAGGGAAGATTTCCTAAAGAAATACGGGAGTCTCAAGGCCGCGACGATCTATGAATTTCAGGAGGGCGGCAAGCGGGTACGGATGAGCTTGGAGCGGATCGAAGAACTGTACGGCGGTTTGGCAAATGTGGACAAGCCGCTCAACATGGTCATGCCGCTGGAATCAAAAACGCTGGTTCACGATACCCATGGCCATTGGGTGGTGCAACACGATCTGTTCAACCATGACGGGCTCACCCAAGATGGGATCGCCGAGGCGTTCGCGGAGTTCGCCAAAAAGGAGCGCTTAAGTTTTTTTGTCTGAGCCCCTTTGACGAAGTCCGCTATCGGGCATTGTTGGAGGGGCTGGAGGCGACGGAAATACGGCTGTCGGAGTTGGAACGGACGCTACGGATTGATGCCGAGTTCTTCGGTAAACCGTTTCTGGATGCCGTAAAATGCTTGGGAATGAACAAAACCGAGGTGTTGACCAACGTTGCCGCGATTTCCGACGGTAATCATTTCAGCATAAGTGATGAATTCCAGGATGATGGCGTACCGTATTATCGAGGTCAGGACGTTACCGGTCACTTTTTCATCGAACAGGCGCAGCCGAGATTCATACCCCACCACGCTTTTTCCCAGCCCCACATGACCCGGTCCCACCTGCGCAAGGGAGATGCTCTCCTGTCAATCGTCGGAACAATTGGTGAGCTGGGACTTGTCAGTTCCGATGTTGAGGCAACCTGTAGCTGCAAGCTTGCCATCCTGCGTCCGAGAAAAATAATGGCGGGCTACCTCGCCATATTCCTGAAATCACGTTACGGCCAGGACCAGATCCACCGACTCAAAAGAGGCGCCGTGCAGATGGGGCTCTTGTTGGAGGATATGGATCAACTTCATATCCCCAGGTTTTCAGACGAGTTTGAGCGTGGAGTGGAAGAGTCAGTTAAGTCGGCACAGGAAACTCTCAACCTGAGTGTTCAACGCTACGGGGAGGCTGAACAAACCCTTCTCCGCGCCCTCGGACTCGAAAACTGGCAACCGCCGGAGCCGCTGACCTACGAGAGAACGGCGAAGGAAGTTTTAGAGACAGAGCGGTTTGACGCCGAACATTATCACCCCAAATACGACGACCTCCTTAAATGCGTTGTGGCCACGGGCATTGAAACGCGCCGGCTGGACAAGATTGTCTTGCCGATCAAAAACGGCTTTGATTGCCGGGATTTTGTTGATGAAGGCACATCATACATTCGTGTCGGAGACGTTAAGCATGGCAGGATCAATCTCGACTCTGCCCTGAAAATACCGTTAACTACGGCCTCAATCGGTAAGGATATTGAACTACAGCTTGGAGACGTTCTCTTTACCCGCAAAGGTAGTTTCGGCAATGCCGCGCCGGTTTGCGAGGAAGCAAAGGACGTCATAATCAGCAGTGAAATCATGCTGCTTCGGCGTCGGAAAGAGTACCGTCAAAATCTCCTCCCGGAATACCTCGCGCTTTTCTTCAACAGCGTTGCCGGAAACCTGCAAGCTGAAAAATGGGCTCACGGCGTTGCCTTTTATAGCGTCACTCAAGATGATTTAGGCGGGCTCATTATCCCGTTGTTGCCGTTGCCGGAACAGGAAAAGCTTAGTGAATTGATGGAACAATCCGAGACTGCTAGAAAAGAGGCACATTCACTGCTTGAACGGGCGAAGCGGGCGGTGGAGATCGCCATTGAGGAGGGCGAGGCGGCAGGGGTGGCGTATCTGAACAGAGGAGTTGCCGGATGAAAAGCGATATCATAATCCAGTTGCACAAGAACTTTGAGGACTATGCCCACCAGATCGATGGCGAAGAGTTCTGGTTTGCCCGTGATCTGCAAGGGTTGCTGGGGTATGCCAAATGGGAGAACTTCACCAAAGTAGTTGATAAGGCAAAGATTTCCTGCCGGACGGCCGAGCATGAGGTAGTGGACCATTTTCCTGACGTCAGGAAAATGGTCGATATCGGTTCCGGCGCGGAACGACCGGTAGATGATATTGCGCTTACCCGCTACGCCTGCTACCTCATCGCTCAAAACGGCGACCCCCGCAAGGTGGAGATTGCCTTTGCTCAGACCTATTTCGCCGTGCAGACCCGCCGTATCGAACTGATTGAAAAGCGGCTTGCCGAGCAGGAGCGTTTGACCGCTCGCCAGAAACTCTCTCTTTCCGAGAAAGAACTATCCGGGCTGATCTTCGAGCGTATCGGCGACAATAGCGGCTTTGCCCGGATTCGGAGCAAAGGGGACGCCGCCCTGTTCGGGGGTAAGAGTACTCAGCAGGTGAAAGAGCGGTTGGGAGTCGCCGACGGTCGCGCCCTGGCGGATTTTCTCCCCACCATTACCATCAAAGCCAAGGACTTTGCCACAGAGATAACCAACTTTAGCATCAGGCGCGATGACCTGCGACATGAGGGGACGATTGCCCAAGAGCATGTCAAAAATAATACAGATTGACAGGTAACGGAAGGGAACATGACTCGACAAATATTTCAAACAGTTTCAGAGTTACGGGTACAAGAGGCTGAAGTTCTTCTTGACTCAAATCAATATGCGGGCGCTTATTACCTCATAGGATACTCGATTGAGTGTGCTCTCAAGGCATGTGTGGCTAAGCAGGTGAAGCAATATGATTTTCCGGATAAAAAAATCGCGAATGAGGCATTTACTCACGATCTTGAAAAACTGATGAGAGTTGCGGGGTTGTCTCCCGAATTCGATCATGACAGAAAGGCGAACGAAACGCTTGACCTGAATTGGGCTATTGTCAAAGACTGGTCTGAATCGGCTCGCTATGAACTTGGTATAACTGCCGCTCAGGCAAGAGATCTTTTTTCAGCATGCACAGGAAAGGACGGCATTTTGCCGTGGGTGAAATACAGATGGTAGCCATGTCATTACCGAAAGAAATGATTGAGGCAGGTTCTGTTCTCTTGAAAAATCTCGATGATCGCGGCATTCAGCCGGATGCAGCTTTTTGGTTTTTTTTTGGCGACATTAACCAGTGGAAGCTTGTCATAGCTGAAATCAATCTTGGCGTCGAAGGACCAAGGCAGCTTTACAAGAAAATTCAGGAAACTATTTCTGCGCGTCAAGGAGAATTGGGAGAGCTTTCTCTTGATGATGTTACCTTGGCAAAACCGGACGCTCCAATTGTTTCACTCTTGCGACAAGCAATCAAAACCGGCCCAGGCATAAGCGGCGTCAGGTTTTCCCATAAAGTTATCAACGGAACGGTGATTGAGGATGCCTATATTTATCGGATAGTTTGAGTGACACGAACTTGTTTTGAAAGACGCAGTGAGGGAGAGAGTACCATGTCGAAAAAACTGTGGAATATAGCGCTGGTGGGGGCCACCGGGGTCGTGGGTGAGCAGCTTCTGGAGTGTCTGGAAGAGCGGGAATTCCCGGTGGGAATCCTTCGCTGTCTGGAGCGGGACAAGGGGGTCGGCAAGATCCTGGAGTTCGGAGGTAAACCGGTTCCGGTGACGGCGTTGGCCCCTGACTCCTTCCAGGGGATACATATCGCCTTCTTCTGCGCCGGGAGCAGCGTATCCCGGGAGTTCTGCCCCCTGGCGGTGGCGGCCGGGGCCGTCTGCATTGACAGCTCCAGCGCCTGGCGGATGGATCCGGAGGTTCCGCTGGTGGCGCCCCAGGTGAACCCCCAGAGGATCGTGGATTACCGCAAAAAAGGGATCATCGCCATTCCCGCCAGCTCCGTCACCCCGCTGGTAACGGCCCTGAAGCCGCTCCATGACGCCGCCCCCATCAAACGGATCGTGGTTTCCACCTACCAGGCGGTCTCCGGCACCGGCAGGAACGCCATCAAAGAGCTGCAGAGTCAGGTGGGAGAGCTCCTCAACGGCCGCCCGGTGACGCCTAAGGTTTACCCGCACCAGATCGCCTTCAACTGCCTTCCTCAGATCGATAGCTTTGAACCCGACGGCTCCACGGGAGAAGAGCGGATGCTGGTGGATGAGACCCGCAAGATCATGGAGTCGGAGATGGGGGTA
This sequence comes from uncultured Desulfuromonadales bacterium, assembly GCA_903929485.1. Classification (GTDB taxonomy): domain Bacteria; phylum Desulfobacterota; class Desulfuromonadia; order Geobacterales; family CAIOGM01; genus CAIOGM01. Next base: position 11,225 of record CAIYUY010000160.1, read on the forward strand.
ACGGCCACCGCAGTCCGCGTCCCTGTCTTTTATGGCCACTGCGAGTCCGTTAACATCGAGACCGTCTCCCCACTTTCCGCCGCCTCGGCCCGGGAACTCCTGGCGGTAGCCCCCGGTGTTGAACTCGTGGATGATCCTTCCCAGGGGATTTACCCCATGGCCGTGGTTGCCACCGGTCAGGATCTGGTGCTGGTGGGACGCCTCCGGGATGACGGCTCCGTGGAGAACGGCCTCAACCTCTGGATCGTGGCCGACAACCTCCGTAACGGGGGGGGGGCCACCGCACTCCTGATTGCCGAACTCCTGGTGGAATTATTGCCGATCCCATGACGGAGGCCGCCACTTCCACTCCCCTGCGCACCACTCTCAAGAAGATTTTCGGTTACGATAGCTTCCGACCCCATCAGGAGGAGATCGTCAGAGGGATCATTGGGGGTGAGGATGCCTTTGTTCTGATGCCTACCGGTGGCGGAAAGTCGCTCTGCTATCAGATCCCGGCGCTTCACCGCCCCGGCGTGGGGATCATCGTCTCCCCCCTGATCTCGCTCATGAAGGATCAGGTGGATGCCCTGGTTGCCAACGGGGTCGCCGCGGCCTGCTATAATTCATCTCTCTCCGAGGCAGAGGCGCGACGAACCCTGGCCCGTTTTCATGCCGGCGACCTGGATCTTCTCTATGTGGCGCCGGAACGGCTCATGAGTGAGTCGTTTCAGGAGCGGCTTCGAACCATGGAGATCGCCCTCTTCGCCATCGACGAGGCCCACTGCGTCTCCCAGTGGGGGCACGATTTTCGTCCCGAGTATATGCAGCTGGGGCGTCTGCGTCAACTCTTCCCCGCCGTGCCGCTGATCGCCCTCACCGCCACGGCGGACCCCCAGACCCGGGTGGACATCATCCAACGTCTTGGCCTGGGTAACGCCGTCTGCCACGTGGCGGGGTTTGACCGCCCCAATATCCGCTATACCGTGGTGGAAAAGCTGAAGCCGGCCCAGCAGCTCCTGACATTTTTGAGGGGACGCCGGGAAGAGGCTGGTATTGTTTACGCCCTTTCCCGCAAGCGGGTGACGGAGGTGGCGGAAAAGTTGCAGGCCGCCGGCATTCGGGCCGCTCCCTACCACGCCGGGCTCCCCGACAAGGAGCGAAGCAGGGTTCAGGATGCGTTTCAGCGGGATGATATCCGGGTCGTGGTGGCCACGGTGGCCTTCGGCATGGGGATAGACAAGCCCAACGTCCGCTTCGTGGTGCACTACGATCTCCCCAAGAATGTGGAGAGCTACTATCAGGAAACGGGGAGGGCGGGGCGGGACGGTCTTCCTGCGGAGGCGCTCCTCCTCTTCGGCTATGGTGACATCGCCATCAGCCGCGGCCTCATCGAGTCAGGGGGGAACCCGGAGCAGAACCGTATCGAGTTGCATAAGCTCAACGCCATGGTGGGATTCGCCGAGGCTCTCACCTGCCGACGGCGGGTGCTTCTTGGCTATTTTGGCGAGGATTTGGCGGAGGATTGCGGTAATTGCGACATCTGCCTCAATCCTCCGGATCGGTTCGATGCCACTCAAGATGCTCGCAAGGCGCTTTCCTGTGTTTATCGCGTGGGGCAGCGTTTTGGCATGGGGCACGTGGTGGAGGTTCTGCGCGGCTCCCATAGCCAGCGGATCACCGGGCTGGGACATGACAAGCTTTCCACTTACGGCATCGGTCGGGAGCTTTCTCCGGATGCCTGGGGAAGCCTCATTCGCCAGTTGATCCATTTGGGGTATCTTGAGCAGGATATGGCGAATTATTCGGTGCTTCGGCTCACTCCCAAGGCCCGTCCCCTCCTGAAGGGGGAGGAGGAGCTGAACCTGGCCCGACCGCGGATACGGGTGGTTCCGGTGAAGCAGGGGGAAAGGGCGCAGGGAAGGCGGGGGAAGGAGAAGTTCGTTTACGACCAAGGGCTCTTCCAGGAACTGCGAACCCTCCGGAAGCGGCTGGCCGACGAGCAGCAGGTTCCCCCCTTTGTCATCTTCGGCGACGCCACCCTGGCGGAGATGGCTGCTCATCGACCTTCCTGCGCCGACGAGTTGGCGGGGATTAACGGGGTGGGGGCGCACAAACTGGGGCGTTACGGAGAGCAGTTTCTGCAGACCATCCGGAAGTACGTGGCGGGTTCGTAGATCTTGCAAACCTGAACTTCAATAGAACGCGGATTGCACGGATTTGCGCAGATAAAAAATTTATTGTACTCGGTTTTGCTTGATCCGCGTCAATCCGTACAAATCAGATTTGATCCGCGTTCCATTGCCTTTGACTTGGTTTTTCCTGTTTGGTTCCGGCTTGTTCGGCTTAAAGGATATGTACCGCGGACGGAACAAAAAGGGGTCCACCTTGTATGCGCGGTGGACCCCTTGGTACGTTCAGCGTCAGGTGGTTACTACTTCTTCTGCCCGGGATATTCGATCTTGGCGCTCTTCTTCAGCTCCTCAATCCTTGCCATCATCTGTTTCTGCACTTCCATCCCTTTCAGGTACTCCTCGATCTTTCCCTTGGCCTGATCGAAGGGAACTGCGCCCCCTTCAGTCTTACCCAGAGACTTGATGATGTGATAGCCGAACTGGGTCTCCACCACGCCGCTGGTCTCTCCCTGCTTGAGGGCGAAGGCCGCTTCTTCGAATGGCTTGACCATCTGTCCGCGCCCGAATTCTCCCAGGTCGCCGCCGTTCTTGCCGCTGGGGCAGGTGGAATCCTTTTTGGCCAGTTCGGCGAAGTCGGCCCCCTTGTTTACCTGTTTGAGGAGGTCGTCCGCTTTCTGTTTCGCTTTCTGTTTCTCCTCCGGGGTGGCTTTAGGATCGACTCCAATGAGGATATGGCTGGCGTGGACGGATTCCGATTTCTTGAACTTATCGGTATTTTCGTCGTAGAACTTCTTCGCCTGCTCGGTGGCGACGGTAATCTTCGCTGCAACCTGCTTCTCCACGTAGGAGCTGATGACGATGTCGCGGCGCAGAAGATCCTTCAATTCCTGCGTCGTGATCCCGTTCTCCTTGAGCGCCTTTTCAAAATCTTCCTTGGTGGGGAAGCGGGATTTCCCTTCGTCGAACTTTGCCTCGACCTTCTTATCCAGGTCGGGGATCTCTTCTTTCTTGGCGGCCTGATACAGCAGTTCCGCCGAGATCAGCTGGTTCTGGGCGGCTTCTTCAATCTTCTTTTTCTGCTCGAGGTCGGTGGGCGCCGGCATCCGGTTCTGGGCCAGCAGAGCCTGGATGGAGCGATCCAATTCAGTTCGAGTAACAGCCACGCCGTTCACCTTGACGATAATCTCGGTGGGTTTGACAGCCGGGAGCGCCGGTTCGGCGGGTTTGGCCGGGGCCGCAACCACCTCCTTGGGCGGGGTTACGTCGGCAGTGGCGGCACGTCCTGCGCCGGTCAGGGTAGCGGTCAAGGCGGTGACGACAATAAATCCGGTGATGAAACGCATGCAGGGAGTCTCCTTGGTGGGTGAAATTGGTAGCGCGTAACTATACCAGTTTTACGCCGCTTCGGGAAAGATTTTTTTTTGCTCCGGATGTTTCGGCGAAACTCAAAAAAACGTTCTTAAATAGTTACGGGGTTGTCGGGAGGAGAGTGCCGGGGCGACCGGTTCGTGGTTCGTCACTCTGTGACAAGCGGAGCAGGCGAATTTTTCGTCATTTATCCTGAAATTCAGCGTCAGGTTCCTGGAGTCGCACCAATCGCAGTACCATTCGTAATAATCTCCCTTCATGGTCAGTTCCATCGTCATCTCCTCGCTACTCTCAATTTTTTCAAGGAGAGTACCACCGTAGTATTGAAATCGTGTTACGGCGGTTTTCCGGGAGGGTAAAAAGAGCTGTCCAGCTGATTAACCGATGAGAACCTCCTTCATGGCCCGATTGGCGGCGGCGGTCAAGGCCGGGTCGAAGAGTATACCCATGGATGCCGCCACTTTTTTGCTCAACTGATATTTGGCTTCTCTCCCGGAGAGCAGGGCGTAGTTACTATCGATGAAGCTGGCCAAATGGATAATCCGCGACCCCAGGGGAATGTCTTCTCCGGCTAGCCCGTCAGGAAAGCCGCTGCCGTCGAATTCCTCATGATGGTGGCGGATGAGACGGCCGATACTCTGCAGTTCCGGGATGATATTGATGGTTTCCTGCCCCCGGACCGGGTGGCTCCGGTACTCGACGGCGTCATCACCATGCAGTAATTCGGCATTACTGTTTCCCAGTATCCGATCGGAGACGCCGATCATGCCGATATCATGGAGAAGCGCTGCTTGCCTCACCTCCTCGGTATTGGCGAGATCCAGACTCTTGGCCATGGATGCCGCCAGCGCCGCCACGCTGCGTGAATGCCTGCTGAGGCGTTGGTGCCGTTGGTCCAGCAGGTCGGCCAGCAGGGAGATGATGGCGTCACTACTTTTATGGTCGCGGTCACTTTGCCGGTGAGTCTCTTCAAGCTGTTTGCGGATCGTTGCCGATTGTTGGAGGACCCGGGACTTGAGATTGGCGTTCCACTCCTCCAGTTCACGTTTCTGTTGCAGTATCACCGCACTGAGACGGAGATTTTGCTGAATCAGCTCGTACCGCGCCACACCGTCGCGCACGGTGGAGAGCAATTCGTGATCATCCCATGGTTTGGTCAGAAACCGGCTGGCCCCCCCCTTGTTGATGGCCTCCATGGCGCTGTTCAGATCCCCATGTCCCGTAAGGATCATCTTTGGGGAGTCGGGGGCCAGTTGGGTGGCCGCGCGGAGAAACTCCGTGCCGACCATCTCCGGCATCCGATGATCGCTCAGGATCAGGCCTATATTTTTGGTGTTTTTCAGAATCGCCAGCCCATCCTTGCCCGAGGATGCCGTCAGCACCAGAAACGGTTCATTCCGGAAGAGGCGAGTCAGCGCCTTGAGAATGTCCTGCTCGTCATCGACGCAGAGAATGGCCAGGGGGTGATCCGACTGTAGTTCGCCGGGTTCCGGCAGCGGAGAATGCGTAGTCATCCGGTTTCCTTCGGGGCGTGAGGGTGAGGTCGGATTGTTATCCAGGGGGATAAAAATTACCGTTGGGGGGGGCGCCGTCACGGTTATTTTTTTAATTTGTTAGATTCTCTACCTTATTGTTGCTAAAATCAAGAGGTTTTGGTGCTATTTTGTCCTGTCTCACAAATTGACAAAGAGCCCTGATGTCTGTATGCTCCTCCGCCATGATACCACTTTTTTGAAAGGTCTGAAACCATGCCGCAGCCGGCCACACCTTATTACCTCATGGACGAAACCCCCCTGGTCAAAAATCTCGAAACCATCGGGCTGATTCGCCGGGAGTCCGGCGCCAAGTTTGTTCTGGCGCTGAAATGTTTTTCCACCTGGTGCATGTTCGATCTCATGAGCCGGTACCTGGACGGCACCACCAGCAGTTCCCTCTTCGAGGCCAAGCTCGGTCGCGAGAAATTCGGCAAGGAGGTGCATGCCTACAGCGTGGCCTGGTCAGCCGAGGAGGTGGACGAGGTCGCCGCCTTTGCCCATAAGGTGATCTTCAACTCGGTTTCCCAGCTGAACTCGTTTCATGATCGGGTACGGGGCGCCGGAATCGGTCTGCGGGTCAATCCGGGGATCAGTTATTCCCACTACGATCTGGCCGACCCGGCGCGCCGGTATTCGCGGCTGGGGGTCTGCGACGACAGGGAACTCCGGGAAGCGGCCGGTCTGATCAGCGGTATGATGTTTCATTTTAACTGCGAAAACGACGAGGTGGAAAGCATCGCCGCCTCCCTGGAGATCATCGGCGCCAGGTACGCCCCCCTGTTGGAGAAGATGGAGTGGATCAGCCTGGGTGGCGGGATCTCCTTTACCAAAGATGGGTACCCGCTGGAGCGGTTCTGCTCGATACTGAAGGAGTTCAGCACGCGGTACGGGGTGCAGCTCTACCTTGAACCGGGAGAGGCCGCCATCACCGGTTGCACCGAGCTGGTGACCACGGTGCTGGACCTGGTCCATAACGAGGTGGATATTGCCATCGTGGATGCCTCCCTGGAGGCGCACCTCCTGGACCATCTCATCTACCGGACCAATCCCCGGGTCGCCTTGCCGGCTCCCGGAACCCATCCCGTCACTATTGCCGGACGGACATGCCTGGCCGGCGATATCTTCGGCAGCTACGAACTGGAGCGAAAGCTTCAGGTGGGGGATCAGGTGCGCATCGCCGATACCGCGGGATACACCATGGTGAAGAAAAACTGGTTCAACGGAGTCCCCATGCCCGCCATTGCCATCCGGAGGCTGAACGGCGCCGTGGAGCTGGTGCGGAGTTTCGGTTTCGAAGATTACTTGAGCAGCCTATCGTAAAGGAGAATAAGAGATCATGAAAAAGAACCTGCTGATTATCGGGGCCGGCGGCGTGGCTCATGTGGCGGCCCACAAGGCGGCCATGAACAACGACATTCTGGGGGACATCTGCATCGCCTCGCGCACCCGGGACAAATGCGACGCCATCATCGAGAGCATCACCCGCAAGGGGCATCTCAAGGAGCAAACCGGCCGGCTCTATTCGGCGCAACTGGACGCGCTGGACGTTGCCGCCACCGTGGAGCTGATCCGGAGCACCAACTCCGGCATCGTCATAAACCTGGGCTCCGCCTTCATCAACATGTCGGTGCTGGAGGCCTGCATGGAGAGCGGCGCGGCCTATATCGA
>CAIYUY010000161.1 GCA_903929485.1 uncultured Desulfuromonadales bacterium
AACCTCCTGATGAAAACGGGGTGGTCACCTGATATCCTCAATCGCAACACATCCCTTTTGAATCATCGTACCAAGCCCTTTCTTCATTCTCCTCAGATATCTTCCAGCTATAGTCCCCATGCGGTTAAGCGAATATTTACGCTTCGCTTCGCTCGCAATGACAGAATTTGCGAGAGCATCAAATCTGATCTGTACGGATTAACGCGGATCAAGCAGAACCAAATATAATAGATTTTTTATCTGCGCAAATCCGTGCAATCCGCGTCATCCGCGTTCTATTGAAGTCGTAGGTCGGGTTAGCGGCCTCATTGCGTAACCCGACACCTCCAAAGCGTCGGGTTACGGCTGACGCCTGGCCCGACCTACCACTACCTCTTCTTGTCATTCCCGCAACGCTTCTGAGCGGGAATCCAGCAATCCAAGTTCAAAACCTGGGTCCCCGATAAAAGATTTCGGGGACGACAATCATTGAAAACAGCTTGACTGGAGGTCCGCGGGAGATGTTCATAGCGGGCCATGCGTGAACCTGCCTCACGTATACGCGCCGGGAAAAGGCAGGGGGGACACCCCCCTGCACCCCCCGAAAGAGTCAAAGCGCTCAAAGAGCCAAAGGATCAACGAGTACGGCGCCGCAGTCGCAACCCCACCATGCCGGCCAGACCACCGCCCAGGAGCAACAGGGTCGATGGTTCGGGCACCGCCGCCGCACTCTCATGTCCGGGACGAACAGCCAAGGCAAAGAAGTTGTAGCCCAAGTTGAACGCGTTCTGGAAGCCGATGTTGGTGTAGAAGGTCCAGGCGCCATTCGGATTAGTAGCATACTCCGTGCCCGACCAGTACCAATCCGGCACTAAATGTGTAAAGTCGCCGGTATTAGCAAGGCCCCATCCTGCATCCGGATAGCCGCTATTCCCCAACTCCGTGTAGTAAAGGTGCGCCATCTCGGAACTGGAGGCTGGGGGGTTGTAGCCAGACGAACTAACACTATCCACGGTACTCGGCAGTCGCCAACTGCCGTCCCAGATCATGGTTACTCCAGGGTTAAGGTGGTAATTTACCGGCCCCATACCGTCCAAACCACTTGCCCAGGTCTGCTGATTGCCCCAGGTATCGTGGCCGTGGGTGTAATCCAGCCAGACGATAGAGCCGAAAGGACTATCATTGTCGTAAATCAGGTTGTAGCTACTGCCCTGATAATCCACCGTGCCGATGGTGGACAAGAGCGCCTGCGCCGACCCCGCCGTTAATGCCATGAACAACGCCAGGGTAAAAACTACACTTACTGCTCGTTGTACCATACTGCCTCCTCGATTGCTGAAATACCCCGCCCATGGCGGGGGTGAAAATCTACGGAATTATCATTTTTTCGTAGGGGCGACGCATGCGTCGCCCTGAGATCTGCCTCGGCAACCAGGCTACCCGCAAGGGGTATCCCTACATTTACCGACCGCATCATGGGAAGAACACAAAAAAACCGGCATCGAAGAGCATGAATCTGCTCCCACGACGCCGGCGAGGGTAAACTACGAACAAAAAAGCTATCGACTACAAAGCTTTTGGTTGGTTGGTTGGTTGGTTGGCAAGAACGCGGCCATGGCGGGTCTCTTTGGGGTAAGTCTAAAGATTACTTATCGCTACGGGCAATAATAGTGCCAATAACGTCTCTTGATAAATCAGCCGGTTAGCTTTCATGAAAAGTCAATTCATCAGCAGTGCGTAAAGAAACCCGACACTACCCGACCAAGAGTGTCGGGTTTCTTTACACCGGAAGCATAGGCGCCCTCCCTGCAATTTAAGCGATTTTACCCTTGCCCCACCATGGGTCTATCATCATTAGCTATGCGAAGAAACCATTATCGAAGTCAGCCACCGGATAGATGATACCAATGTAGGGGCACGACGCGCCGTGCCCCTACGAGCCGCACCGCATTTGTATACGGCTTATTCCTTGCGATATTTTTCAGGTTCCCCAAAAAAATACATTGACAAAACATGAAAAGTACGTCTATAAGTTCATATCCTCGAAAAACATCCCGACTCGTACCTGCACCCGACAACCCCATTTCATTATCGAATATATTCTCCACGACAACTTAAAGACCAACGAGCGAACTCCCCGGCTATATCCGTATCTACATCAAACTCGAAACCTTTTAATAAGCCATTACACCACGCATGCCGCTATCGCGGCGCCGCAAGGTTTCCCAGGAGCAACACATGAATTTGCAGGATCTTAAAGAGAAGAAAAGCAACGAGTTGACAACCATCGCCAAGGGGCTCAACATCGAAGGAGCCTCAAGCCTGCGCAAACAGGAATTGATCTTCGCCATCCTCAATGCCCAGACGGAAAAAAACGGCATGATCTTCGGCGAAGGGGTTTTGGAAACATTGGCTGACGGATTCGGATTCCTTCGCGCCCCGGATTACAATTACCTCCCCGGCCCCGACGACATCTACGTCTCCCCCAGCCAGATTCGCCGTTTCAACCTCCAGACCGGTGATACGGTCTCGGGGCAGATCCGCCCCCCCAAGGAAGGGGAGCGCTATTTTGCCCTCCTCAAGGTGGAGACGGTGAACTTCGAATCGCCGGAAGTAGCTCGGGAGAAGACCCTCTTCGACAACCTCACCCCGCTCTATCCCGAGGAAAAGCTGACGCTGGAGACGACTCCGGACAACATGCCCATGCGGATCATGGAAATGGTGGCTCCCATCGGCAAGGGTCAGCGCGGCCTCATCGTGGCCCCCCCCCGCACCGGCAAGACCATGCTCCTCCAGAATATCGCCAATTCCATCGCCGAGAACCACCCCGAGGTCTACCTCATCGTCCTCCTCATCGACGAGCGGCCGGAAGAGGTCACCGATATGCAGCGGTCGGTGAAGGGTGAAGTCGTCTCCTCCACCTTCGATGAACCGGCCACGCGCCACGTCCAGGTGGCGGAAATGGTCATTGAAAAGGCGAGACGGCTGGTGGAGCACAAACGGGACGTGGTCATCCTCCTGGACTCCATCACCCGCCTGGCCCGGGCCTACAACACGGTCCTCCCCCCCTCCGGCAAGATTCTCACCGGCGGAGTGGACGCAAACGCCCTCCAGAAGCCGAAACGTTTCTTCGGCGCGGCCCGCAACATCGAGGAGGGGGGGTCCCTCACCATCATCGCCACCGCCCTCGTGGACACGGGGAGCAAGATGGACGAGGTCATTTTCGAGGAGTTCAAGGGGACAGGCAACATGGAGCTCCATCTGGACCGAAAGCTGGTGGAAAAGCGGACTTTTCCGGCCATAGACATCAACAAGTCCGGCACCCGGAAAGAGGAGCTGCTCATCGGAAAAGCATCCCTGAACCGGATCTGGATACTACGCAAGGTGTTGCATCCCATGAACGTGGTGGACTGCATGGAGTTCCTCCTGGATAAATTGGCGGAGACCAAAAGCAACCAGGCATTCCTCGATTCCATGAGCCGCTGAAAAAAACCTTGAAAAAAAAAGGGCAAACTGATAAAGATAACATTTAGTCACGACTTTACACAGGGGGAATCACGCCGCCCTGTTCAGGAGGAGAGCACCAATGAAAGAGGGAATCCATCCCAAGTACCAGGAAGTGACCGTTAAATGCCTTTGCGGCACCACCTTCCAGACCTGTTCCACCATCAAGGAGATCCATACCGAGATCTGCTCCGCCTGCCATCCGTTCTTTACCGGCAAGCAGAAACTGATCGATACCGCCGGAAGGGTGGAGCGATTCAGAAGACGCTACGGCATGTAACAACATTCCAGGCCGGCATGCTGCGAGGGGATTTTGTCCATGGCGAAATCCCCTTCTGTATTTCATAACAGTTTCCCCACGGAGACAGACATCCCGCATGAAGGTCACCCTTCTTCAACATACCCCGGAACCCGAACGGACAGTGGCCCTGGCCGCCCGCCTCTGCTATTCCCCCGCCGACATAAGCGAAATTCAGGAAAAACTGACGGTCACCGACATCACCGCTTTTCTCGACAAGGTCATCTCCCTGGGGCACCATTCGGTACTGGAGCACGCCTCCTTCACCTTCGGTATCGACGGCATCTCCCGGGCCGCCAGTCACCAGCTTGTCCGGCATCGGATCGCCTCCTACTCCCAGCAGTCTCAGCGGTACGTCTCCCATGCCCAGCGATTCAATGCCGTTGTTCCCGACTCCATAACGGCTCGGCCCGAACTGCTGGCCCGATTCGAAACTCAGCTTCAGGCGCTTCATGACTGCTATCGCACCCTGGTTGAGGCCGGAGTGCCGGCCGAGGATGCCCGTTACATCCTCCCCAACGCCACGGAAACGAAGATCATCGTCACCATGAACGCCCGGGAACTGCGTCACTTCTTCGCCCTCCGCTGCTGTCAACGGGCGCAGTGGGAGATTCGGTCCATGGCGATTAAAATGCTCATGGCCGCGCGTCCGGTGGCCCCGGCTTTTTTCCGGGACGCCGGTCCCGGCTGCCTGGGCGGCCCCTGTCCGGAGGGAAAATTCAGCTGCGGAAAGAGCGCAGAGGTCCGGGAACAATTTGCAACATTACCGTAGGGGCGATCCATGAATCGCCCCTACAAATCGCCCCAACAACGCGCATAAAAAGGAACCAAATGTCGAAAATCAACATCGGCGGTCAGGCTGTCATCGAAGGGGTCATGATGCGAGCACCCCGCTCCATGGCCATTGCGGTACGACGCCCCACCGGCGAGATCGTGGTCAAGACGGATGAGGTTGTTCCGCTCTCGGAACGCTTCCCCATCGTCAAGTACCCCATTATCCGGGGAGCCATCGCCCTCTTTTCGTCCCTTATCGTCGGGATCAAGGCGCTGAACTTTTCCGCCAACGAAGCAATGGTGGAGGAAGACGGAAAACAGGAAGAGCTCTCTCCCTGGGCCATGGGAGGAACCATGGCGGTGGCCTTCGGCTTCGGCATCCTCCTCTTTTTTATCATGCCGCTTTACCTGACCAAACTCCTCACTCCGATCATCGGTGATTCAAACATTATCTTCAACCTGGTGGACGGCGTCATCCGAGTTACGGTCTTCCTTCTCTACATCTGGATCATCTCCCGGATGGAGGATATCCAGCGAGTTTTTCAGTACCACGGCGCCGAGCACAAGTCGATCTTCGCCTTCGAGGCGGGAGAAGAGCTGACAGTGGAAAACGTCCGGAAGTACAGCTGCCTCCACCCCCGTTGCGGCACGAGCTTTCTCCTCATCGTCATGCTCATCAGCATCGTGATCTTCTCGCTGATTCCCAAACTCTGGCCCTTCTACATGAAGGCGGGATCGCGGATACTCCTTCTCCCGGTCATTGCCGGCGTCTCCTACGAAATCCTCAAGTGGACCGCCAAGCATGACTCAACCCCCTTTGTAAAATTTCTCATCTCCCCGGGTCTGGCGCTGCAGCGGCTCACCACCCGGGAACCCGACGACAGCCAACTGGAGGTCGCCATCCGCTCCATGCAGGAGGCGCTGAAAATGAACGCCGGGTTCAAGGACGACAGGTTGGTGATATAGGTATGTTAGATAAGATCGAAGAACTTGAACGCCGCTCCCTGGAGGTGGAATCGCTCATCTCCGACCCGGCGGTCATGTCCAACCAGGCGGAATTCCGCAAGCTCTCCAAGGAACATGCGGAGCTGGCTCCGCTGGTGGAGGTGTACCGGCAACACCGGAGACTCCTGGCGGAGATAAAGGACAACCAGCTCCTTCTTGCCGAGTCCGACCCGGAGATTCGGGAAATGGCCAAGGCGGAACTGGAGGAACTGGACGAGCGCAAGTGCGCGCTGGAAGGAGAGATCAGGCTGCTGCTCCTCCCCAAGGATCCCAACGACGACAAGAACGTCATCCTGGAGATCCGGGCAGGAACGGGGGGGGACGAATCGGCCCTCTTCGCCGGCGATCTCTTCCGGATGTACTCCCGCTTTGCCGACGCCAACCGGTGGAAGGTGGAGGTCATCTCCGCTTCCGAATCGGAACGGGGGGGATTCAAGGAGGTCATCGCCTCCGTGGAGGGGCAAGGGGTCTACGCCAAACTCAAGTACGAGTCGGGGACTCATCGGGTCCAGCGGGTTCCCGAGACCGAGGCCCAGGGGCGGATTCACACCAGCGCCTGCACCGTGGCCATCATGCCCGAGGCGGAAGAGTTCGATGTGGACATCAACCCGGCGGACCTGAAGATCGACGTCTATCGCTCCCAGGGGGCGGG
>CAIYUY010000162.1 GCA_903929485.1 uncultured Desulfuromonadales bacterium
TAACTCTTCTCTATCAGGATCTCTTCACCATCCGGCTGGCGCTTGTAGAGGGTATTGCCGCGACGGTCAACGCCGACCTTTTCCGCCACGGCCATGAACACGGGATAATCCAGCTTCTGACCAAGGTCTTCGGCCTGAATCTCCTGCTCCGTTTTCTTTTTGAGAAACAGGAGGCTGGTGAGGATGTTGACATTGGCCTCCACGATGAACAACTCCACCGGCAGGTCGATGCTGGCCAGCACCCAGCAGTGGCGCAGAATCCAGTAGCGGATATGTTCGTCACCGGGATTCCCCAGGATACCGTCGGGGAGGACAATTCCCATCCTTCCGCCAGGTTTCAGCCACTGGACACACCTTTCGATAAACAGGACTTCCGGAGCGACGGCGGGTTTGAGCGCCTGCGTCATGACGAAGCCGGCGCCCTGACGCTCCCAGCGTCGAGCAAGTTCATACTGCTGCAGAATGGTCTTCTCCGTTATCGGAATATCTGAACCGAAGGGCGGGTTGGTCGCGATGACATCGATCGTGCCGAGCCGGATCTCTTCGCCGGCTGCCTTGACCCCTTGCAGGTGGCCGGCGGGAAATTCCAGAGAGTTCATGTGGTAGAGGTGGCCCAGGGAATTTCCGGCCATCATCACGTTCATCTGGGCCGCCCTGACCAGGAAGGGGTCGAAGTCCGCCCCAAAAAGATTCGTGGAAGCGTAGCTCGCCAGACGATCCCGCAGGGAGATGAACTCTTCCGTGTCCTCATCGCCCACGGGAACGCGCTTCTCCTCATGGAACAAGCGGTTGAGGTAGTTCAGCGTTTCCACCAGGAACCCCCCGGTCCCTTCGGCAGGGTCAAGCAGTCGCTCGTGCTCCTTGGGCGCCAGAATCTGTATCGCCAGACGGATGGCGCCTCGGGGAGTAAAATACTGACCCCGGTCACCGCGAAGGTTGGTGCCGACGATCTCCTGGTAGGCTGCCCCCTTGGCGTCCACATCGGTCCGGGCAAAGTCGTAGCGTGACAGTTCGGAAACGATGAAGGCCAGCGCCCGATCAGACAGAGCGATCTCTTCGTTCCCCTTGAACAGCCCCGGATAAGCGCGTTTGACCGCCTCGAACAACGGCAGGATGCGGCGGCGAATCTCTTTCTGCCCATCGGGATTGAACGGTTCGTAGGGACCGGCCCAAAAATCGCGCTGCTCCCCTGGCCGCCGCTCATCGAACATCTTGCAGAAGATCAGAAAGAGAAATTGCCAGAAAGCCGCATCCTTCGGCATCCCTTCGTTGCCATGGATGTAGTTGTGGCAACGGCGGAAAGCAATCCGGAGCATCACCGGATCTGCCCGCCGCATTTTGGCCAACGACGCCGCCTCGCGGGTCCCAATGGTTTCGTCACCCATGGGCCAGTCGCCGATGGGCTTGAACTTAATGTCGAACCGGGTGACTTCCTTCTTGAAGAAGAAGAACTCCAGGCCGTTGGTCCAGAGACCGTAGGCGCAACTCTCAGCTTCCGCCATTACGGCTTCCAGCAGATCGAACTCTTTACGCGCCTCATCGGGATCGCGCATCCGATAAGCGCCCTTGGTGCCGACTTTCGGTTCCTTATCCGTCACCACGATCCGGTAAAGGTTTTCGGGAACATGCTCTGATCCGGGACGGAATACGGCAATGTCAACCTTCTTGTTGCGACCACCAACCTTGACCCGATAGTCCGGCTCCATATCCTCGGCGGCAATGCCGTATTCATGAATAATTGCCCGAGCAATACGCTGCCGGACTTTCTCCTTGTCGGTATCCTTCACCGGGGCGCCGGTGATGTAATCGAAAACCTTACCTTCTTGAATATCCCCGGATTCCGTCTGATCGTCATCCTCAAGAGCAGGAGAAATCACCTTATCATCCTTGGCAGCAGCCTTTTTAGCCATCCGATCACTCCTTATCGTCAAAGTCAGCGCTGGACGCAGCAGCGCCACCCTCGCGGACCCAGGCATCGACATCATCCTTCTTGAATTTCCAGAACCGTCCTACCTTGTGCCCCGGCATCCCCTTGGACGTAACCCAGGTATAGACCGTATCCTTGGCAACGCCAAGGTACTCCGCCATTTCATCCACAGAAAGCCACCGATCTTCCATTGAAAACCCCTATATAATGGTTCTGCGGAATACTACACGAAGTAGAGAAAATTACCACACCAAACACGGTTTACCCCGAACAAAACCGACCAAACACCATGAAAAAGGCTATTCCGCCATGCCCCTCGCCCCGGCACGAATACACGGAGGAAATCACTGAAGAAATTTGGTTCTTATTGTTTACTCAAAAAAAAGGGGGGGTAATTTGATATTATGCGCGAACTGCCCTAGATCATATTTTGTTCAACAAGGCGCAAGAAGGTTGATATCGGGCGGGAGGTCAAGAGTCTGTTCGGGGCTGATTACGCCACCCCCACAGCCAAGGCGTTTGAAAATCATCTGCAAGACGTGTGGCATCTGGACGACGAACAGACCGCCGCCACCATGGCCGTCACCAACGCCTTTGCTCGATACAAGGGCGAGCATCTGGACGACTACATCAACCGCACCTTCGCGGGGGGAGAGAACCGGGAGCCGATAGGCAACGCGGTGTTGCATCAGGAACTGTTGACGGATCTGAAAGCCAACATTGTTGAATATGTACAGAAGGTGGTTACAACAAAAGACAACAATCTGGAACCGTTCATTTTCAACAAAGTATTACCTATAAAGAGAGAACAGGTACTTAATGAAACCGGTATGGATATTGGCGCGGCACGAGAACTGCTCATACCCAGTAAAGTCATTCATGCCGACAATAGGCATAATCTTACGAATTCGGATTGGGAAAAACTTCCTGAAATTGCCCTTGATTTTACGACATCATTTCAAAGCAGCTCCCATGATAATCGGGTAGTTTTTGTAAAAAAAGATGATGCTACCGGATATCTATATGTAGCGGAATTCTTTTCAGGAAAAAACAAAGGGGAGAGATTACAACTTACCACGTACTTCAAGGATCACATAAACAGTGTCAAATCATGGTTGAATGATCATACGTTACCGCAAAAAAACAACGGAGGAGACATCACCGCTGGTGGGGACCCCAGCCTTCCCAAGCATGACCTTGAATCAACGCCAAATGATGCTCATCCTCCGCTTGATTCAAGTGTAGCAAATCAACGCTCAGATATCCATACCCTTCTTCAGGACTCACGGGGCGCGGTTTCCTTCCTTAATGACGGCCGCGCGGTGCTTCATGCGCTGAAGAACCCCGATATCTCCACCATCATGCACGAGCTGGCCCACGTCTGGCGGCGGCAGCTGGAACCGGAAGAAGTGAAGATTGCCAATGAATTCTTCGCCGAACCGGGGAATAAATGGACGAGGAATTCAGAAGAAAAGTTCGCCCGCGCCTTCGAGAAGTATCTGAGCGACGGTAAGAGTCCCAATGAAGAGTTGAAAGGAGTGTTTGAAAAGTTTAAGAGCTGGTTGGTCGACATCTATCGCGGCATCGTCGGGAGTCCCCTGGAAATGCAGATAACCGGCAACGTGCGCCACATGTTTGACACCATTTCTCCCTGGCCTCGTTCAACGTCAATTCGGGATACGTCCCCCAAGCCATCTGCACCGCCTTACCATTCAGAAAATACTTGAACCGCCACAACTTCCCGCCGGTGGTCGTCACCAGGAGGAACAACCCGAAACCGTCGAACAGGCAAAAATCCTTTTCTCCCGCCTTGGCGTTCTTCACTTGCCTGTCGGATAACGGAACAATGCGCTTTGACATGACGTTACCTCCTTTTCAGCACACCCGGAAATTATCGGTACATACACCCCGTGATTATGTGCTTAAAAGTCGTGGACACATGCGGACGCATGCGGACGACACAGCACGTCGGAAACAGAAAAAGCCCCCGGAAATCGGGAGCTTTTGACTGTAATGGACTACCATGGATTAAGCTATGGTACCGAAGGCCGGACTCGAACCGGCATGACCCTGCGGTCGGCAGATTTTGAGTCTGCTGTGTCTACCATTTCACCACTCCGGCAACGGAAATGACTATAAAGAAAAGACGTCAAATGGTCAAGGTTTTTCCAACAGCAGCAGAAACAAGCCGTCAGAGCGCACGAAAAAACGCCATTCCGCCATTACGGAGTCGTCCCGGAGGGGGCAGAGGCCGGCAGCAGCCGCAATCCGGTATCAGTGGTGATTAACTTGGCCCGCAGTACCGCATCGCTCGCCCCTTCGAATACGACCCGACTCTTCCCTTCATGGCGCCCAAGACGAACGGAGTCAATCCCGAAAGCTTTGATGGGAAGTTTGTCAATGGGGAGAGCAATGAGGACTCCCGGCAGGTCTATCACCATCCTGTTCGGTTTTTTCATAAAAAAAGTCGATGAACTGCGAACAGGGGCGTCGATCAGCAGATCGATCCCTTCAGGGATAACGACAATTTTCCTGAGGGTCGGCCCCATGACGTGATGTGAAGCAGCCCGCCCGGAAACCACCTCGGGCATTGGACTACTCTTCGGCTGAACCGGAGCCGAGTTCCGGCTAACCACGGGAGGAGTACTCTTTGACTCTGCAACGGCTACGCTCTCCGACACCTTGGAGGGAGTAACCGGGACATTCAGAACCAGCTTCCTCTTGGGAGGTTGCAAAACCGGAACCGGGGACGTGGAAGCCGCTGTCATCGAACTCTTCCCCCCCCCCGAGAACGTGATAACCAATTTCAGATTGTCTTCCGGTGAAGATCTGACGATAAAATCGGCATTGTCCTGAAGCAAGAATTCCAATCGTGTCAACTGACCCGACCCCAGATCCTCCTTGATGAAACGGAGCTGTTTCACCTGCCCCCCCTGGTAACTAATCGGTTCCAGATAAGCGCCGGGATCACTCTGGGCCAGATCGATCACCCCCCTGGGAGGGTCGGAAAGAGGGTAATATGAGTAGATAAAGGGACGATCAAGAAAGACAGCGACCACATCGCTTTTCCCCTTGCGGGTAAACGTGACATTCTTAACAACAGCCAGATCCGTCAGGATCGAGGCGGAATCGGTCTCTTCACCCATGGCAGGGGTAAACAGGCAGGACGCCATGATGACACAGAGAGTAAGGAATCCGATGACGCCGGCATTACTGACACTCTTACCTCGTGCTTCCATACAACCCTCCCTGTCATCGATTTACGTAAAGTGGAGCGTCGGATTAACCCTTTGGAGCAGGGGAAGATACCACAAACTGATTCTCTTGTGCAGCAGGAAAAACTGGCATGACGGTGCATTACGCCACTACCATCGGCCCCGCTCTCCTCAAGGAGTTTCCCTAAGGGAGGCGCAGCGTGCCGCTCCCAGCAGGGCGGCCCGATCATTGAGAATAACCTTCACCGGAATTGACTCCACCAGGGGGCTCAACCGCCCCTTGGCGGTGAAGGCAGTCATAAAAGCCGCTCCCTGAAGCGCCTTAATGATCTTAGGAGCAATCCCCCCCCCCACGTAGAGCCCCCCGGTGGCCAGATACCGCAGGGCCGCGTTCCCCGCTTCGGCCCCATAAAGTGAGACGAAGAGGTCCAGAGCGTGACCACAGAGGGGGCAACTTCCCGCCAAAGCCGCCCGGGAGATAACGGCTGCGGGGTCTTGTTCGCGCATCTCCCGGGCCACAACGGGATTTTCCGGAAGTCGTCTGACATCCCTGAAAAAACGATAAATATTGCAGAGACCCGGGCCCGAGATAATTCGCTCATAACTGACCCGGCCGTACTCGTCACGCAGGTGTAGGAGTAATTCGCTCTCCAACTCATTGCGGGGAGAAAAATCCGCATGTCCCGCCTCGCAGGCCACGGGATGATAGCCGTCACCCTCCCGAAACGCCAGTACTTCACCCAGGCCGGTTCCTGCCGAGATGACTGCAATATTCCCTGATGGATCCCTCACCCCCTGATTGAGGAGAAAAAAATCCTCCTCCCCCAGGAGCGGAATCCCGTGGGCGTTGGCCTCGAGGTCATTGATGAGCATTACCCTAGGGAGCCCCACGGTGCAGGCAAGCTCCTCCGCCCCCACCATCCAGGGAAGGTTCGGGGTCACCACCGTCCCACCTCGCACGGGACCGGCGACACCAAAACATGCCCGCTCCGCCGTCACCCCATGCTCAGCCATGAACAGGGCGACGATGTCCGCGAGAGAGCCGAACTCCCGGCTGATAAAGCGCGCCTCCGCCAGCACCGCAAAGGAGGCTCCTTCCAGATCGAACCATGCCAACCTGGTGGATGTTCCGCCAATATCTCCCGCCACGACCAGCATAGCTCCTCCTACTCCTCAAACTCCGCCAACGCCTTCACCAGGGCGACGACCTTGGCCACAACCAGTTCCTCCAGGCGTCGTCCCTTCTCGGCGGTCGCCTTAGACGGGTTGCCCCAGACCCCACCGGGCCAGAACAGCCGTTTATTGCGTACGAGTATCCCCATTGGAAAGGAGGGATACTCTTCCGATGACGTTCCCTTCACCAACTCAGGGTTGTAGTGGAGGATACGGGAGGTCTCGATCTCCCCGGCATGGGCATCCACCGGAGTCTCGATGATTGCCCGCCCCTCATTCACCGCCAGATCGTACTCGGTGACCACGGCCATCCGGATGAGGGGGAGCTCAGTCAGCAGTTCCTCGCCGGCGTCCTGGAGGGCCATCCGGTGGGCGCCCCCCGCATGACCGGTAAGGACAATGAAGTTCATAAGCCCCTGTCCATGCAACGACCGGACGATGTCCTTGAGAAACAGCTTCAGGGTCTCTGTCCGGATGGAGATCGTGCCCGGATGACCGGAAGTGGAGCGGCAATTACCGTAGTGGAGCGGCGGCGCCACGAAGAGGGGGATCTGTTGCGCCGCCTTCTTCCCCACCTCATAAGCCTGAATGGTGTCGGTGGAGAGCGGCAGATGGGAGCCATGCTCTTCCACGGAGCCGAAGGGAAGATAGACAGTCCTGCTCCGCGTCAGCCCCTCCAGAAATTCCGGCATGGTCAACTCTTCAATGATCATAAGACCTCTGCTAATCGACTTCAGAGAAGGTTCAAAAAGACGTGAGTCTGGGGGATGACCCGAACATCAGTCAGGATACGTGCCGCCTGCTCCTGAAATCTCAGGAGAAGTTGCGCCGGGACAGTGGAGACCCCGTTTCGGGTCACCGGCTGCAAGATCAGCGGGATTGAGGGCTCTACGTCTCGAACCAGCAGACAGGCGGTCCGGATCTCCTCCGGAGGGGTATCAATGCCGACGACAACCTTGACGAACAGCTCCCGCCGGATCGCCACCTCCAGGAAGTTACGGTGCAGCTCCCATAGTGGAGGAGAACCGGACGCCGAGGGGAGCTTGATATCCATGCTGATGTAATCAACATCATCCACCACCGCGGCAAGGGATTCAGGGAGAGTGCCGTTGGTCTCAAGATAGATGGGGAAGAGCGACCGAAGCGTCGGGAGCCACCGGAGCAAGGTATCCCGGTGCAGAAGCGGTTCCCCCCCGGTGAGGCTGAGTGAGTGATGCAGGCCGAGGCAACGATCACGCCACCCGGTAAGGAGCTCCATCACCGCCGCAAGAGAGACCGGATTCTGCAGCGGCTTAAAGAAGCCCGATCCCGGTTCCGGCTCTGCTCGACAATGAGTCGGTATGACGGGCTCCACGGTGTCGCAGTAGGCACAGGAGAGATTACAGCCGTGGAAGCGGAGAAACGCCTGACGCCGCCCCACATGGGGACCTTCTCCCTGGATGGAGGAGAAGAGTTCCACCAACGGCGCGCTATTCATAATAGGTGGCTCGGGCCACGTCCGATTCCCACACCGTCACCTCCCGCACCGTGACATTGTCGCTGTTGAGACGCCGGGAAAGCTCCCCATGAAGGTGTCGGGAGATCTCCTCGGACGAAGGGGAGGCGTCAACGAACGGAGCCAACTGGTTGAGATACTTGTGATCCAGGGTCTGAAGCAGTTCCTTGGTCTCCTTCTTGAGGAGCTTGAAATCGATCCCCAGGCCTGCCTTATCCAGTTCCCGGGCTGTGACGGTGACATCAACCTTCCAGTTGTGGCCATGAAGGTTTTCGCAATCTCCCTGATAGTTCACAAGGTTATGAGCGGCGGCGAAAGACGATGTTATGGTAAGTCGGTACATATCAATCCTCTAAAACCCCCTGACTGCCGGGAGATCTCTGATAGTGGTGCGGCGTGGAACAACAATGTGTCCGCATCATAGCATGGCGATGGAGAAAATGCAAAAGCGCCCCCACCGCGCCTTTGACCGTTGGCTAAAAAAGAGCACGGAATGCCGTGAGGGAGTGCAAACAAGAGGCTCCCGTTTCCAGGAGCCTCTTGTCTCCGCGAGGATAATTGAATCCATTACGGATAGAGAGCGGTGGCTACGGCCTGAATCTGGGCGGCGGTAAGAGAAATGCCACTCATGTCAGGGACGGTAGCCAATGCGGAGGTGATCTGGGCGGCACTCTTGCCTCGTTTACGGGAACCGGCGAGAGCGCCGTGACACCCGGCGCAGTACGAAGCGTAAAGGGCGGCGCCGTCAATGGCTGGGGCAACCGCGGTCACACCCAGAGTGAAACTGCCGGATGCAGTCGCCGCCGGAGTAGCCGAATCCGTTACCTTCACCGTAAGAGTATAGTTGCCGGTATCCGTCGCCGTCGGCGTCCCGGAAATGACGCCACCTGCCGACAGAGCCAGCCAAGCAGGGTGGTAGCCGGTGATCGACCAAA
This sequence comes from uncultured Desulfuromonadales bacterium, assembly GCA_903929485.1. Classification (GTDB taxonomy): domain Bacteria; phylum Desulfobacterota; class Desulfuromonadia; order Geobacterales; family CAIOGM01; genus CAIOGM01. The sequence continues at coordinate 8,746 of CAIYUY010000162.1, forward strand.
CGTAGGGAGAGGTTCCTCCTGTTGCGCTTAAGCTCTGACTATGAAATGTCCCTACAACGGCGCCGGTCAACGACGGTGTGGTTATGGTCAGGGTTTGAGCCGTTGTCCCGAAATTTGGATCCGGGGTCGCGGAGACGGCCGATGATAAAGGCTGAGTGGGCGGGCTTTGCAGTGCATTTTTCTGAGATTGCAGAGGGGGCTGACTGGAATTCATCTGACTGACACCCCGCTTATCGTTGGAATGACAATTATAGCAGATGGATTCATAGACAATCTGGCCGCCGAGTATATTCCAGAGGTGAGCATGGCCATCGGCGGCAGGAGTTGAGACAACCTGCACCCGAAGACCATTATACAGGTCGGCAAGCTGTCCGGCCGAGAGGGCGATGACGTGGGAATGACCCGACGTGACGCTGCTCCGATAGTTCACCGTCTTACCTCCCCCCAAGTCGCTGAACGGGATGGATACCGAATGGGTGTGACTATCGACCAGATTTGTGGGGGGATTCGAGGATACCGTGGAGGCGGTCAAAGGTGTTGAAGGGGTGTTAGTCCCTTCACCGCAACCGACTAAATTGACCAGTGCAAAGGCTAAAAACGCAACCGATACCATACGCTTCAGTGAAAATTTCATTGTATCTCCTAACTCCTTGATAGTTTGCGGGCGAACCCGGTGAAGCTCCTTATTGACCCGCGACAAGATACTACAGTTCCAGTGGTTTCCAGACCGTCCTCAGCCGTGTCAGCTCTCTCCCCTCACCCTTTTCCACGATCTGATGCAGAAAGTTTGAGTCACTGACTCCCACGCCGCAGCGAGAAATAATTGAATCCCCATATCTGGCCTCTCCGCGGAAAGCGATCTCCAACTCCTCCAACCGACACTGTTCCATGACTTCAGCGGGGACAACCTCCAGCGCCCAGGCGGCATAGACGGCATTATTCACATGGCGGTTCAAATCCATATCCATGAGCCTCACCCGGAAAGGGAGCTCCCGATGGATCTGCTCCAACCGGGGGAGCGAGACGAAGTCATCCTCCACCGCGCGACGTGAATCCAGGGGATAAAAGGGGAGGGAACTATCCAAACGAACCGGACGTCGTGTAGCAAGATCAAGAACAGCCCAGGAACTGGTAGCCAACGCCACAAGATTCTCTTTCCGGTCATGTATCTGGAATTCCCGGCAGGTGAAACGCTGTCCACGGGACGACGGCCAGGTCATCACTCGAAGCACCTCGCCGACCCCCGGAGAATGAAAGATCTTCAGGTGAGAGCGGGAGAGAACCCAGGTGAGCCCCAGGGAGTGTAGCACGGTGACAGACACTCCCAGCCGATAGGCATGCTCCGCCGCCGCATCCTGAAGGTAATTAAGAAGAGTAACAGGGCTCACCCTCCCGCGCCAATCCACCTCATAGGATCTGATCCTGAACTCTTTACAAAGAAATGGTTCCATCTTTTGCCACGCACTCTCAAAATAGTTGGTGGTATGTCTCAAACAGTCGTACAGGATAGCAGATATTACGAAGCGGTCAACAGTCGATTGACAGAGTTCCCCTCCCCTGCTACCATCGGGCATCTGATCAGCCAAGACAGCAGCCGAAACCAACCATACCGCACAACAAAAGGAGATCCATGAAGCTGACAATTTTCACAACATTACTGACTGTTTCACTCGTCACCGCGGCATTTTGCGCCGAAGAAGCAGCACTAGCGCCGCAGCTGACTCCACCTATCACGGCGAAAACTCCACCGACCCCATCGGCTCTTGCCTCCCCTGTCCGGGAAAATAAAGTGCCTGCTCCTCCCGCGGTAACCGCCACCGTCTCCGCTCCTTCCAGGACTCCGTCATTCCTGGAGTCGAAGCCGCTCACTCTGGGCCCCCTGGCGGCATCGGCCCCGGTTAAACTGGGATATGTGGAGATACAGAAGATTTTTCAGGAGTCCAAGACCGGTCAGAAGGCGATTGAATCACTCAAAAAAACCCGCGACAAATTCCGGAAACTGCTCACTGCCAAAGGTAAAAAACTGGAAGCTCAGAAAAAAACCTTGGAAAGTCAGGCCAAACAGATGAACCCACTGGAGCAGGAGGCAAAGGGAAAAGAGTTTCAGGCCAAGGTTGCTGAATTTCAGGAGTCTGGCCAGAAGGCGGAAAAAGAGATTTCAAAACAGTCCGAGGAGATCAAAAGTAAATTACAGGAGCAGATTGCGAAAAAGATCAAGGAGTATGGAGAGAAGAACGGCTACACACTAATCGCCGCCGAATTACTCTATTCTGACGGGAACCAAAAACTGACGGATGTTACCGATGATCTGATCAAGTACCTGGATAAATAGGGTGATTTGCGACTAAAATTTTACCGACCGTCAGTCATGCCGAGCAACGCGAAGATCTGCTTCTCAAACAGAAGCGGATTCTTCGCTATGCTTCGACTACGCTCAGCACAAGTCGCTCAGGATGACATCTGTCGAAATTTTCAGGGTAGTGCAGGCTTCGATTCCGTGGTCTCCCTGACGATCCGCCCCTTTTCCACGAGAACATCATATTTGTAGCCGCTACCAAAATCCTTGTTTCTGATGACTGTGCCGGTGATGGTGATAATCTCCCCCACATCGGGGAGCTCCTTGGAGGTCACCACCAGATTGTGATTCTTCCTCTGGGGAGTGCCGCTCCCATCCTGAAGATGTATCCAGTTACGATCCATGATCCCCGTGGAAACCTTGACCACCTTCCCTCGCACCACGATCTTTTTACCGTCCAACTTCGGATTGGCGAAAAGAGTAGCGATCCGATAAGAATTAGCGCCCGGTGCTTTCTCCACCGAAATTTTATTAAAAGGAACTGCCGCTCCGGAACTCCCCGCGGTAGTTTTCGGAGTTGCAGGCCTGGCGCCGAGCTTCCGTGTCTCTATCCCTTCGGAAAAAACAATCCGCTCAAAAGTCCGGTTAAGCCCCTTGCTGGAAAAATTGAGCATTAACATTCCGGGCTTGACCGTTACCAGTTCCCCCACCGTAACAGGAGTGGAGGTGATGGCTGCCCATCGATGATCCCCCTTGGAGTCGATGAGAAGGTACGTATAACCGCCGGAATCCATTGACTGAAGGACCTTCCCTGTGATGGGACCGGGCGGCGCTTCAGGTTTCACAGCCACCGGCTTCACCGTCCCCCCCTTGGCGGAGGTCGCGGGAGTGAAGGTTAATTTCTCGAAACCAGCATGTGAGCCCCAGGACGTGGCGCAAGAGAATATTCCGCCAACAAACAAAACAGTTCCCGCCGAAACAAACCTTTTCATGTGTCATCTCCATTACGCAATCAAACGAGTCAGCGCTGTTACCTATCATAAGTTGCTCGACAGAGCAAGAACGTAGATTTGATGCAGGCGTATGCGTGGCGTATTATTCACACTCCGAGGGTGACGTCCCCCTCACCCGGACCCTACACTAATCGAGCGGCATATCTAACAGAAATTTCAGGCCGATAAGATATTCGTTCAAAATAGAGGCTGCGTGGGTTGAACCGGCATTACTCTTGGTGAGAGGCTGTGTGTCAGTCAATGTTTTTATGGTCACATTTTTACCGATATAATTTTTCCAGGCAGCTTGGACAGCTTGCGTATTAGCGTACTTCACACAATCGTCATCCGGATAGTGAACAAACAAGAATTTAACCGTTGGATCAACAAAACCCCAGTCGTTTCCAGGCAGCGTGTTGTCCAGAAGCCTCTGGTTGATGCCGGTTGTAGAAAAATCGTTTGCAAGGCGATCCTGAAACAGGGCCGTGGTCATCGAAATCGGCCCGTAGTAGGAAGTCGCGCCATTGGGGACTTCCGGCGTTACCGTATATATAAGCTTGGATATTGTGGTTCCGTCAAACCTTCCATCCATAATCTGATAAAGCCTTCGATTGAACGCCTGATTGTCCTTGATCGGATTGGCCACGACAGATTGATCAAATTTCAGGTAATCGATATCACGATAGGTATCGGAATACCCGGCGATAACATAAGGCAGAAAATAGGGCGCCGGGTAGTCTCCTTGCGCGGTGAGCATCAGCTCTTTCATGGTGCCGGAGAGATCATAGGGGCCGGAAAGTGCAATCACCTTATTGACTCTGTATTCAGATGTGCGATGTCTCATGTAATCTGCCGTGGCCAGTGCGGCATACGCTCCTTCAGAAAAGCCGAGAATACTGATATCCTTATCACCGGCATAGAATCTCTTGTCAGCCTGGACTATTTTTACCAACGCAGCGGATGTTGATCCCAACCGTTCCTTCAGGCAATAGGGGTGGACCTCCGCGTTGTCTCCCAAACCGGGATAATCGGGGATGACAACTACATATTTCAGGCTGCCGAACAGAGATCCGAACAATTTGGTGAACGTGCCGTCAAGGAACGGCTCAGTGACGGACGGCGAATATGCTCTCAGGACTTCCGTGGGGTGAGTAAGCAGCAGGACTCCTACAGGATATTGCCAAAACCACAGTTTCGGCATGACAACAAGTCCGCTCAAGTTTTTATAGCCACCGGCTTCGTATGCAACCTTATAGTACTTAACACCCCAAAACCATCCTGCCACCTTAGACCATTCACCTTTAATAATTTTAGAGATATCGGTCGTGGAGAGGGTACCGTTAGCCCCAAGGGTTTGCGCCGCGGCAGCCATGGTATCATATCCGCCAAGTGTGCTGCTTACGGTGGTGGTATTGCCGCCTGCTTTCTCAACAGCAGCTATCACCTCATCGATGGTGTCATAACTTGCCACTTCTGTCGTAGAAATAACGGTTACCGGGTCACTGGCTGTCTGGGCGCTCTCCGAGCCGCACCCCCCCAGCATTAGCAACGCCAGGGCAGTCACCAGTGCCGCAATGTTGGCCATAATTTTAACTTTCATTTTTCATTCTCCTTATATGATACAAATAATAAATATAACGATACAGTTAGCACTATTCCCATAAAAACTCCATGGAATTTCTTGCGGACGCGGACGCAAAAATGCCCCACCTCTTAAAGAGATGGGGCATTCGTGTTAAAAATCCGGCGGCGACCTACTCTCCCACACAGCTGCCCGTGCAGTACCATCGGCCCAGAGAGGCTTAACTTCCGTGTTCGGGATGGGAACGGGTGTGGCCCTCTCGGCATCGCCACCGGAAACCGGTGTGGTTCGGAAACTGTTCTACGTTCTAGGTTCTACGTTCTAGGTCTAAGACCCTGAACATAGAACGTAGAACATAGAACATAGAACCAAGATGTTTCTCAATCGCATGTGCCTGTGAGGTGGCTTTTGTTGCAGGTTAAGAACCGGGGGTGGGGTTGCCACCCCCGGTATGAACAAGTTAATTTTATGGTCAAGCCTCACGGCCAATTAGTACCGGTAAGCTGAACACATTACTGTGCTTACACATCCGGCCTATCAACGTTGTAGTCTCCAACGGGCCTTTAGGGGATTGCTCCCAGGGATACCTAATCTTGAAGGGGGCTTCCCGCTTAGATGCTTTCAGCGGTTATCCTCTCCGAACGTAGCTACCCAGCGACTGCGCCTGGCGGCACAACTGGAACACCAGCGGTTCGTCCATCCCGGTCCTCTCGTACTAAGGACAGCTCTTCTCAAGTATCCTGCGCCCACGGTAGATAGGGACCAAACTGTCTCACGACGTTTTAAACCCAGCTCGCGTACCGCTTTAATTGGCGAACAGCCAAACCCTTGGGA
>CAIYUY010000163.1 GCA_903929485.1 uncultured Desulfuromonadales bacterium
CGAAGACTGAGCCTCCGCGTCACTGCATCCTTTCAGACAATCGGCCCTGCTTTTTTCGCAGGCAGCGATCAACTCTTCCTCTTCCTGAACATTGCCGGCGGAAAGTCGCGCCTGTTCAGTACAGGAAGTCACGGAACTCTGCGAGCACCCCGCGACACAATCATCGTACTGGTCGGCGGAGACAGGAACGGCGGGGGAAAGAAGCAACAGGCAAAGCACTACTCCCGACAGCATTTTACACATGAACAGCTCCTCCTCAGTTCGCATCATGTTTTGTGGTTTCCAGCAGATCCAGTGCTTCATTAAATACTCCGGCATGCGTTCTCCTCGCTCCCTCGGCCCGGGAACATGCCCGGACGCTCTCCCCTTGGGAACGAAACAGCATCTCTCTTCGAGGAAAGAGTAGACGGAGCGGAAGCCACAGAAAGAATGCCGCGGTAAAGAGGAATGCCGACCACCAGATGAGGAGTACGCCATAGTCGCTGACGAAATCGGTCATCACCATCCGCCGGAAATCGGGGATAGACAACCGGTATCCGTCCCGGCTGAACTCACCACCTTCGGGGAGACTCCCCGCCAGGAGAAGCTCCTTCCCCTTGAGCAGCTTGAAGAGAAAGTGCATCTTACCGGTCATGTAGGGATCGGAGCCATCCTCCGGAGTCGCCAGCGACAGGGTGAGCCGGTAGGGAGTGCCGGAGATCTCCGCGGATGCTTCCCGTCCGGGGGGATAGAGTGGTAAAACCGCCGATTTTTCATACCCCCCCGGCAGATCAGGTGCAATGAACCGGCAGATCAGGGCGACCCCCAGATACCGGGGGTAGACAAACGTTCCCCTGAACCGGCCGGGAGGATAGACACCGAAGGCGCCACCACCCTTCCCCTCCCTGTTCGCCACCTCAATGAGCAGCTCCCGCTCCAGAATCGATCCGTTTGAGATCCCGAAGGTTATCTTCTCCACAATGCCGCCGTTCCCCCCAGGGGCCGGAAACGGCGCCCCTTGGATAACCGCCTGCCGATCCACGCTTCGGCTCATCAAGCTGACGAGTATCCCGCCGAAAAGGCAAAAGATCCCGGCCAGATACAGCAACCGGGCGGGGAAGAGAGAAACCCCTTGCAGAGCCACAAGAAATTCGCCGCTACTTCTGGTGGCATACCCCTCGGCCGAAAGACGAAGCTCAAGTTGAGGGAAGAGCGCGGGAGCAGACAGTTCGACACTCTCGTCAAAGAGATCGGCGTTTACCGACCTGGCCATGCCGGAGAGCGCCCGGTGTCGCTTCAGATGACGCCGGCTCTCCACGATCATACGGCAGCCGCTGTTCAGCGGTAGAAGAGCCAGCAACCCGGCCAACAGGGGAATCCTCCGGGTGAGGGCCATGAGCGTGATCAGGGTCTCATCGGTAAAAAAGGCGATACCGATATACAGCACCAGAAAGAAACCGAGGACGACGGGAGGGAGCGCCCGAGACGATATGATTGCCCAGAGGGTACGGGGTAGACGGTTCATTTACCTTCCCCGCTGCTCTTGGTCGTTGTCTGAACGGTCCGGTTCCAGCTGTTGACCAGGGTAAGCGCGTCAAGACGAACTCCATCTTCACGCTCCAGAAACGAAACCGGCACCGGGTTACATCCCCCTGGTTTTCCCACCGTATCCAGAGGGATGAGGGTCTTGCAGTAATAGCAGAGCACCATCCCCTCGGTCTGTCCATAGCCATCGGGCTTGCAGATGGCGCAAGCGTCCAGAACCACCGTCAGCTTTCCGGCAGGGGTCATGAGCACAAAGAACCGCACCTCTTTTCCTCCCTGTTTGTACAGGTACTTATGCAGTCTGCCGTCCTCCAGGTCAACCTCCCCCTTGCGGGGGATGAAGAGCTCACCGGCTGGGGTGGCGGTGACCGACAGCGGTTTCGGATCCCAGTACTCAACATTAGGGAAAGAGCTCCGATAGGCGGCCCCGGCAAGAGCCGCCAGGGCGATGGCGGGAATCACCAGGGTGCGCCTTTTTTTTGAGATGGCGGCTGCCAGCAACCTGCGTCTTTGGGCCCCTTGGCGAATCTGGGCCACCGACGGCAACGGCTCCAGGTAAATGGCCAGGGAGATAAGAATCACCGGGAAGAACCAGATGACCATCCCCCCCCAGAAACCGACCTCCTTGCCGAAGAGGAAGCCGATATACCCCCAGATGGCCGGTCGAATGAAGATATGGTCAGGTATCAGGATTGATTCCATGAACTGATGCACAAAATCATGGGTCCCCTTCATCACCTTCATGCTCAGCGGCGAGAACAGATCAAGAACGAGGCTGGAAGAAGAAGAGAAGAGAAGAAGCGCCACCAGGACGGCCGGCAGGGATGAGGGAGTCACCCCGATGGATGGCGCCAGCCGCCACTCGACCTTGCGGGCGACAACCACCAGGAGCACGCCGGCCAAAGCCAGCGTCGAAAATACGAGGAATCGCACCGTGCCGCTCTCCGACCCGGGGAACAGGGAGGCGCTGATCCCCCCCGCCACCATGCCGACTATGGCGCCCCCCCCCCAGGCGCAGAAGGGACTCTCAACGAACCGCTCAACCCGGACCAGAGGGAAATCCCGGACGGTACTCCGGTAGACGGCGGCAACGGCAACCACCCAGAGGAGAAAAAAGCTTCCCCCCACCGCACACCTGATGATCCCCAGGGGAACCGTCCCCGAAGCAAGCCGGGCAAGGAGAGCATATCCGACGACCCCCATGGTAAACCCGCCGGCCGCCCAGAGGGATACGCCCCTACGCCGCCCCGGAATGCCTCGCAGAAGAAGCAGAACCATGATTGTCCAGGCAATGAGCTGAGGGATCAGTTTGAATACGAATTGCATCCGGTTTCCTTCTATTCATGCAGGGCGCTGACCTTCAGCCCTCAGCCTTCAACCAGCTTTTTCTCTTCGCGCACCAGGACCCCGTCGTCCAGGTAAATGGTTCGGTCTCCCCAGGCAGCCACCTCCTGGTTGTGCGTCACCATGATGATCGTGAACCGCTCCTCGACCCGCAACTCCCGGAGAAGCTCCAGCACCATGGTCGTACTGCCATGGTCCAGATTCCCGGTGGGTTCATCCCCCAGGAGGAGCCGCGGACTGTTGATGATCGCCCGGGCGATACAGACCCGCTGCTGCTCCCCGCCGGATAGTTCACCCGGCCGATTTTTCAGACGATGACCAAGCCCCACTCGTTCCAGAGCCGATCGGGCCTCGGCCTCATCGGGAACAGAGTGAAAGTACTGGGCCAGCATGACGTTCTCCAGGGCGTTCAGGTAGGGGATAAGATGGTGCTGCTGAAAAATTATCCCGACGAATTCACGGCGGAAACGGGCCAAGCCGTCCTCATCCCGCCCCAGGAGATCCTCTCCCCCCACCTTCAGCATCCCGGCGGTGGGGCGATCCAGTCCACCCACTAGGTTCAGGAGGGTGCTTTTCCCGGAACCGGAGTGCCCCATAACCGAGAGCCACTCCCCCTCCGGAACCGTAAGATCCAGAGGTTTCAGGGCGCGGATCTCGCCGTAGCTCTTTGTGAGCCCTGCTGTTTCAATTATCATGGACGCCATAAAAATCCTTACTCCCCTCGCAGGCTCCGAACCGGATCAAGCCGGAAAACGGAGATCATCGGCCCCAGGCTCCCCAGGAGCGCCAGGAGGAGGCTGACCCCGACCGAAACAGGAGCATACCAGAGAGTGATCCCGGCTGACACCCCGAAAACAGTCCAGGTGATGAACTGGGCAATACCGCATCCCAGAAGATACCCCACGACACCACCCGCCACTCCCAGAAGGAGCGCCTCGGCGGCAAAGATACGGAGCAGTTCCCATCGGGTCCCCCCCATAGCCTTCATGAGCCCGATTTCCCTACTCCGCTCCAGGACCGCCGTGCTCATGGTGCCGGTGACGCTGCTCCCGGCGGAGAGGAGCACCACCGCAGTCACCAGGAGCATGAGCAATTTGACTTTGGCAAGGAGTCCCTCGCTGGTCCGGGCGATCTGACGGACCTCGGTTACTCTCGCCTGGGGAAGAAACTGCTGGAGTGTAGCGGCCCGCACTCTGAGGCTTACTCCATCGGCGGGAACCAAGAGCCGAACCGTGGAGAGCCGGCCATCCAGGTCAAGGATTTTCTGGAGTTCCGGGAGGTGGAGAAAGAGGAGCCCATCCTCTTCCCCCCCCGTGGCGACGATGCCGGCCAGGCGGAGTCGCACCGGTTCTCCGGCGCCGGCAAGCTCCACGGTGTCACCTACCTTGAGATGAAAACTCGACGCCAGATCACTCCCCACCACCACTTGGCCGGGAGCAGGCCACCCACCCTGAAGCTGCCACCAGGGAAAGAGCCGGCGGATCTCCACGAAGTCGACCCCCTCCACGAGGATATCGGCGCTCCCCAGACGAAGGGCGCCACGAAGGTGTTTGGAGCGTTCCGCAATGAGACCGCTCTTCGTCAAAGCTCCATCCACCTGCTCCTGCCGCAGATACGCAGGTTCGCTGACGACCCCGAAATTCAGTCCCCCGCTCCCCACGTCCAGACGCGCACTGTTGGGTACGACCACCAGATTGGCGCCATATTTGCGCACCTCCTCCGCCACCCGCTTCCCCATGGAGAAGGAGACGATCCCCAGGGCCGTGGCAAGGCTGGACGCCATGGCAAGTACCGCCAACAGGAGCAGCGTTCGCCCTGCCCGATGGGCAAGCGCCCGAAAAACAAGATGTATAAGCCAGCTGCGTCGATTCATCTAATCCTTTTCACCCTTTCAGCACCTTCACCGGTTCGATGAGAAACGCTCGGCGCAGGGGAGCGGCGCTCCCGGCTAAGGCCACGGCAAAGGCCGAAACCATGGCGGTGGGAAGGAGCCAGAGGGGAGACTTTATGGCCGAGTTGAAAACCGATTGACTGATGAGAGCGGCAAGCTGATCACCCAGCAGATAGCCGACAATCCCACCAGCCAGGGAGATGATCAAGGTTTCCCCCAGGAAAATGGCGGAGATCTGCAACCGGTCGGCGCCGATCGCCTTCATGAGGGCTATTTCGGGGCTCCGTTCGGCCATGGAGGCCATGAGACTGGTGGAGACGGCAATGGCCGAGGCCCCCAGGGCAAGGAGCGTCAGCAACAGGACGACGCTGTTCAGCTTGGTCAGAAGCGCACCTTCGGCGCTGGCTATCTGCCAGATCGGTTTGGCGCGACTCCCGGCCATCACCTCTTCCACGTTCTTGGCCACCGAGGTAACGTAGGCGGTGCAGTACCACTTCTCATACTCTTCCTTGCTCATGGCGGCGGGATCTTTTTTCCCAAAAGCATCCATGGGGACCGTCACGGCGCTCACCAGAACCCGGGAGAGCTTTCCCATTTTCCCCAGCAACGACTGCACCGTCACCAAAGGGGCGAAAAACTGCTCCTCCTCGTACCCCCCCGTGGTCACGATTCCCACAACCCTGAACGGTTTGGTTGCTCCCCGTGCCAGGGCAACCACCCGGCTCCCCAAGACAACCCCCAAACGCCGCGCCAGGGAGGCTCCCACCACCGCCTCGTCCGCATCCTGGGGCATCCCACCTTGCAGTTCCCACCAAGGTGCGATAACCTGTATCCCCTGAAAACTGGGCTCTTCCCCCTCTACCAACAACTGTTTATAAAACCAGCTCCCCGTGATCACTGCCCGTTCATGTTTCGTGCCGGCGGTCAGATCGACAAGGCCGAAAAGGTAAGGGGTAAAACCGGTGATGTTGTATTTCCAGAAGACCGTCTTGATCTTGGGAAGATCCACCTCCCGGAGAAAGCCCCCCCCTTCCACGGCGGAGGGCTCCAGAAGGATATTCGCCCCGTAACTCCGGAGCTCAAGGGACATCTTATGGGAGATCTCACCGGCGATTCCCAGGAAGGAGGTAGCCACGGCCGCTCCCATGGTGATGGAAAGAAACACGAGAAAAATCGACCGTGGACGCTTGAGAAAGGAGTTTTTGAGGATACGGAAGAGCACTTTTGTAAACCTTGTGAATGGTGAATGGTGAATGGTGAATAGTGAATAGAACCTTGTGAAAGGTGAAAGGTAAAGATTTTATTCACCATTCACTATTCACCTTTCACGGTTTTTTGTTTCTCGTTCCCAAGCTCCAGCTTTGCACGTTTTCGAAGGTCATGCCATATTTAGCCTGTCATCTCCGAAGCTGGAGCTTCACCCACAAGTATGTTCCCAAGCCGGAGCTTGGGAACAAGATAAACCCCTAAAACACCTGAAAGGTTCTCTTCACTCTTCACTCTTCACTCTTCACTCTTCACTCTTCACTCTTCACTCTTTTTTCAAGCAGCGCCACCTTCTTCTGCATCCGACGCCACGCGAATCCACCCCAGACCACCGCCGTAAACATCATGACATGCTTCACCGCCAAAGCAGGAATCTGCAGCTTCTCCGCCGCGTTCGCCCACTCAAAACTCGTGTAGAAGATGGTCCTGGGGACGCCGCCAAGAAGCACCCACCAGAGGGCGAACTTGAAGAGCTTCACCATGGAGCGGTTCGTCTTCAGGAAGAAGAGCGTGGCTTCAGTACTGTTCACGGATGCTTGAATACGAAGGATCGCGTGAAGGGCGAACCCACTCCCCACCATCAGCCCGGTGGCCATGTCGTGGAGATAGTTGTTCATCATGATGGCGACACCGAATCCCGGAGTTATGGGGATCCGCCCGGTGACCATGGCGTGAAGAAAATTGTCCATCATGGTCAATTACCCTTTTTATCAGGTGTAAAATGAGTGTAGTAATGGGTGAACTGATCGATAATCCTCTGATCCCACTCAAAGCGCGGCTCGATGATCATCTTTCCGGTCCGGTCAATATAACCGCAGTTATTCCCCACCTTCACCGGCGCCAGACCATCCACAAAGATGGAGCCGGCGTCGAACCGAGGCTTGATGACCATTGTTCCCGTCTTATCCATGTAGCCGACTTTCCCCTTCTCCATCACCGGCGCCAACCCTTCCGAGAAGATGGTCGCCGAGGCGAATTCCCGAGGTATGATCGGTTTTCCCGTCGGGTCTATCAACTGCCAGCTCAGGGATTTCCTGACTGCGGCGACACCTTCATTAAAACTCGTCCCTTCCGAGTACTGGGGGGGGATAACCATGGTCCCCTTCCGATCCAGATAACCGACGATCCCGAACTTACCGTTGATCTTCACCATAGCCAGCCCGTCACGGAACATGGCGGCCTCATAAAATTGCGGCGGGATCACCATGACGCCGCTTTTATCGATGTAGCCATGCTTCCCGCCCACCTTCACGGAGGCGAGCCCTTCGGAAAACTGCGCGCCATCGTCAAACCGGGGCTTGATGATTAATTTCCCCACGGCATCGATGTAGCCGGCCTGGGCGCCGCTCCCCTTGGAGACGATAACCGCGGACAGCCCCTCGGTGAAGGCGAAGGTGGAGAGGTACTCTGCGTCAACCACACTCTTTCCTTCCTGATTTATGTACCCCCACTTGTCACCCTTGCGCACCGACGCCCTCCCCTCCAGGAAGATCGATGCGACATCAAAGGTGGGAGGGATGACCACCCTCCCGTTGACATCGATATAGCCGTTCTTCCCCTTGACCCGCACCGCCGCAAGCCCCTCCGAGAAGATGGCGGCGGAATCGAATTGAGCGGGGATGACCATGATCCCCCCACGGTCGCAGTAACCGTACCTCCCGTTAAATTTCACCAGCAGACGCAAGGATTTGTCCAGATCGACTTTTTTTTCCTGCTGCCGGCAGCCGGCGCAGAAAGTCAGAATGACCAGCAGAAGAATCAGGGACTTATGCATTATTCACAACCTCCGTAATCTAACCTAGCCTTTAACAGCTTTCCCTATTATTTTTTCCAGGAGTTCCACGAACTCATCTTCCGCGAGTTTTTTATAAAATTCGGAACGTCCCGCCACCAGCAGAAACCACTCCCCATTCTTCTCCCGCACCCTTCCCACGAGCTCCCTCTTGAAGAAAAGAAGTCTCCAGATGACACCGATGGTGGCGAGGGCGAAACCGGAATAGAGGACCGAAAGGCCTCGCTGTTTCACCACGTAAAAACGGACCCAGTACGGCATGTCACGCATCTCCAGGCGATACCCGGCGAATTCCAGCCTGCCGTTCTTAGGGATAAGCCCTTCGCCGATCTTCTTCCCATCCCGCTCCACGGAGATAAAGAACATGGGATTATTAAACTCCATGGATCGGCTGGCCCGCTTCCCCTGCTCCAGAACGTAATCGGGATAGAAGGTCGCCGTAAAATTGCATCCGGCCAGGGAGAAACGGTCCGGCTTATGCTGCAGCACATCCAGCTTGACGCAGTTCTCGGCGAGAACAACTCCCGCGGGATCCTTCAAGGTAAAAAGCGGCGCCACCCCCAGATGCTTGAAAACAAAGGAGGTATGATCGGTCTTATAGGGAATGTTAATTCCGGCCACGTGGCTTCTTCCCTCGCTGTCCAAAAGACGAACATCGATGCTCGTTGGGGTATTACCGATGACATGTGGCTCGATACTCTTGACGGTGAAGGTGGCGGCGGGGGTAGAGCCGAAAGAGGGAAATTTAGGGAGCGGTGACGCATTATAGCGCTCCGCCTCCCCCCGAAAGGTTTCCCCCTGGGCAAGATCCAGGTAACCGATGAACTCGGTGTAGACGCTGATGACTCCACCCAGCAGGATCAGGAAAAAACTCAGGTGGAAGATGAGGAACGCAAGCGGCGACAACCGGTTTTTCACACCATAGAAACCATCGGCATCACCCAGAACCGTATAGCGCTTTTTACGGAGCAGGGAGATAATGCTTCCCCCCCCTACCCCCGAGGGGAGAAGAAAGGAACGGCTGAACGAATAGCCGGCGGCCTTCTCGGGATCAACGATATTCTTGGAGGAGAGAGAGATCCGGTGTCTCACCAGCGGAATCCGCTGCCGGATGACCAGCGACAGGTTGAGGAAAAAGAAAAACCAGAGGGTCACCGTGAGAGGCGACGTGTAAACCCTCGTCAGCCCCAAAGCATCAAGGAACGCCACCAGATTGGGAGAGTTCCTGTGCCACTCCAGGTAGAGCCCCTTCACCAGGGATATCTGGGGTACCCAGAGACCGATGATGAACATCACCCCCAACAGAGAGATGAGCACGATGGTGAAACGGAGAGAGCTTAGGCTCTTGATTAGCTTCTTAAACATAGGGCTGTAACCGTCACCGTACCTGGAAGATGTGCAGGCTGGTATTGACCACCAGATTCACCCCGAAGAAGCAGATAATCACGGTGCTCATGGCGGCGACAGCAAGCCAGGCCAGCTTCTTTTCCCGCCACTTGAAGGTTACCCGCAGGTGAATGGTAATCCCGTAAATAAGCCAGGAGATGAGCGACCAGGTCTCCACCGGGTCCCATGCCCAATAGCTCCCCCAGAGATTCTTGGCCCAGATAGCGCCGGCGCAGATCATGATGGTATCGGTGATGAAACCGAATACCACGTACCGAAAGATCAGCTCATCCAGTCGGTCCAGGGAGGGATACTTTTCGTAGGCCGGATTTGGAACGGGGAGGCCATCGCTTCTGCTCTTCAGCAGGTAGAGCGCCCCCGCCGACATGGCCAAGGCATAAGCGCCGAAGGAGATCCAGGCGAAATAAACATGAATATAAAGCCAGACGGTCTTGAGACTGGCCGCCATGGGGGTAAGTCCCGGGTTCTGCATGTAGCCGTACCCCATCATGATGATCACCAGCGGCAGGGTGGCCACGGCCAGCCCCCGCAGCGACTTGTTCTGCAACCCCACGAAGAGGGTGCCGGCGATAATAAACCAACCGCCCATGAGAACATATTCGTAGTGCCCCGACCAGGGGAGGTGCCCCGTGGCGAAGAACCGGGCAAGGATCGTGGAGGTATGGGCGGCGAACCCGCAGGCCACCAGAAGGGTGATCCTCGGCAATACGCGGGGGTTTTTGAAGACGATGGAGTAGATGAATCCTCCGGCCGCCAGCGAGTAGATTACCAGAGTTACCCAGTAGAAAATAATTTCCCAGAATGCCATGCGCTCTCTCCTGATCCTCGTATCTGTTACTTCATCTCTTGAATAAAAAGTCTGCTTTTTTTGCCGGAACACCAGGCCCGGCAGCCGCCGGGTGACTCTTCCAGCCAGAGCCGTTCCGGCCTCACCGCGAGCCTCAGAATGAGAGCGGCCAAGGCCAGGAATCCCCCAAACATGAGGAGCTTCTTATGCCTTCTCCGAATCAGATGGATTTCCGACCACTGTCCCATCTTGGCGCAAGAAAGGATATACTCCCCCTGCTCGACCTGCTGGTCAACCTGAAACTTCAGATCGGTGACAATCCGTTGTCCATTACGGGTGATGACCACCATGAGAAGGCTTTTCTCCGGCTGATAGTAGACCCCACCCACCAGATCGTTCCCCACATAGGGTCCGTAAAAGCCGAAATCTCCCCGTTTCTGAACCAACGGATCAAGGGTCACCAAGCTGTCGAACAGAACCTTTGAATCCCGGCTTTTTATGACCAGTTCAGGTTGAAAGACGAGCTTGGCCATGAAGAGATCATACTCACCGCAGCGAACCGGCTCACGAGGTACGAGGCGGTGCTGCTGAACAGACCCATCACCGGAAAGCAGAGATACATCCGTTGCGCCCCGCGGATACGTGCTGTCCGGCAGGTATTGCTTGTTGATCACCATCCGAGGAAGCGAACCCGGCTTTGCAGCCAGCGGCCCCCGGCCGATGGAGCGATACGACTCCAAACTGTTCAGATCGGTGGCCGGCCCCATGCCGTCCAGCAGCACGCCGGAAAAGTTGTAAAGGTTGTCCCAGGACCCCACCGCGAGGAGGAGGAGGAGCCCGCCATACAGAATGATCGTTCCCGCGTAGCCCGCATCATGTTTTTCCCCATAGAGGCCGTCGGGAGTAACGTAATACCCGGAGGCCGGGAGCAACGACCGGATCTCCCCGGGAGTGCGGGTAAGCTCCATCCCGCCTCGCCGGGAATGACCGGAGCAAGCGCCATACCTGATTTTTCTCCCCATGAAGGCCAGATACCGGAGCAGGCGGACGGCGACCAGAAGGGAGCAGCAGATATTGTTGGCCAAGAGAAGCGACGGGGCCACCGAGGGGAGTTGCCGATGAAACGCTAAACTCAGGATGACGGCGACGGGGATGACAAGAAAAAACAGCAACACCCAAGGGGAGGTCAGGAGGAGTCTTAATGGCTTCGAAACGTAAGACATGGGACTTTTGTATTCCTTTTCAAACGGCGTGGAGAGTCACGACAACAGATCATATACCAGATTTGCGCCGGGATGTGAACCTAAAACGACTAACGGTAAGAGCTGCTACTTTATCGGTTCATCGTGCTGATTCAACCCTTCAAGGATCACGGCGCCGTTGGGGGAATGAGAGAAGGAGAGGCGGCGATCCGTATGAAATTTATCATTCTCCAGGCGATAAATGATTACATGAGTATTATTGGGACCCGAGGTGAAGCTGACTTCCTGAGGTTTTTTCAGCGCCCCGGTTTTTTTACCCGTTTGCGAGAACGCGGCGATGAACTGATCCCTGGAGCCAAGTTTCTGAAATCCGGCGGAAGCTTCGTTATAAATCGCGGCGAAGTCACCCGATTCCATCCGAGAGAGGACCAGGGCGGCGGCGCCCCTGACGGCGGCCTGATCCTGGGGAGAGGCGGTGGGGGCGCCCATGGTGTTCTGACCGGAAAGGTACTTCCCCTCGCCGGACGCCGGCGCCGCTGCGGTGGGTGCGGCGCTTGTCCCCCCGCTTGCAACCGATTTATTCTTTTGAGAATCGCAGCCGACTATAGCGGCAAAGACAACGATGAGGAGCGCCAGTTTACTGAAAGATGAACGGTGCATGATTTCTCCGTGAAAAAATAGTGGGGATAATTCCCCGGATACGACGTTGGCGCTTAAAAAAAGGCCGGCGCCTTAAGCGCCGGCCTATTACATCTTTTTGCGGTGTGAAGAGGAAGCATTCCCCTCTTCACACCGGCGAAAAGTTTAGTACGTGATGGGACGGACAATCTTCTTCACGAAGCCGTGATTGCCGCCGCCACGCTTGGCGGTGTGATCAACGCAACCGCCCCAGGTATTGTAGAGATCCGTGGCAGCGCCATTCTCTCCGGTCACGGACGGTCCCTTGATACCGGCCGTGGTGTTCGTATCGGAGTTGGGGGTATTGCCAAGGGTGTAACAGCCGGCGCCGCCGGAAGCGGTGGCGTTCCAGACAGGTACAGCCGGGTTGGAGTTGTTCAAATTGGTGGTGGCGGTCTGCTGCCAATGTTTCTGCTCCCAGTTGGTATCACTGGAGATACCGCCGGTGATGTAGGTGTAGTTGGGACCGAAGGCGGTGTTGATCGGCACCACGCTGCCGCCGGTGAAGCCACCCAGGGTGCCGGGAACATGCTGGGCGTTGTTGAGGCCGGGGAGGAACCGCTCCACCTTGGTGGTGTTCCCCATGCCGTCGATATAGGCGCCGCCGGTTACCGAGGGATCAACAACACGAGGAGTCGTGTTAAGGGACGCCGTAGCGCTGGGGGTCCAGTTGGTATTCTTGGCTGAACCGTGGATACCGCCGAAGCCGTTGCCGGCGCCGGAGTTATGGCAGTTGATGCACTGGATGCCGAAGGCGTTGCTGAACTCGGGATCCTGCTCGCCAAGGTAAGGAGCCGGCGAGGAGTATTTGGTGATCGGCCCCATGAAACGGGAAACGAACTGAGTGCCGTCGGTCTTGGTGCCGGTGGTGTAGCCGTTGAAGGGAATGGTGTCGCCGATGCCGTTGCAACGACCGGCGGCGTCGTACTCGCCGATATGGCCGCCGAGCAGGCCGGTCTGGAGGTAGACGCTGCCGTACTTGCTGTAGTTGTGGCAGTTGTAGCAGACCAGGAAAGCGCCGGTGGGGTTGGTGTAGGCTACGACGTTATAGGGTATGGCGGCGCCCACGGCGATGGTGTAGTACTGCTGGGGATTGGTGCCGGGAATCGGCGCTACCGCCCCGGCGGGCATGAGGATGGTGCCGGCTGCGTTACCCTGGAGGAAAGCATTCTGGGTGTGACGTTGGTCGGTTCCGATGCTATTACGGAGGAGATACTCGTTGTTGGAGCCGTGAGCGCCGATGGCCACCGGAGTGGGGGAGCCGTTGGCGGTTTCCGAGGAGCCGGCTTTCCACTGGCCTACGGTGTGGCAGTCGCCGCAGTGGAGGGTGGAATCGTCGCCCAGGGTCGCGGCGCCGGTGCGGGGAGCAGTTTCTCCACCGTTATTCTCCAGCGGGGAGTAAAGCTGGTTGAAGTTGCCGGCGTCATAGATGGTGCTGCGTTTCCCCTGCAGGAGCTGCGAGGAGTTGTTGGCGAAGGTAGCCGGTGAAGCGATCTGCCGCGAACCGGCGGTTCTGGTCCGGCCGGAGTAACGGGGACCCTTGACGCCATGGTGCGAGTTATTGGTGGCAGCGAACTGATCATTAACATTGGTGACGCCGGGACGCTGCATCTTGTCATAGCGGTTGGAGATGGTGTCGCCGAAGGGGTTCTTGGCGGAAGCGGTCTTGCCGGTGGCGTTGATCCCTTTGACGTTGATGAATGTCTGGATCGCCTGGCTCATGGTGGAGGTCGCCCCGGTTGCGGAGTGACAACCCATGCAGAAGTTATCCATGTTGCTGTGGTTAGGCTGCGCGGGATTCCACGCAAACTCGCTGTCGTCGGCGACGTTACGCAGATGAACCAGATTGTCCACCATATGCTTGGAAGCGTCAACGACTACGTCGTCGGCTTCGGGGTCGATGGTTCCTTCCAGATGGCAGGCGGCGCAATGAGCGTTGTTAAGGGTAACGCCGGTCACATGGTGCGACCATTTGCCGAATTCCTGGGTGATGGAGCGGACACCGTTGTTGTCGTTCACCATGTTGGCCGCAACCTGAGGCTGCTGAACCGCATGGCAGTCCACACAACCGGGGAGCGGTTTGACGCTGTGAGCATCGCCGATGCCGTTACCCTGACCCAGCGGATCGGTATGACAGCCGAAACAGGTTATGCCGGCGTTGAGGTTGGTGTTATGGGGAATGGCGTTGGCGCCGTTGTGGCACTTGGTGCAGTAGATATCACCCTTGGCGACTCCGTTGATAGTGCTGCTCAGAACCTTGAAGGTGGCGGCGCTTACCGTCCCCTTGTTGAGCGAACCCATGCCGACGGTCAGATCGGCCACGTGACAGCCATTGCAGGATGAGTAGGCGTTTCTGGCGTGGGGTGAAACCTTGTAATCGGCGACAATGGCAGGATCCCGCCCGTTGTGGCACGCGATGCAGACGGCGGAATCGCCGATGCCGGGGGCAAGGAACGTGGCAGTGGCCGAGTAGGTGGCGCTGGGGACAGCCGCCACGGACACGGAGAGAGTCACGGTGTAGGTGCCATAGGTGTCGGCGTACAATTTAACGGAAGAGCCGGTGATGGCTCCCGAAAAATGCGCTTCCGGAGCGGGAGTACCATCGGTGTGAGTTACCGTCCAGGTATAAACTACCGGAGTGGTCGGGCTCCCCACCGGGGTGACGGCATAAATGCCGGTAAAAGTCGCCAAGTTGGAGGAGGTTATGCCGCTTACGTTCTGCGTGGTTGGGGTTACTGAGGCGGAAACGACACCCGGCGCCTTGGCGTAGGATACGGTCACGGCGTTGGCTGCCGTGACATTGGCCAGTGTGAAGGTTCCGTCAGCAGCAACAGCGCTGAGGGTTCCGTTGGCGACGCTCTTCGTCACGCCGGTAATGACGTAGCCGAAATTCTTCGACGCCTTGAAGCTCGCCGTTCCGTTGCTGAGAACTTTTGCGTAGCCGAATCCGGCATTGGGAACCGGGGTCACCGTCCCGGCGATAGCCGGAGACGCCGAGTAGGTAACGTTGTACGTTGTTGCCGCCAACACCAGTGTCGGCAACAGGAGTAGCATCAGGGATGCCGTTGCGATTTTTTTAAACATACGTTGCGTCTCCTTTGGTTTGTAGGACGAAGTAAACATCCGCCTGTTGTCACTATTTCCAGCTCCGATACCCTCCTTTCCGCTTCTCATCCAGTAGTGGTCCAAGATCAAACATGAAGCCTGGATTTCTTAAGCGATAAATCTCGAACAACGAACAACGCAGCAACTGCAAGATCGATGCCGTCATCCGGCACATTCTCACAGTGCATAGTACCTTCCCGATAAATGTTTGTCAATCATTCATCCCTGAAAGCCACCAGTTCCATGATCCCCGTAATTGTTGATGTTCTATTCTCTATCGGCGTCGCAACACTCATCACGAACAGTTAGCCGGACGACCGGAGGGTATTCTTTCCCGAACCGAGGCAGGCCGGCTACCGTCATATAACGTAATTCCCCAGCACCGGGCTGGTCATTTCACCGACCTGCCACTAAAATCGCCCGACAATCATCGCCCCGAAACCGTCCGTGGGATATAAAAAAAGACCCCGCCTTTTCCGGCGGGGCCTTTGGTCCTGCGCAAAAAATACTGTTACCGGCGCGGTGTGATATAGGCCTGCGCCTTTAACTTGGTGGCTGAATCCACGCCGCTCAGGTTCTGAATCGTGGCGTAAACCGTATTGTTGTTCGGATTTCCATCATCCAAAAAGTCAATGGTGTCGTAGAGGAGCCGCTTGATGTACACATCGTTGTGAGCCCAGGAACCGCCATCGGCCTGGAGCAGTTTCAGATTGAAGGCTCCCCCCATGATCTTGGAGCCATGCGTGACCCCGCCAATGACGCGCTGCCAGTTAACGGTTCCGGTGGCGAAGTTCTGCTGAGTCGGATCGGAAGTCGTAAAGAAGTACGGATAGATATCCTTGTTGTAATAGATCCCCATGGCGCTCAGTTGCGTGGCGATTACCGACATGGCCGCCTTGTAACCATCTTTCTGGTTCTGCAGGAATGAGCCGTTGAAGCTGCCGCTGTCATGACAGTAGGTGGCGAAACAGGTGCTGCTGGTAATCGCCTTGATGCTCCCCTGACTGGACGATACCGGCGAGAAGAGATGCTTGCGGGCGGAACCGGCCATGTGACACTCGACACAAGGTCCGGTGAAGCTGTCACCCAGGCTTGGATGGGCGAAGTTGATGGAGCGGTAACTGCTCCAGGAACGGTATTCATAGCCGATCTTGAAGCTCGTGCCGGAAACAGCCTCCTGGTAGAGGAGTCCGGCCGCCCCCATGTAGTGTGGGTTGATGAAAGGGACATTCTGCCAAAAACTCCCCGTCGCGCCGACAATTCCCTCCAGGTCGGTTATGTTCGAGCCGGCGCTCTTCCCCGTGTGGCAGGTGATGCAGATATTGGAATCACCACTGTCCGGGTAGACCTTTCTCCGGATATTTTTCTTGGATTTGAGTGATGAGTAGCCGTAATAGCCGTAGACGTTGTACTGGGAACCATCGCCATAGGTATCCACCCCGACCACCCGCCGGTTGTAGGTCGTCCCCGAGTTGGGGTCTTCAAAGGAATTGAACGGAGTGTAGTGACAAGCCGAGCAGGCGATCATCTCCCGGGAACCGCTCGCCGGCGCGAAAGGGGCGATGTTGCTGAAGTTGCTTGAAACGTACTGGATATAGCCGGTGGTGGTGTGGCAGCGGACACAATCGTTACCGGTGCTGGTGGCGGGAGTAGCCGGGGCCGCGCTCCCCATGCTCTTGAACTGGTAAGTCACCCAGGTGGGAGAAGTGGGGTTCCCCTTGCCGGACGCAGCCCAATCGGTGTTGGCGGATAAGACGTCGAAGGTGACATTACCGCTCACATCCAGGGACTGATGGCAGTTGACGCATTGGGTGTTGGGGTTAACATACTGGGCCGACGTGGTGGAGTTGGCAAAGTGCGGGGTTGGAAGATTCCCGTTGAAAAGGGTTGAATGGGGATCGTGGCACTCAACGCACCTGCTGCCGCCGGTGTAGGCGGTGTGAAACGGGAAACCGGCCGGCGGCCAGGAAAGGCTGACGCTGTTGCCGGGAACGTGACAGGTGGAGCACGCGGTTACCGGCTGACGACCCACAACGGAGGAGCGCGGCGGCAAGATCGAACCGTTAGGATAAATATGTCCGCCCGGATAATCAGGATACTGATCTTTAGTCCCCAGATGACATCTCTGGCAACTGGGCCCTTGGGGCTTGAGGTTATGATTTGACAAGTCGTACGCGGCGACGACCAATGGCGAACGGGCCGTGTGACAGGTCTTGCAATATGCGGAGTCGGGACTGTAGGGGATGGTTACCGTGACCGAAGTCATGTTCACCGGACTGCTGACCCCTCCCGCCGTGGCGACCAGTGAGACGGAATAGACCCCGGCGCTGTCGGCATAGAACCCGGTTATCTGGCTGTCGGGAGCCGTCAGGTGTGCATTGGAGTCATTCACCGACCAGTGATAGGTGAAGACGAGTCCGGAAATCACCGGAAAACTTGTGGCGGAACCCGCGAGATTAACCTGGTGAGCAATCCCCACTCCGCTGAGGTTCTGGGAGGGACCCGCGACCGCGGTCACCGTTGTGGGAACGGTTTGGGGGCCGAAGACCACCGTCAGGCTCAGGGTTGGTGCGCCGGCTTTAGGGGTGACCCTAAAGCTGCCGTCAGCCGCCAGCGCGGAAACATCGGCGTTAATGGCGGGCGCTATGGACACCGACTTTACCACGTTTCCGGCGTTTGGTTTGGTTTTGAAGGTCATGTAGGTACTGGGCGTTGTGACTAATGCATACGTAGCGTATCCCTGATCAGGAGACGGCAAAATACCGCCACCAACAACAGCTCGGTTAAAGTTGATTCGGTAGGTAGTGGCCATGACGACGCTGGGGAGGAGGAGCAACAAGAGTACCAGTGAAATTTTTTTAACCATTGATCTTCTCCTTTGTGGCACTAGAATGGATTTATCCCTAAACGGAAGAGACGGTGTCGAGGCGGAAATCCTCCTTTTTATGTTATTTTCATACTGCATAAAAGTGACCCGACATGGTTCCGAAAGATCAGATGAGTGGAGGACGACATGATACCTATGCAAGATTAATGCCGATACATAGAAAAAAACAGATCCAACCACTCAAACCCTCCATCATAAGCGAACCATCGCTCGGAGAGCGGGAAAAAGCGCTGCGACATGATGAAAAACAACATGTCAGGATTCCCACCGGATTAAC
This sequence comes from uncultured Desulfuromonadales bacterium, assembly GCA_903929485.1. Lineage (GTDB taxonomy): Bacteria > Desulfobacterota > Desulfuromonadia > Geobacterales > CAIOGM01 > CAIOGM01. Next base: position 18,161 of record CAIYUY010000163.1, read on the forward strand.
TCCGTTTTCAGGGAAATTTTCCACGCCCCCGGAGAAAAAACTTTGTTTCCGAATGACGCCATTTCACGGCATGAAATCAAAGGTACCGCCATCTCGCCAGACGAGCCGGTGAAAGGAGTGTTCAGAAAAGCAGCCATAAAAAAACCCCGCCTCTTGCGAGGCGGGGCATGTTCAAGGATGAACCCTGACGATCAGTTAGTAGGGGAACGGTCGAGTGCTGCCGGCGTTACCGAACCAGGTCAGGGTTCTGCTCACCTGACTAACCGTCAGATAGGTGGGATTGGCTGCCTGGAAGGCGACCAGGTCGGCCACTGAACCGGTGATATGGCCATGCAACGCCACGTCCAGGGAGTCAAAGAGAAGCTGTTGTGACTGGAGCGGCCCATGAAGCCACCATGAACCGGTAAGAGTACTGTTCAGGAGCGCGCCCTGGTACAGGCTGCGGTTATCGTACCTGAAATCGCCGGATAAAGCGGAGGATCCGACATAGAATCGCACGGGGTTGGTGGCGCCGGCCGCCAGACTCTTGTCGGCTGCGTACCCAAGGTTAACCCGCAGGACGCGCTTGACCGAAGACTGGGCGCCAAAAGCCCCCGCCTTGGAGAGTGCAAGAGATGCGTTGCCAAAGGGAATAAAACTATTCTGAGGATGGCACTTTTCGCAGGTTGTTTTCGTCATCTCGGTGGTGGAACTGCTCCAGTTCTTCCAGGCGGCAAAGGTATGCCCCCCCTTGCTGCTGCTCTTATCCGCGCTCAGATGACAACCGGCGCAGGGTCCACCGGTGCCGGTGTCCGGATAACCGGGAAGAACCGAACCGATCTTGTTGTGAGTACCAAGGTCGTAGACCATGCCGGCGAATTTATAGACAAACCCGCTGTTGGTGAGTACCGGTACTACCGCGATGGTAGTGCCGTGACTCCCCACCGCGCCGATATTGGCGCGAACCACTGAGTAGCTGGAGAAGGTGTTCAGCTGTTTCACCAGGTTTCCGGAAATCTGGGTCTTGCTCTTGCCGCCATGGCTATGGCAAGAGACGCAAACGTCGGATTTACCAAGGCTTGAGACTGAAAAAGTGGGGAGAACGAACTTACCGACTGTTCCCGACCGCTGGTTGGAGGCGGTGGAGTAACCGAGATAAGGGGTCCAGGGAGCAACGGTCCGGACGGTCCCTACCGTATCGGTGTGGCAAGCGCCACAAGCCAAAACTTCCTTGGCCTTATCCGTGGTCGGATCCTGCCAGGCAGTGACCGTGACATAATTGGAGGTTACAAAGTTGACAAAGCCGGTCTTGGTGTGGCAGCGGACACACTCCATCCGGCCGGCAACCGGATTGTTATTGGAAAGATTGTTCTGGTAATTCAGACCGGAGTCGGCGGAAACCCCCATGGAGCCCATGCCGTTGGGAGCTAGCGCGGCTGTTCCCGTCCAGACCATATGGGTAGTGGAGGTATTGGCGTGGGCATTATCTTTCCACTGAGTCAGCTGCATGGTCAGGTCGCCATGTGGCTCATGACAGCCGGAACAGCTGTTATTGGGAGTGAAATACTGAGCATTGCGGTTCGGCCCGGCGGTATAGGCCGCGAAGGCGGGATTGTTCCAGTTGCCGGGAACGTTGGCGACGGCATAATGATTCGCTCTCTGAATCCCCACCGGGGGAGTATCCGATTGACCGCTGTGGCAGTTGAGACAGGAGACGCCGGCCAGGGTTGAGTGGGGGTTATGGCATTCGACGCACTTGACACCGGTCTGGAGGGTAACGGGATTGGTGTAATAGGTCGTACTCTTGTGTTTGGAACTGTTCCAGGCAATTCCCTGGGGAGTGGCGGAGTGACAGGTGTAGCAGACCGCATGATCCTTGTTTCCCATGTACGCGTTGGCAAGATCCGACTGATGACAGCCGTCGCAGCTGGAGATTGCGCTGTTGATATGCGGTGACGAATTATACAGGGAAACGATGAGCGGATCCCGTCCGTTATGGCACGCAATGCAGACGGTTGAGGAACCCAACCCGGGGGCTAGAAACGTGGCCATGACCGAGTAGGGAGCGCTGGGAACACCGGCCACGGTAACGACCAGAGAGAGGGTATAGACACCATAGGCATCCACATACAGTTGGGCAGTGGGAGTGGTGATTCCGGTAAGGTGTGCGCCGGTGGCGGGATATACCGACCAGGCATACGTTACGGGGGTGCTGGGGCTTCCTACCGGACTCACGGTATAGGAACTGGTAAAGCTCGCTGCATTGGCGATGCCGAGCCCTTGCACATTAAGGTTTGCGGGGAGAACAGAAGGAGAGACAATTCCCGGCGCCAGAGACAAGGTAACAGTGACAGTGCTGTCGGCGGTCACGTTAGAGACAGAAAAGGTACCGTCAGCCGCAACGGCCGTGGCGATCGCCCCACCCGTAACGGAAGGAGGGTTCACAACCGCGTAGCCGAAATTTTTCGATACCTTGAAGTTCGCGGTACCGGTAGTGCCGACGACTTTCGCGTAGCCCATACCGGTGTTGGGGACAGGTGTCACCGAACCGGAGGTAGCGGGGCTCGCCTTGTAGTAGAGTTTATACGTCGTTGCCGCCAACACCATGGTCGGCAGCAGGAGCATCATCATGACAACCAATGCGATTCTTTTCAACATACGTGGCGTCTCCTTTATACGTTGGGATAACTCATCAAAAGTATCCACCCCTGACCGATTTCCTTCTTGCACCAATAAACGTCAATTAATCATGTAAAAAAACGGCCTTCCTTTTCAGGGAGGCCGTATTCCAAGTTAGACAATTTAACTGATGATTAGAAGGTACCAGCCTGGGCGTGACAGGTGACACAAAGAGCCGAACCTGCCTGGGGGGCCAGGGTAAAGTAGAACTGCGCGGTACCGGTCCCCGGGCCTTCGCTGGCGGGGGTCAGTTTGTTGTGAACATCGTGGCAGGTGGCGCAGGTCATGTACCCTGTGGAGCCATCACCCATGGTGTCATACAACCTGTTGGCGACGGTGATCGTCGTGCCGGCGTTAACATACTTTTTATCGGGAAGACCTGTCTGGAACTCACCCAGAGTTTTGGTTGCATCGGTAAGGAACTGTTTGAAGTCGAAGCCGATAGGGTGGTTGCGAGCCATGCTGAAAGTACCGACGCCTGCCGCGCCGATGCCGATATTGTTCCCGCCGAAATCATTAGCGCCGCCGATCTTGACGCTCCCCTTATTATCGGTGAAGGCCGCCACGCCGGTGGCGGGCTGGTAGTAGGAATCCACGGCGATAACACCGTCATGGCAGCTCATGCAAAGACGGCTCGGTCCGATGAGGGTATCATCGGCGCGCAGACCATCCGTGCGTGCGTTGAAAACTGGGTTGGCGTAGGCATCGTAGTAGTTGAGGTCAACGGCGTGGGCCCAGAGGGGAGTATACTCGGGCGCATTGGGAATTCCCGCCAGCATGTCGGGGGTGAGCGAATGATGCGGAGTGTGGCAGCCGGCGCAGATACGGGTCTCGCTGGGGTGGAGGGTGGACCCTTTGCCATTCAGATAATTTCCGATGTCATGGGACGTGCCGAGGATGCCCGGGCCGGCGAGTGCGGCAGTGGCGCTCAAGGCGGTGATTGCTACGATGGTGATGAGACTGGTCAACTTGCTTTTCATCGAGTTTCTCCTTTCAATGGTGTTTTACCGACTGGGTTCATGACGACTCTACATAACTTAAAATCGCTGCCGTACATCTCCTTTCCGCTTTTTATGCGCTGGTTTTATGTCTGCACTCCTTGGGATCATGGTCATGCCGCCAACGTTTTGTTGATTCAATGCACTTTTGATGCCGGTTATTCATAAAAACTGGAAATATTCCAATTCGCGATTAATCCTCGCTTTTCCACCGGCGCCCTCCCCCATATCATTTCACCAACCAACTGAAATTGTTGATTTTTACGAGGTATCCCCGCCATATACCAGCTGCGGGGAGCCAATCCGCCACGTACCGACGGCAGAATTGTTTGGCAATATAACAGTTATATAGCGATACTGCTAGTTACAAATTGCGTCAAAGCACGGATTATTATTCAGCCGGCCTCCCCACCCTCAGAAGACCGCCAAATGACTTGACCACCTAGCGAATTGACGGAGTCCGCCCCGTGGAATAGGGCTCGTCTACCTTAATAACTATGAGGACCGGCCACGCTATGGCACCCGACGGCAAGAGTGCCGCAACTGCGTAAACCGGGACCACCGGAACCATTGTACAGGGCGCTCAACCCGGCCCGGTTCTTGTCAAAATTTATAAGGTGGTCATTAGCGCCCGGGGTAGCCGCGCCGGCAGCCGTGGAGATACCGTGAGGATCATGACAGACGGAGCAGGCCACACCTTTATTGTAGTGTGACGCATGAAGAGCCGTCGTTCCCCCCGCGGTAAAGCCGGAGGCTGTCGTCATGACAAAGGTAGATACGTTATGACAGCGGGAACAAAGATCGTAGTTCAAGGTTCCGTCACCAACATCGTAGGAGTTCTTGAAGAGCATGGGATAGGCGGAACCGTGCGGCTCATGGCAATCGCTGCAGAAGATCTTCTGGTCGTTCTGATACGACGTTTTCAAACTATTGTAGACGGCAGTTCCACCGGCGTAGCGGCGCGGCAGCAACTCCGAAACCGGATGTCTTGAAATAGTGGAATTGAACCGGTTCTGCTCCCGGTAATCGGTGATGACCCGGCTGGGGCGGGAAAGAGACGAGAGGAAGGTCACGTCACTGCCGTTCGTCCCGGCATGGCAACGATAGCAGACCTGGTATTCGTAAATAGCGGGGTTGACAACCTGAAGGTTCGAATCCACGCCCCTGACACCGCGCAGGGCATCGCTTATGGCCGGCGCGAGAAGAGTAGAACCCAGGGGGACATTGGCATAACCGGACTGATGGGGATTGTGGCAGTCGACGCACTCCACATGCTTGGATGGTGGAGGAAAAGTCTCATTCACCGCATGGGTGCTGGGAGGAGCCAGATCATGGCGATACGTCAAGGTCATGGCCGCGGCGATATTAACTCGGTAATTGCTGCTGTCGTTGTGACAGGTGAGAATACAGTTGCTGTTGACGGGGTTGGAGCCGATATTAATCGGATTAGCATTAATTTTACTGAGCTTGAGCAGATCAATGGCGGTTTCGTTGTGGTGTGATTTGTGACAGTTCCCGCAGCCGTTGGCGCTGACGATTCCGCCAACAGACGCATTGAACGTACCGCCGCTCTTGTGCGCGGCGCTGCCGTCCCAGCCGGCCTTGTTGTGGCATGCGGTACAGAGAGGCGAACCCAAGCTGTTGTCCAGTACAAGAAAATTTCCGTACTGATTGTTGTGGGCGTTATGACAGGCAGTGCATTCCACTACATTTTCCACCAGTTTGATACGCTTGTCCAGCGTTACGGGGTCAACGTATTCCGGAGTGGAGAGACCATCGAAATAAGACATGGAGATCGGGTGGGTGGTGGAGAGGTCACTCCCCAGATACGAATCATAGGCGTGATTCATTGAGTGAAGCGCAGCATCAAGGAGAAATCCGCCATTAAGCACCCCCAACGCGATAGTGCCGTCATGACAGCTCAGGCAAAGCCGCGAGGAACCGGTAGGGAGCCCCGGCTTATTTTTGATGCTGGGAGAATCGTAAGGGGTATAAGTACTGACATTGGGTAAATCACGGCTCCAGAGTGGAGCGACGACCTCCGGATACTCCGGGACACTCCTGTCAACGGTGGCGTGATGCGGAGTGTGGCAGAAGATACAGACCCGTGTTTCCCTAACGGAGCTGTATTCAACCTTTCCCGTGGAGGAGACGGAAAGATTATGCGGCGAGTCAAGGATTGACGTGGACGCTCCTCCACCGTATGAAGGGATCAACAGTCCGACGGCCATGAAAGCAATGGCGAAAAAGCGGTGGGATGTTTTTGCTATCATGATCTTCACCTGCCTGAAGGCATCGACGCTACGGATAAAGCGGCGGGTTGCCGCTGTCGCCCATGGTACTGAAACATCTGAATCCGGTTGTTATAGGAATCGGCCACGTAAATGGTGTCTTTCCCGTCGATGAAGAGTCCCGACGGCATCCAGAACTCCCCCGGTCGTGAACCGCGGCTGCCGAACGCCATGAGAAGCCTGCCGGATGGATCGAAAATCTGCACGGCGTCCTGAAGAGAATCAACCACGTAAATGTTCCCGTCACTATCAACCGCCACCCCCTTGGGCTTGTTGAAGGCGCCGGAAGAATCTCCCGATGAACCAAAAACAGTGATGAACTCTCCCGTGGCGGAGAGAGTCTGAACCCGAAAATTCAGGGCATCGGTGACGATGAGTCGACCTGAGTGATCCAGAGCCAGGTCGGTGGGGTGGTTGAACTCTCCAGGGCCATCGCCCAGCAGGCCGAATTCAAATTTACGCACTCCCTCCCGGTCGAAGACAACGATCTTATGATTGGCGGTGTCGGTGACGTAGATCTCCCCCGTCCGGGGGGCATAAACGATCCCGGTAGGGCGGGTAATAACCCCGACAATGAACGGCTCAAGGAACTCGCCACCGGGAGTATGGCGAAAGACCGTCCCCGAGGCGGAGTCGGTGACATAGATCGTCCCCTTGCCGTCACCGGTGATCCCGATGGGGCTTAACAGCGGCGCCTTTGCGGAACCGGTGAGACGGCGATACACCCCATCCTTCTTGTCATAGAAATGGACGCAACCGGCGCCCGTGTCGGCCAGATAGATACGCCCCTCACCGTCGGCGTGAACACCATAGGGGCGAACAATACCGTTGAACTCTTCACCGGTGATGACCTCCGCAAGGCGTTTCCAAAAACCTTTGCCGATTTCCAACTCGTCCGGGCCATGAAATTCCTTCAGCCACTCTATCCGCGCCTGTTGGGGGGGAGGAGGCCAGAGGAGGATTACTCCCGGAGGAACCGGTGACGGCCGACCGGAGGCGCATCCACAAAGGGTAAGGAGAGCCACTACAGGGAGCAGGCGGCGCAACAGATGAATCATGAACTTTATCCCCGTTCACCATCAGAAGTAGCGACGAAGCAGCAACCGGACGGTAGTGTCGTTCTGGGCGGAAGCGGACAGCCACAGCCAGTTTGTGGAGGCATCCAGGACCAGATAAAACTTGCCCAGTTTCATCTGGTAATTCATCGTGCCGTTGATCACATCCCGGTCAATGGAACTCCCGCGAGTCATGAGATAGTTGAGTGAGAGTCGGAACATGCCGTTACGCAGAAGCGGCCGGGCATAGGTAGTCTGTACCGAAAGGAGATTGTCCGTGCCGCTGGTCGCGGCAACCATCGAACCTCCGAACCGATACCACGAATAGGTGTCGACGACCGAGGCGGTTACAACATTCACTCCGAAAGGGGGGGGAGTAAGCGCCCATCTCCCCTGCACGGAGTCGCGGCGATCATTGTCGCTCTCCACACGACTGTACTCAACCGCCAGGAAATTACTCGGGACTCTCATCTCTCCACCAATCCTGAGACTACTCTGGGAGCTGAGATAAAGCATATCGGAACGGCCGGAGATCAGATTCTGGGAGATGTCATTATAATAGGCGAAAAGTCTGTACCTGTTTTCAAAGAGTGAGAGATTGGCGTTGGTGGCAAAGGTCGTCGTGGAAAATGAGCTGGTGGGATCAACGAGATACTGGTACGTCACGGTCACTGCATCGCCTGCCTTGAGATGAGAACTTGCGACGTTTATATCCAGGTAGGTGAAAGAGCCGTGAGTAACAACCGTATAATCGACTATATTCGAATACACGACCGGCCCGATGGAGACTATCGGGATGAAGGAACCGTCAACGTTCCCATTGGCCAGCTGATTCTGCGGGTAATTGAGAGAAAGCGTCATTTTTTCATTATTTGCGATCTGTACCGCCGAGGTCAGGTCGCGATCGGTGACCCCGTACCGCTGGGAGACCTGCAACTGCAGTGTACTGGCGCGGGGAAGATTTTTGGTGTATCCCAGCGAGCCCCCTCCCGAAATAGTGCCGGTGCTGCCGGTGTTATAATCGCTCTTCGTCCCCGCTACATCCAGGTGTGTGCTGAGACTGTCAAACAACTTGTGATTCACCCATGCCGAGCCGGTATTGGAGGTGGTTGACTGGCTGATGCTCTTCCCCCCCCCATACTCGGAACTGTTGAACGTGTAGGCGACGGCGCTCTGCAACGCTCTCCCGAAATCAAGGAAAGCAGATTCGCTCAAGTTGCACGACCGACTGCTGAAGAGACCGGAACTGTTGTCAAACGTGACCACGGATTGAACTCTTTTATTATGGTAGGAGCGAAAGTCCCAGGTGAGAGAGTTATTCAGGGTGAGAATCAGGTTGTCCATGGAGTAATTCGTGGCGTAATAACTGTTTTTCCCCTGGGAATTCACGGTGGTAGAGGAAGAGTTATCGGACTGATTATAGTTGAGAGTCAGGGTTGTGTAGCTGTACTTACCGGCCTTGTTGGCGCTCTGAAGAGTGAACAGATGATATTTTTGAGACCAGCTGTCATCACCCGAGCTGCTGTCGGAGCCGGACCATGAATAGAGCAACTGAGTCGGAAGATACGCGTTACGGATGGTGACTCCGACGCCATAGGTCTCGATTGTCTGATTATAACCGGCGCTGAAATCCTGCTGTATCCACTGCTGTTCCCGTTGGGCGAAAAAAGTAACGGGAAGCAGCTTTTTTTCGAGTATTTTACCGTTAATATTGTAATTCAGATCCAGATTATTGTAATTGCTCCCCGACCCGTCCCCCCGTGAAACCATGTTCATGTCGTATTTCAGATACAGAGATGCGGAACCGTGAAGCAGCCGGGGATCATAGACGGCATAGTCGGTGGAAACTGAGTAAGCCGGTGTGACGGCATTACGATTATTCGTGATGGAGCTGTCCGCTCCCCCCCCCTGTCCATTGTGCGTATACCCGCTCCCCGCGTAAAGATACTGCACCTCGGCGTATTGACGCACATTTCCGTACATAAAAATAGGCATCTCTTGGGCGGCGCCGGGAGAGACAGAGCCAAGAAGCGAAAGGAGCAGCAATGCGATGATCAGGAATCGAGGCGTCATGAATTTGGCGATTACCTGAGGAAATAACGTGCAGCCCCTTTATGGGGGTTATGGCATTCGGGACAAGCGATCTCGGCCTTTGCCGACCGATCGTGCATCCGTTTTGCCAGACGAGGCTCCTGATGGCATTTGGAACAGAGCGTGGGTCCGTCGGACTTCAAGAGGAACCTGTTCACCGAACTGTGCGGATCATGACAGGCTAGACAGTTACCGGCGGCTGCAGGTGCGTGAACGGAAGCCCCCTTGGCGATGGTGTCATGACAGGTGACGCAGAGCTCTCCCAGCGGGACAATGAAGCCGCTTTCAGTGGTCTTGTTGTGACAGTAATCACAATGCTTATCCCGATACGGCGGGTGCTCCGAAGCCCCTTTTTTCACGGAACCATTGCCGCTACCGTTACTCCCCCCATTGGCGTGTCCGTTGGGATGCCCGTTGCCGCCGCCGTTGCCGTTGCCGCCGCCGTTGCCGTTGCCGTTGCCGTTGCCGCCGCCGTTGCTGACGCCGCCGTTACTGACGCCGTTGCTGCCGCCGTTACTGACGCCGTTGCTGCTACTTACGCCGTTACTCTTCTTGGGGAGCTGACGCGACTCCAACCAGTTAGCGCAGTATGTATCCGGAGGAGGCGGGGCGGGAACCCCGTCGAAGATGTACGAACTAAGGTTGTCCCTGATCGCGGGAGTACACCCCACGCAGAGAGATAACAAGATAGTTGTCAGGCAGCGCCCGCCCCAAAGAGGGATTTTGCGGCGAGGCGTTATAACAGTCCCACGCTGATCCTGCTCAAGGCTTACGCGTTTCAAGAAGATCTCCTCCTACTGCCGCGTTAGAGCTGCCTGTACCCGCCGAACTCTTGCTTGAGGGGATCGGAACCGCTTTCCCGGGTGGGATACTAACGGGAGCATTCCCCTGGGGCGAGGTAACGGGTTGTTTGCCCCCTTCCTTCAGGTGGCCCAAGCCATAGACCGAGACAGCATCGTGGCCGAACTGGTTGGCCACATAGATAAGCTCTTCCAATTGGAAAGAGTGGTCGGTGAATTTGCTGAAGTATTCCAAGTTGTTTTTACTCAGCCAGATGCTGGTGGGGACGTTCAGTGAACCAGCGGGCAAACCCGGATTGCCGAAGTACATGAGAAGGCGCCCTTCGTCGTTGAATATCTGTACATTCTGAAGGCCCGAATCAACAACAAAGATCCTCCCCTGGGCGTCCACGCTTATTCCCTTGGGACGGGCGAATTCACCGAATCTGTCGCCCAGCCTGCCGAAGTTCAGCAGCACATGCCCATCCCTATCTATTTTTATGACATGCCCATCCATGTTGGTAACATATAAAACCCCCTTATCATCCAGCGTAATACCGATGGGACCGGCTAGATCGCCGTCCTGACCACCAGTATCGAAGCTCCTGATCAGGGTGCCGCTGTTACGGTCCAACACCTTTATGTTTGCCTCTTCGATATCAACCCAATAGATATGGTCGTGATCAACGGCTATGGCCGACGGCTTTTTCACGAGATCCTTGCCCAAGGATTGAACGAAATCGCCGTCGGCGGTGAAGACCAAAATTTCCTTGCGTTTGGTATCCACCACGTAGAGCCTGCCGTTCTCATCAACCGCCAGCCAGGTCGGCTTTTTCATCTGTCCCTGGCCGCCGTTTCCTCTCAGGGGGGCGAAGGTCTTACGGTTCAGATCAATGCGGAAGATGGTGTTGGTAGCGGTGTCGGTTACATAAACAATTCCCTGGTAATCAACCACCGAGTAAGGCTTCTGGATGTTCAGCAATCGATCCGGCTGGTCAGTACCGGAAATAAATTTCTCCAGCCAGCTCTTTTCCGCTTCGATAATTTTCGAGCTATTGAAGCTGACCAGAAACTGGACGCGCGGCTCATTGGGAGGCGGGGGGAAAAATACGGGGAGAGCTTTTCTCGTGGCGGCGGTGTTGGAACAGCCCGCCAGCAGGTTGCCCCCAAGGAGGAGCAGCAACAGCAGTGAAAAAAAACGTCTTGAAAAAGAGATGACAACGGACGGCATCAGTGCGCTCCTTGACGTGCGGAAGGGGGCTGGCCGGATCCGGCCGGGCCCGCGGGATGGTACTCCACCGGGCTGAGACGGTCGTAGGAGAGGCTCTTGTGACAACCGGAGGCGCATCGCCCTCCTGTTTCCGTTATCTCCAACTTGAAGGGAATCTTCCACTCCCCGAATGTCGATCCAACCGAATTGGTCAACTTCGGACCATTGGCAGCGTGGGGTTCGTGGCAAGCGCGACAGCTTCTCCCCTTGAGGTTGTTCACCACATGAACATAATGAAGATTCCGGTTGCCGTTACGGAACTTGGTGTAGATGGTGGTATCGGCAAAACGAAGCAGATTTTTTTCATGGCATTTAAGGCAAAGAGCATACGCCCCTTCCGTGTACGGCGCGTAGTAGGTGGCGGGATACGGAGCCGTCAGCAGTCTGAAATTATCGGTGCCATGGGGGTCGTGACATCCGGTGCATCGTCCCTGGGCGATGGGGCCGTGAATCTGTGTTTTTCCCTTCAATTCATCGGCGATATTTTTCAGCGGCGCCAATTTGTTGTCTCCATGACAGCCGAGACAGAGCGTCTTTTCGTCCACGGGAAGGAGTTTTTTGAAGTTTGAGGCGTGAGGTGAATGACATGCGCCGCAACCGCGCTCTTGGGTAAGAGGCTTGTGCAACCGCTTGACCTTGACCAACTGGCTTTCTATGGTTTTATGACATTCAAAGCAGAGTTCAGGCATCTTCCTGACGCCGAGATTAAGATTATTGGAACTGTGCGGATCATGGCATGATGTACAACCCGAGACCTCAATGGGTGGATGGATAACCTTGGACGTTGACATCAGGTTTTTGATATCGTCGTGGCAGCTCAGGCAGAGGGAATTTACCGGTCCTTTCAGAAGGGTTTTCGCAACAGTCCCATGAGGATCGTGGCAGGAAGAGCAGGATCCCGTGGCCACCGGCGCATGAACATGCTCCTTGGTAAAAGCCCCCTTGTCATGGCAGCTGAGGCAAAGCCCGCTGAGATCTTCACTATTTTTCAGGAGGAACCGGCCGTCGGCGCCGTGGGGCTGATGGCAGGCGAGGCACTCACCCTCCTTTACGGGGAGGTGCGACACCGGCCCCTTACCGGGAGAATCATGGCAGGTGGCGCAGAGTTTTCCTCCCTGGAGAGCAAGGGTGAAACTCTTCTCCCCTGCAACGGGGTGCCGCGGAGAGTTTTGCTTATGACAGGGAGCACACTCCCCGGACTTCACCGGGTCATGCGGTCTTTTAACGGAGGTCACCGTGATATGACAGGTTCCCGTCAGGCAACCACCGGCTGCCGCGCAGAGGGATGGAAGTAAAAAAAAGAGGGCGACTACCGGCGCCAGGATGTGGCTGCGTAGCATAAGTGGCGATTCCTTGAATGGTGAAAAAGCCTGCGAGGTCGCGGCGTGTATCTGCATGTGCGCTGCTTCTTCTACCATATAACCCTGCCGAATAAAAGTTAATAATGTCCTCTTCCCTCGGGAAGCACGGGGATCTTGGCCGTTCCAGGGGAGACGACTCTTTTTGCGGATGCAGGGATCGTGCCAACCCTTCCCCACCCACTCCAGGGACTAACTGAGTCCGTCGCACTGGCGAAGCGCCTCATAAAGAACAATTCCCGCCGCGGTTGACAGGTTGAGACTCCGGACCGGTCCGGAGATCGGTATCCTGATACAGGTCGCATGGTTCGCCGTCAGAAGCTCTTCGGGAAGCCCCGCGGTTTCCTTCCCGAAGACGAGAAAGTCTCCCTCTCGAAAGGAGAAGGAGACATGGTTGCACTCCCCCTTTTTGCTGGTGTAGACAAAGCGGGCATGGGGAAAAGCCACCCGCAGTTCGTGAAGATCCAGCCAGTAACGTATATCCACGGCATGCCAGTAATCCAGCCCGGCCCTCTTCAGGTGACGGTCGTCGGTGGCGAAACCCAACTTCCCCACCAGGTGTAGTGTTGTGCCGGTGGCGCCGCAGAGTCGTGCGATATTACCGGTATTGGGAGGGATCTCCGGCTCAACAAGAACGATGTTAAAAGATTGGGACAACGGCATGAAAACCTCCGAAAGATGGGATACCCGTAACCATCTATCACGAAAACCGCCCCGTAGTCTTGCATTTTTTTCCCGACAGGACTATAATACTATTCCTGTTTTATCGGCGGGAAAAGAACTCCCTACCCTGGAACCGTTACCTATTCTTGACACCAATGAAGGAGCCGTGATGAAGATCATCGTGACCGACGAAGTCGCCCGTGAAGGGCTTGCACTGCTGGAACAAGATCCGCGGATACAACTGGATCTCCGTCTCGGCCTCACGGTGGAGGAACTCAACGCCGTCATGGGTGAGTATGAGGTTATCATCACCCGGAGCGGAACCACCGTTGACCGACCGCTCCTGGACGCTGCCCGAAACCTTAAGCTTGTGGCGCGGGCAGGTGTCGGTATCGACAATGTGGACGTGGAGTATGCCAGCAGCCGCGGAGTCATCGTGGTCAACGCCCCCTTCGGCAACACCAACAGCGCCGCCGAGCATACCATGGCGCTCCTTCTTGCGGCCTGCCGGAACGTCACGGCGGCCAACGCCAGCCTCAAGGGGGGGAAGTGGCAGCGCGCCCCCTTCACCGGCATCGAGCTGAAGGGTAAAGTTGCCGGGGTTATCGGTCTGGGCAAAGTCGGCGGAAGGGTGGCGACCCGGCTCAAGGCATTCGAATGCGAGGTCCTGGCCTGCGACCCCTACATAGCGGTAAAACGGGCCCACGACCTGGGGGTGAAACTGGTATCCCACGACGAGATTTTCCAGAACTGCGACATCATCACGGTCCACACCCCCCTGAATGGTGAGACCCGCGACATGATCGATGCACGAGCCTTTGGTCTCATGAAACAGGGGGTCATCGTCCTCAACGTGGCGCGGGGAGGCATCGTCACCGAATCAGCGCTGCTGGAAGGGCTGCTGTCCGGCAAGGTGGCCGTGGCCGCCATCGACGTCTACAGCAAAGAGCCCCCCAATACCCCCCTTCTCCTGGAACTTATCGGCCAGGAGCGGCTGACGGTCACCCCACACCTGGGGGCGAATACCATGGAGGCGCAGGTAAACGTGGCGGTGGATGTGGCGCGGGAAATACTCAATTACCTGGACGAGCTTCCCCTGGAAAACGCCGTGAATATCCCCCGCTTCGATCAGGCGCTCATGGAGCAGATGCGACCGTTCCTCAACCTCATGGCGGTCATGGCGGAGTTCGACATCCAGCTTCTGGAAAGCAATCCCAACAAAGTCACCTTCACCTATTCCGGGGCCATCGGCCACTATGACTGTACCCCCATGACGGTCTACGGCCTGGCTTCGTTCCTCAACCGGATGGTGGACCAGGACGTGAACATGGTAAATGCGGCCCTGGTGGCCGAATCCATGGGAATAGAGGTGAGCGAGGTCAAATCCACCCATGCGGAGGGATTCTCCAACATGATCACCCTCTGCATCGAGGGGGAGTCGGAGAAACGGCTCATTGCCGGAACCCTCTTCGAAGGGCGCCCCCGCATCGTCAGACTGCGGGATTACCAGATGGATTTTTCCCCGGAAGAGCATATGCTTCTCCTCAGCTATGAAGACCGCCCCGGCATGATCGGCAAGATCGGCACCATCATGGGAGAACACGAGATCAATATCGCCGCCATGAACCTGGGGAGGAGAGAAAAGAAGGGGGAGGCGATGGTCATCCTTTCCCTGGATTCCGCCGTCCCCGCCGAGGTCATCGAGGAGCTCCGCCGAGCCACCGACGCCACCTTTATCAGGCCGCTGCACATCGCCGGCGCGTGCAGGCAATAAGATGCAGGTTCAAGGTTCAAGGTTCAAGGTTCCAGGTTCACCCCTTTGATAGTCGGGACAGGGGTGGATATTGTGGAAGTGGCGCGGTTCCAGCGATTCGTGGACGAAGGGAACGAGGCGCTCCTGGAGCGTATATTCACACCCGCCGAACGGGAATACTGCCGCCCGCGGAGGGCCTGCGCCCAGCACTACGCGGCTCGCTTCGCCGCCAAGGAGGCCTTCGTCAAGGCGCTGGGGATGGGAATCAGGGAGGGAATCGGGTGGCGGGACGTGGAGGTTACCCATGACAGCCTGGACAAACCGCTCTTCAACTTCACCCCTGTGGCGCAAGCGAGGCTCCAGGAACGCCGGGTACTCCGATCCCACCTCTCCCTCTCTCATGACGGCGGCATGGCCATAGCCATGGTGATTCTGGAGTCCTAGATGAAACTTTACACGGCAGAGGCGATGCGGGAAGCGGACCGCCGGACCATCACCGAACTGGGGGTGCCGGGAATCACCCTCATGGAAAACGCCGGCAGCGGCTGCGCCGGGTTGATCCACCAGCGGTACGGAGCAACCCCCTCCCGGAAAGCGGTGATCGTCGCCGGCAGGGGAAACAACGGCGGTGACGGCTTCGTCATCGCCCGACTGCTCCAGGAAAAAGGGTGGGATGTAATCACCCTGCTTCTTGGCGGTCGGGAGGAGATATCCGGCGACGCCCTGACCAACCTGGAACGTCTCCCTCCTGACCTTGTCCGCTTCTCTCCCGACGGGATTATCCCCTTCGCCGGGGAACTGGCGGAAGCGGCGGTCATCGTGGACGCCCTCTTCGGCACCGGCCTGACCAGGAAAGTTGACGGCCCCTGGGGCGAGGCGGTAAACCTCATCAACGCCGCCGGCCGCCCGGTGGTGGCGGTGGACATCCCTTCCGGCATCCACGGCACCACGGGGAAAGTCCTGGGGACGGCCGTGCGGGCCGATCTGACGGTGACCTTCGCCGGGGCCAAACCGGGCCACGTCCTGTATCCCGGCGCGGAGTACGTGGGGGAGCTCCGGGTGGTGGAGATCGGCATCCCCCCATCGCTCCTGGCGGAGAGTCCGGGGTATGACTACCTGGACGAAGACGCAGTGCGACTGCTGATTCACCCTCGTGGCAGAAGCACCCATAAAGGCTCCTTCGGCCACCTCCTTATCATTGCCGGTTCCCGGGGAAAAACGGGGGCCGCGGCCATGGCTGCCAACAGTGCGGTGAGAGCCGGTTCGGGACTCGTCACCCTGGCGGTACCGGCCATGCTCCACGACATTCTCGAGGTCAAGACCACCGAGGCGATGACCGTCCCCCTGGACGACGCGGGGCGGGGTTATCTGGGTTTCCCGGCTCTGCCGGAAATTCTCGCACTTCTTTCCGGCAGGAGCGCCGTGGCCATGGGGCCGGGGCTCTCCCGGAACCCCGAGACCACGGAGCTGATCCGCCGATTGCTGCCCGAGATCCATCTCCCCCTCCTCCTGGATGCCGACGCCCTCAACGCCGTCTCCGAGAAACCGGAAAGCCTCCGCTCGGCCTGCTCCCCGGCTCTGGTTCTCACCCCCCATCCCGGCGAGATGGCCCGCATCTGCGGCTGTTCCGTTGCCGACATCGAGTCGGACCGGGTTGCCGCGGCGAGAGACACCGCGGCGCGCCATGGCGTCTATCTGATTCTCAAGGGGGCGGCGACGATCATTGCGGCCCCCGACGGCCGGATCGCCATCAACGGCAGCGGCAATCCGGGCATGGCCACCGGCGGCATGGGGGATCTCCTCACAGGGATCGTGGGCTCTCTCCTGGGACAAGGGTACCCCCCCTTCGACGCCTGCAAACTTGGTGTCTACCTCCACGGCTGCGCCGCCGACCTGGTGGCGTCGGACAAGGGTGAAATCGGCATCCGCGCCACGGATGTCCAGGAAATGCTGCCGTATGCGTACAAGAAGATTCTAGGTTCAGTGTAATTGGTTATTCGTAGGGGCGAGGCATGCCTCGCCCTACAAAAAGGTCACAGGAGATTCCATGCAAACCGTCGGTGAAATAATGACCACGCAATTGATTACCGTAACCACCGAGACCTCGGTTCGGGAACTGGCGAACCTCTTCACCACCCATCGAGTCGGGAGCATCCCGGTGGTGGACGGA
>CAIYUY010000164.1 GCA_903929485.1 uncultured Desulfuromonadales bacterium
AAGGAGGCCATGGTCGGATTCTATCAAGTACTGAAGCCGTAAATCTGACAGTGGCCCTGGCCCTTGGGGATGCTCCTGAATCATCAGCGCATTCCAAAGAAGTTTCTGCTCGTCAGACACAACAGGCAGAAGTTTCAGACCACGGACTTCACTTGCCTGTTCCGGGACCTCCCGCGGAGGTGGAACGGCTTCTGGAAGGTGCTTGCTGTTCGCAAGCGCAGAAACGTTATAGAGAGCCGGCAAAACAATTTGCCCGTTACGTTCTAGTTCACGCAGAGCCTCCAGGCAGCTATCTTTCTGAGGAAAACCGCGTGAATTGTAGAGTCCATAGTGTTCACATAAAATTACGGCAAGTCCTGTTCTATTAATATCCTTTTTACCCTCAAGGATAGAGCGGATATGCTCAATGGCTTCAGGACTAGTGAGTACGACTTTTACTCGATTATGGATTTTCATATGATGATGCTATATGAAAGCGTGAGAAATGTCCAGCCCTATTTTAATATTACAATATTTACTATTATTATTCAGCCTAGTGATACGTTCTGAAGTCATGTCTGCCAATGGATTAGAAATATGTCACATGGTTGTGGGTAAAGGGCAGGGCTTGCCGCCGGCGCCATTCCCGTGGGATCACGCATTATCGCTTATGCCGACTATATCGACAACGCCGTCTCCGGCCGCTCCGGGGTCCCCGTGGAGCTTGCCCTGGAGCAGGCGGCAAAACTTTGCGGGAGCAGATTGGATCCGAACCTGCAAAAGGCTTTTGATCGAGTCGCTGCGGCAGTCTATCTGAGAGAGATCGGTAAAGCCGCCGAGGCGGTTACCGAGCAGGAGATATCACCCGATGAGTTGAAAAACGGCATGATTCTGAGTCGCAATATCTACAGCGGTTCCGGCGTTCTCCTCCTGAAGAAGGGCGCCGAGCTGGACAAGTTCAAATGCATGGCTATCCGGCGTTTTTATGAACTGGACCCGGTGGAGCACGGGGTCTTTATCACCATTGAAGAAACAGAGGAGTGAGAATGTCCCACACCGTTTTTGATTTTGACGCCATCATTGACCGAAGCGGCACGGGGAGCGAAAAATGGGACAGATATGAGGGGAAGGATATCATCCCTCTCTGGGTGGCGGACATGGACTTCCGTTCCCCGCCGGCGATCGTGGAGGCGCTGCGGCAGCGGATAAATCATGGCGTCTTCGGCTACACCCATCCCACTCCGGGGGTGACGGAGGCGGTGCTGGAGCATCTGGAAAGGGATTTTAACTGGCGGATCTCGCCGGAATGGCTGGTCTGGCTGCCGGGACTGGTCTGCGGGCTGAATGTGCTCACCAGGAGCGTGGGGGGACCGGGTGACGAGGTGCTGACCTTTACCCCCATCTACCCCCCCTTCCTGTCGGCCCCCCTTCTTGCCCAACGGGGCACGGTGAAGGTTCCCCTGCGCCGGGAGGAGGGGCGGTGGCTGTTGGATCCGGAGGCGCTGGAACGGGCCATCACCCCCCGCGCCAAGCTCCTCCTCCTCTGCAACCCGCACAACCCGGTGGGGCGAGCCTGGAGTCGGGACGAACTACGGCAGCTTGCGGAGATAGCGGAGCGTCACGATCTGATCATCGGTTCCGACGACATCCACGCCGGCCTGATCCTGGACCAAAAACTGCGCCATATTCCCATGGCCACCCTGTCGCCGGAGACAGCCGGCCGCACCATTACCCTCCTGGCCCCCAGCAAAACCTACAACATCCCCGGTCTGGGCTGTTCCTATGCCGTGATCAGCGATCCCGGACTCCGGAGAAGCTTCACCGCCGCGGCCGGGAGAATCGTCCCCCATGTAAACCTGCTGGGGTTCACCGCCGCCGAAGCCGCCTACCGGCAGGGAGAAGGATGGCGTCAGGCGCTGCTGGCCTACCTGCGGGGAAACCGTGATCTGGTGGAGGACGCCATAAGGAGTATCCCCGGCCTCACCGCCACCCCTGTGGAAGCCACCTACCTGGCCTGGATCGATACCCGAGCCGCCGGCATTGCCGACCCCGCCGGGTTCTTTGAGGATGCCGGGGTGGGGCTCTCCAACGGAGCGGAATTCGACGGAGCGGGATTTGTTCGGCTTAACTTCGGCTGCCGTCGCTCCCTGCTGGCGGAAGCGCTCCGGCGGATGACTGCCGCGGTAAACAACCCTGCACGGTCATTTTAATCGGATCAGCGATAACTCACTCCGTTTCCTTTCGCACAAGGTGAGAGCTGTGGTATTGTGCGGATGGAGATTCATGCCGGTGACGTATCCCAACTCAAAGGAAAAAAACGGATGACGATTGAATGGTATCCCGGCCACATGAGCAAGGCCCACGAGCAGATGGCCGAACTGGTCCGCCGTATCGACGTAATCATCGAGATTCTCGATGCCCGACTCCCTGTCTCCAGCGCCAATCACCTGTTGGCTGAACTGCGCCGAAATAAACCCTGGATCAAGGTCCTCAATAAAAACGACCTCGCCGATCCCGTCGTGACCAAAGCCTGGGTCCGCGCCTTTGAGCAGCAGACAGGTATTCGCGCCCTGCCGCTGTCGGCGAAGCAGCATCGCGAAGTACTGCAGCTTCCGAAACTCTGCCTCCGCCTGGCGCCGACCCGGGGAAAACCGGGCCGCCCGCTGCGCGCCATGGTAGTCGGTATTCCCAATGTGGGGAAATCGACCCTGATCAACACCCTGGCGGGAAAAGCCATGGCCAGGGTTGGCGACAAGCCGGCCATCACCACCTGCGCCCAGCAGATCGACCTGCGTAACGGGATCATCCTCTCGGACACGCCGGGAGTTCTCTGGCCCACCATGAGCGATCAGGGGGCCGCCTACCGCCTTGCCGCCACCGGCGCCATTGGGGCCAATGCCTTGGATTACACCGATGTGGGACTCTTCGCCGGTGAATTCATGCTGGCGCGGTACCCCGATCAACTCCTGACCCGCTACCGGTTCCCTGAACTCCCCGAAAGCCCCACCGAACTGCTGGAACAGATCGGTCGCCGTCTGGGATGTATCATCGCCGGTGGCGGAATCGATCTGCACCGGGCCGCCGAGGCCTTTCTGCGGGAGTTACGAGCCGGGAAACTGGGGAGGATCAGCCTGGAGGAACCGGAACCAACGGCGGTTGAGGGGGAGAGCGACGTGGCGCGGGATGAAGCAGGGATCGAACCCTAGATGATTACTCCCGGAAAAAGCGGATCAAGACACCAGCCCAAGGGATTACCCGTACTATTCGAAGACCGGGATGTCATCGTCATCGTCAAGCCGTTCGGCCTGTTGACCATCGGTACGGATCAGGACAAAACACGCACCGTCCATGCTATTCTTAATGATTATGTCCGGAAGGGAAATCCCAAATCACGCCATCGGGCCTATGTCGTCCACCGCCTGGACCGTGACACCTCCGGCGTCCTCATCTTTGCCAAGAGTGAGCAGGCGAAGCAGACGCTTCAGGAAAACTGGAGCCATACGGAAAAAAAGTATCTGGCCATCGTGCATGGCCGGCCCCTCCCGCCATCGGGATCCATCAGCAGTTACCTGGCGGAGAACGGCGCGCTACGGGTCTTCTCCACCCCCGATCCCGCCAAGGGTAAATTAGCGGAGACCGAGTACTCCACGCTTCGGGAAGCAAAAGGACTCACCCTCCTCTCCATCAACCTGCTCACCGGTAGAAAGCACCAGATTCGGGTTCATCTGGCCGACAAGGGGTACCCCGTAGCCGGTGACAAAAAATACGGTAAGCCGGCTGATGGTTATCCCTGGCTTGCACTTCATGCGCAGTCGCTCACCTTCACGCAACCGGTAACCGGAGAACGGCTCACCTTTTCAACCCCGGTTCCGGACTATTTCGTCAAGTTGGTGGGAAAATAAGGGTAACTGGGCAGGTAGCGGCGGAGCTGGGACTGGAGGCGAGGCTGAGAAGATCAACTCCGACGCCGCCGTTTTTTACGGGGCATGTCAACCCGACGCCCACTAAGTTCCGCATAAGAGGCCACATTGAGACAATGAGGGCAAAGACAGAAGCGGGATGTCCAAATATAGTAGAAAAAACCGGGTAAGAGTCCGCAATAGAGGAGGTAAGAGGTTCTCGTCCGGATCCGGGGTTCGTGAGCGTACTGCTTCATCCTTTCCGAACGACCGCACCGGAGGCAAAGGCAAGCCCCCCCGGCGCGATAGCGGTAAAAAAACATGATCAGCAGGCAATAGAGCCCCGTCGAAATCAGCAGGACGATAAAGGCAATAAGGATGTTTAACAGAATATTCTGCACTTACTCTCTCTCCGGACCCCAACAGGGAGGTCCCAAATGGAAAAACGATGTCACCGAAAATGGCGTGCGCTGTCACTCTATCATGAACGGACAAAAAGCGCCGGAGAAAAGTAAGAGTTCATTGCCTAAAAAGCCAAGGAGAGAATAAATCCCCGATGGCAAACCATCCGGACCGGTCAAATGCCGGCGGCGCTCACCTGTTGCTGTTACTGACCCTGATCCTGGGGATGCTCCTGGCTGCGGTGACAATCATGAACCACCTGGGGGCCGACCGCTGGTGGTTCGGTGCATTGAACCTGTACCTACCCCAGGCCATCTGGGCAATTCCCGGCATTACCCTGACAGCGGCCATGGCGCTGGTGAACGTGCGTCTGCTCTGGGCCCCACTCCTCTGTGTGACCTGGGTATGCGGCCCGCTCATGGGTTTCTGTTGGTCCCGACAGGCGCCGCCTGAACCTGGTCAAACCACCCTGAGGGTCATGTCGTGCAATGTGAAATTCGGCTCACGGGATATCCCTTCCCTCCTTGCCGAGATAAACGAGCAAAGGCCCGATCTTGTTCTCCTCCAGGATGCGACGGGACTTTTGGAAACTCCCGTCGGTGAATTCTTCAGGGAGTGGAATGTCCGTTACCATGGCCAATACATCATCGCCAGCAGATTGCCGCTGGAGGAAGCGGTGGTACAGTGGCTGAATTTCCCCGGCCAGGTAGAGCGGCAGGCCTCCCTGCGCTGTCGGCTTAAGGTTGCCGGAAAGAGCATCACCTTCCATAACGTCCACTTGCACTCTCCTCGCGAGGCTCTCTCCCTGCTGCCGGAGGCGCTGAAGAATCCACCGTTATGGGATTTCTTCGCCACCCAACTGGCGAATAACGCCGCGTCCCGTTTAATCCAGGCGCAAAAGCTGGCCGCGCTGCTCCAGGGGGAAACAGGAGCGGTCATCGTCGCCGGCGACCTGAATTCTCCCGACGCCTCCCTCGTCTCATCTACCCTCCGGGACGCAGGAGTACACGATGCATTCGTACAGGGTGGGAGGGGGTACGGCTACAGCTATGGACAGTTCCTTATTCCCCATGGACTCCATCTGCCGAGCTTTTCCTTCGTCAGGATCGACCATATCTTGATTAATTCCCAGCTACGGACAATCCGCTCCTGGACCGGGACCGCCACCGCATCCGATCACCGCCCCGTATATGCCGACCTGGTAATGCAAAGCTCACCACCGGAAACTACGCGATGAAAAACATGTTTCCGATTGACAAAGTAACAAGTTAAAAGTATCATGTAGCGGTTTTGGATAAGTCAACTGCTTAAGGAGAATACTAATGAAGCTTCTGTTTGCGTCCCTGTCGATTCTCATCTCTCTGGCTGCGACACATCCCGGTTATACCGCCGAGACCAAGGACATTGAATTCAACTTCAACAATGCCGACAAGGTCGTCTTCAGTCATGACTTTCACCTGAAACTGGCGAATGTCAACGGTAACTGTAAGATGTGTCATAACGCCATTTTCGACATACGGAAGCAGCGACACTATAGCATGCAAGAGATGCAGAAGACCAAGGGATGCGGCGCCTGCCACTCGGGGGTGAAAGCTTTCAGTGTGAGCGACGAAAAATCGTGTGTCCGCTGCCATAAGGGAAAACCCCGCGATGTGGTCTTCAAGGCCAAGGGGGTCCAGGACGCCCTCTTCAGCCATGCCGTTCATATCGCCAAGACCGGCGGCAAATGTTTGAGTTGCCACAACGGCAAGACAATCATCCCCGGCCAGAAAAACATCTCCATGGCTCAGATGGAGCAGGGAAAGAAATGCGGCGTCTGCCATAACGGCAAGGTCGCCTTCAGCGTGACAACAAACTGCGGCCGCTGTCACAAGGGGATGAACCCCAAGGATATCACCTTCGCCATTCCCGGCAAGAAGGCTACTCCCGCCCTCTTCAGCCATAAGGTTCACCTGGGGATGGACTTCAAGTGTAACGTCTGTCACACAAGACTCTTCCCCTTCAAGCTCGCGCCGCTGCAGATTTCCATGACCGCCATGGAAAGCGGCAAAGGGTGCGGCGCCTGCCATAACGGCAAGGACGCCTTCTCCGTGGCCGGTGACTGCGCCAAATGTCATACCGGATACGTCCCCGGCGCCATGACCTTTGCCGTCCCCGACAACGCTTGTGAGCCGGCACTGTTCAGTCATGAGATTCACCTGGGGATGTACAAATGTAATGACTGCCATACCAAGCTCTTCCCCTACAAGCATGGCGTCAAGCATTCCGGCATGGGAGCCATGATCGCGGGCAAATCCTGCGGAAGCTGTCACAACGGAAAAGATGCTTTCGCCACCACCGGCGACTGCGGCAAGTGCCACCAGAAGACGGCGGTTCCGGCTAAACCGGTCAAGAAGTAGCGGCAAACACACATGTATAAGAAAAGGGAAGGCCGCGGGGCTTTCCCTTTTCTTATACATGGTAGCTGCCGTATCGGTTTACTAAACCCATGACCTCACCTTATGGACGTCCTCCTAGCTTCACCCCATCATTGGAGACGACTGTTGCAGCGGAGCGGTTGAAGCGGCTGATCGTCTCCGGAGAAGTGAATGACCCGGACCTTGTTCGTCGAGGAACCCGTCTGGAACTCCTTTTTTGCTCGTCTCTCCTCGCCTCTCCCACGTATCTCTGGGGACCCGGTCTCCGAATGGAGCGGGAATGGCGCAATCTTACTGAGACTTTTCTCCCCTGGAACCGGATCGCACCGGCGCTTCGCCGTCTCATCGCCGTTTCTCTCCTGTATCCGCCGCCGTCGGACCCCTTGGTCCCCTTCCCTTCATGGCCCGATTTCCTCCAAAGATGCTCCCTGATCACCTCCTCTTCCAATCCGGCGTTACTCCTGAGATCGTTGCTTGCAGACGAGGAGCTTCGCCGCCGCTGGCTCTTCACCCTGTTTCTCCCCAAGGAGCATGGCGGCGGGTTTCACCGTTACCCGCGGCAACAAGAGTTTATCCATCAATGGCTGGTCAACCAAAGAGCCCTTGCCGGAGGACAGATCTCCTGTCTTGATGCCGCTTGCGGCAGCGGGGAAGGGAGTTGGGAACTGGCGGCGCTCTGCCGGGGTTGCGGCTTCCTTCCTCACGAAGTGACGATTCACGGCTCATCCCTGGACCCCCTGGAACTCTTTGCCGCGGCCCATGCCGACTTCCCCCATGATCCCCCGCGGCAACGGGAATACCGGAGAATAATAGCTCCCGTTACAGCGGCAGGATTCATGAATCGAATCCGCTTCACCCAGGAAGAGCTCGCCGAGCCCCGCGATTCAGCGGACAGGTATGACCTCATCCTCTGCAACGGACTCCTGGGAGGGCCGATGCTGCATAACCCCCGGAGAATGGAACGGGTAGTAGCGGGTCTGGTTCAACGGCTGAGACCGGGGGGACTGTTACTGGCGGCGGACCGCTTTCACGAGGGGTGGGATAAGCTTACCCCCAAGGAGGAAAGAGAAGCGCTTTTGGGGAGGTGCGGAGTAAAGATCATGAAGATCGGGGAAGGAATCGGGGGGAGAGCAATAAATAATTGACAGTTGACAGTTGACAGTTGACAATTGTCAATTGTCAATTGTCAATTGTCTCTGGTGGCGCTGATCCCCAGGATGGTAACATGCATGTTGCCGGCGGGACGGCGGATGATGACTTCGTCATCCACCTTTTTCCCCAGGAGAGCCGTTCCCACCGGTGAGTCAATGCTGATCCGCCCGGCGGCCACATCGAATTCATCGGGACCCACCAGTTGATAACAGCGCTCTTCCCCCTCTTCGTTTTCGAAGGTGACCCAGCAACCGAAGGAGACGGAGAGCGGCTTGGCCGGGGGGAGGGCAACCTTCAGCGCCTTGAGGCGTCCCCCCAGAAATTTAAGTCGCCCGTCGATCTCCCGCAACCGCTTCCGGCCGTAGATGTATGAGGCATTTTCGCTCCGATCCCCCTCGGCGGCGGCATCGGAGACCTCGCGAACGATCCTGGGGCGCTCATCCTCCCAAAGGTAATCGTACTCCTTTTGCAGGCGGCTTCGCCCCTCCACGGAGATCAGATTGGTTTTGCTCACGATCCGTTCAATATCATTCTTGCGCATGAGCACTGTCCATCCTGTCCATCCTGTTCATCCCTGTGAATTGTTTTTGAGTTAACGCTATCCTCGCCGGAGACGATACAGCCGGAGAACAACCTGGGCCAGGATGTCCAGTGAAATGACCGCCGTCACCACCGCCAGCAGGGTCGAACGCCCCTGATAAAAGGCGTAACAGTTCACCAGCATGTAAAGGAAGACCATGACCGCCAGCAGGCGGCGCATCCCCCACACGATCGTCCCCTCCCCGCTACCGGTATCCACGGCTGAGTCGGCCTCCTTGGGAGGGAGCAGCAGCGGCATCATGAAATAGCCCAGGGAAGCGTCACCGATGACCAGCACCCAGTTCAGGATAAAGAGTGTGAGAAGGAGCTCCCCGGCCGTCACCTGACATCCCCCCGGCTCTCGCCCCACCAGCCCTGAAGATCGGCCTGGGCCCGTTGGGCAAGTTGGGCCCGACGCTCCTTCTTTTTTACCCGTCCGGGCAGGGGGGGGAAGAGTCCGTAATTCACGTTCATGGGCTGGAAATGGCGGCTCTCGGTGGAGGTTATATGAGCGACCAGAGCGCCCAGGGCGGTGGTGGGAGGGGGGAGCAGCAGCGGTTCGGTCAACGCCAACCGGGCGGCGTTAATCCCCGCCAGAAAACCGCTGGCGGCCGATTCCACGTATCCTTCCACGCCGGTGATCTGACCGGCAAAGAGTAGTCGCGGCTCACCTTTCACCTGCTGGGACGGCTCCAACAGTGTGGGAGCATTTATAAAGGTGTTGCGGTGGAGCGACCCAAGCCGAGCGAATTCGGCCTGCTCCAGTCCAGGAAGCATCCGGAAAATCCGGCGCTGCTCGGGGTAGGTCATCTTGGTCTGAAACCCCACCAGGTTATACAGGGTCGCCTGGCGGTTTTCCTGGCGAAGCTGCACCACGGCGTGCGCTTCCCGTCCGGTGCGGGGATCGGTAAGACCAACCGGCTTCATGGGACCAAATCGGAGGGTCTCGACCCCTCGTCCGGCCAACTCCTCCACCGGCATGCACCCCTCGAAGTGGATCGCCTTCTCGAAGTCCCGGGGAGCAACCTTATCCGCCGCAATGAGTTCGGCCACAAACCGTTCATACTCTTCCTGTTCCAGGGGGCAATTGAGGTAATCGGCCCCCTCCCCTTTGCCGTAGCGGGAGGCCCGGAAGATTCGGCTCAGGTCGATGGAGTCGGCGGTGACGATGGGGGCGATAGCGTCGTAGAAATAGAGGTTATCCCCCACCAGTGGACGCAACTCCTCCGCCAGGAGATCGCTGGTGAGCGGCCCGGTGGCGATGATCACGATGCCGGAGGGTAACTTCGTCACCTCCTCCCGGACAACGGTGATGAGGGGGTGCTGCTCAATCTTTTCCGTGATGACGCGGGCGAAGAGATCACGATCCACGGCCACCGCCCCCCCCGCCGGAACCCGCGTTTCGTCCGCCGCCGCCATGAAAAGACTCCCCAGGCATCGCAACTCATTTTTCAAAAGGCCCACGGCGTTTTCCAGCGACTCCCCCCGAAAGGAGTTTGAGCAGACCAGTTCCGCCAAGTCGGGGCTCTGGTGGGCCGGCGAATAGTGATGCGGCTTCATCTCGTAAAGTGTTACTGCAACGCCCCGCCCTGCCGCCTGCCAGGCCGCCTCGCAGCCGGCCAGCCCCCCGCCGATGATGCTAATCTTAGGTGATAACGTCAAAATTTAAGTTCCTTTTTGTCATGTCGGAATAGGAAGCGAAGATACGCGATGTCGACCGATTAATCAAGGAGATGGTTGAGACGACAACGCCTCCGCCAGGAGCGCCGCTTCCAGGATAAGCTCCAGCTGGACGCCGGTGGCCATCTCCTTGAGCATTCCCCGGCCGTTGGCCAGTTCATCCTCGCCGATGATCAGGGTGTGGCGCGCCCCCAGCTTGTCGGCTCGCCGCATCTGACTCTTGAGGCTCTTCCCTTCGTAATCCAGTTCCACCCGAAACCCCTGGCCCTGGAGCAGGGTCATGAGCCGGAAAGCCTCGTCGCCTGCCGCTTCCCCATGGGCGGCGATGAAGAGGTCCGGCGCCTTGGCTGAAGCGTTGGCCGACAGAAGGAGCGCCACCCGCTCTACACCCATGGCGAAACCGATACCGGGGAGGTTGGGACCACCCAGTTCCTGGATGAGTCCATCATAGCGGCCGCCGGCGGCCACGGCGCTCTGGGAACCCAGGAGTCCGGTGACCAGCTCGAAGGTAGTCCGGGTATAATAGTCCAGCCCACGGACCATCCGGTGATTAACAGCGTAGGAGGTTTCCGTGGCATCCAGATGGCGGCGCACCGCCACAAAATGATCATCACACCCCCGGCAGAGATGATCAAGAACGGAGGGAGCCTCCGCCGTCGCCTGGCCGCAGCCGGGGACCTTGCAGTCCAGCGCCCGCAAGGGGTTGCTCTCCATCCGGCGGCGACAATCGTCGCAGAGGAGCTCCCGCCGCTCTTCCAGGTACCCCTTCAGGGCGGCCCGGTACGCCGGTCGGCACTCCGGGCAGCCAAGGGAGTTGATCTGGAGGGTGGGCTCCGTCAGCCCCAGATCCCGGAAAAAGTGACGGAGCATGATCAGAACCTGGGCGTCGATCCTGGGGTTGGTTACCCCCACGACCTCGGCCCCGATCTGGTGAAACTGACGGTAGCGTCCCTTCTGGGGGCGCTCGTAACGAAACATGGGTCCCATGTAGTAGAGCTTGGTCACCGGGTCCAGGACATGGAGCTTCTGCTCGATATAGGAGCGGATGACACCGGCGGTCCCCTCGGGACGAAGCGTTACCCGGTTCTCTCCCTTGTCGGTAAAAGAGTACATCTCCTTTTCCACGATATCGGTGGCGTCACCGATGGAGCGGCTGAAGAGCTCGGTTTTTTCCATGATGGGAACTCGGATCTCGGAAAAGCCATAGATTTGGAAAACCCGGCGCGCCGTCGCCTCGATCCGTTGCCACTTCTCCACCTCACCGGGGAGTATATCGTTAAAACCCTTGATACCGGTAATTGCCACGCTGTTCTCCTTATTCAAGTAATGGGCGCATTTTACCATCAATGAGCAGTTCTGTCCATGAGGGAGACCATCCGGATGATCAGGGTATGGTCGGGGGAATTGCCGCGTTGATCAACAAGACATTTTTCGGATAACAGATCCCACGAATCGTTCAGAATAACAACACTGGTTCAATTGCACCCGCAATCACGTGTCACGGCCTCATGGTCATCACGGTGAACCCGCGACCCGATGATCGGAGAAAAATCGTGCCGTCCCGGTCGGTGCGGAAAACGGGAATTCGTTTGACCGCCAACCGTTCCAGGGTATCCTCCGCGGGAAGATGAAAAGTATTACCGTACCCCGCGGAGATCAGCGCCACCCGGGGGCTCACCGCATCGAGAAACGGTTCCGTGCTGGAGTAGCGGCTGCCGTGATGGCCGACCTTGAGAATATCCGCCTTCAGTTTCCCGGGAGCGGCGAGAAGCCGCGCCTCGGTGGCGGCGCCGATGTCTCCGGTGAAGAGTAGCTTCAGATCCCGCCAGACGAGCCTGAATACCAGGGAATCGTCATTGGCATCTCCACTACCCTCTTGGGCCGGTGTGGGACCAAGCGGTTCGATCCTTCCCTCACCCATGGCCAGAGCCGGCGATTGGCCACTGACCGTGACAATGGGGACTTTCCGCGCCACCAATGCCCCATGGAGCGCCGCGTAATCCGCCGTATCTTCGTTTCTGCCGCTTTCCCAGAACTGTCCCACGGGGAAGTTCTCGATGATGAACTTGAGCCCCCGCAGATGATCGGGATGGGGATGAGTCAGCACCACCAGATTCAGTCGCTCCACCCCCAAAGCCCAGAGGGCCGGCGCCAGCAGACGTTCCCCCGTATCCGGGTCCCCTTGGCGCAGGCTGCCGCCACCGTCCACCAGGAGGTTCTCCCCGGTGGGAAACCTGACGAGGGTCGATTCCGCCTGACCGAGACTGAAGAAGGTCACCTGTAGCTCCTTCCTCGAGTGATCCCCCCAAGGGAGATGACCCGCGATCATGAATGTCATCAGGAGGAGAACTGCTCCCCACCTGCTCCTCCAACCGGTGAGAAACGTCAAGGCCGACAGCGCCAGGAGGGCAAGAAGAAAGTCCAGGCGGCTGGGGGTCCAGTGGGGGAGGAGGGGGATTCGCGCCAGGGTGATGATGATCCGGTCGGAAAGAAAGACGAGAAATCCGGCGATATTCAGGAGAAATCCGGCCGCTCCCGGCGCCACGAAGGAGCAGGCGATCCCGGCGAATCCCACCGCCACGGCGCCATACCCCATGAGCGGGACGATGAACAGATTGGCCAGAATACCGGTGGCGGAAGTCCGGTGAAAGTAATAGGCCACCGGGACCAGGGTGGCGATTATGGCCGCCAGGGAGGCGGCCACCAGGGTAAGAGGCGCTCCCATCAGCCCACGCTCCCACCGCTGGAACGGCGCCATGATCAAGGGGGTCAGGACGATAAGTCCCCAGATGGCGAGAAACGAGAGCTGAAAGGAAACGTCGAAGAGCAGCGACGGATTGATCCCCAGGAGGAGGAGCGCGGAGACGATGAGGATATTCACCGGGTCGGTCTCGCGATGAATCCAGAGCGCCAGGGTCACGAGGATAATCATGACCACGGAGCGGGCCGTGGCCGGGGCCGCTCCGGAGAGAAAGAGATAGAAAACAACCACCGGCACTCCCGTCAGGAGCACCCACCGGCGGAGGTTGCAGCGGAGCATGAGAGCCGCGGAACAACGCCCCAACAGGAAGAGGAGCTGATAGATCACCAGCGCCACGATGGCCACGTGGAACCCGGAGATGGAGAGGATATGGTTAACCCCGGATCGGGTATAGGCCGCCTCGGTGACCGGCGGCACATACCCCCGGTCACCCAACAGGAGCGCCCGAAGTATCCCCCCCTCCTCTGAGGGAACGGTATCGGAGATAAAGAGGCCCAGTCGTTGCGCCAGGTTGTCAATCCTGTTGCGCAGCGGAAAAACGGCGTTCCCCCTGACCAGGATCAGGTCGGCGGCATCCTTCAGGTGACCGGTAACGAAGATCCCTTTCAATGCAAGGAACCGGACGTAATCAAACTCCCCCGGAAGGCCGTAGTTGCGGGGGGTACGGAGCTTGGTGACGAACCGGACCCGGTCTCCGGTAACCCACGAGGTCCGGCCATCACGGACATAAATGAGCAGACGGCCGGCCATGGAAATGCCCCGACCGTCAACGAAGAGCCGTTCCGTCCTGATCGTTACCCGGCAACCGGTTTCGGTGCTCTCCGGTCGCTCATCAATGACCCCCTCCAGAGTACGCTCACGGTCGGAGGCGCGCCAAGCTAAGGAGTTCGGAGTAAGTTCGGGGGTCAGAACGGGCTGAAGTGCGGTAATGCCCCAGGCGAAGGTGGTGAAAAAGAGGAGGAGAGTAAAGAGCCGGCTGGTCGGGGTAAAGATAGCAAAAAACGTCAAGGCAAGGAGCGACGCCATCCCCCAGGCGGGAACCGTCACCGGACAGAGTGCGGCAAGGGAGAGCCCGAGAATCAGACCCATCAAGGGAATGAGGAGCGGTCGGGAGTTCACCGTTAAGAGTACCGTTCTCTTTTCACCTTTCACTCTTCACCCTTCACTCTTCACCTTTCACTCTTCACTCTTCACCTTTCACTCTTCACCTTTCACTCTTCACCTTTCACGCCTTTCCTACCGCGGAGGTCATCCACGAACTGCCGGGCGGCGCGACCCGAGCGCTGCCCCCGCTGCAAAGCCCACCGAATCGCTTCCAGGCGAAGCGTCTCCGGTTCCACGTTCAACCCGGCATGAAGGACATATTTTTCGACGATGTTGAGGTAGGTGGCCTGATCAAAGGGATAAAAACTGAGCTGAAGTCCGAAGCGGTCGGCCAGGGCAAGCTTGTCGGAGAGCGCTTCCTCGGGATGAATCTCACCCCCTTGAGTATCGACCATCTGCTCCGGCATGAGATGTCGCCGGTTGGAGGTGGCATAGATCAGGGTGTTGGCGGGGCGCTCCACCAGACCGCCGTCCAGAAGGGACTTCAACTCCTGGTAGGATGCATCCCCTTGGGCAAAGGAGAGATCGTCACAGAAGATAATGAACCGCCGGGGGTCATCCCGAAGCAGTTCAAGAAGCTCCGGCAGGGTGGAGAGATCGGCCCGCTCCACCTCCACGAGACGCAAGCCCCGATGCGAGAACCGCTTGAGCAGACCCTTGACGCAGGAGGATTTTCCGGTCCCCCGCTCACCCCAGAGGAGGACATTGTTGGCCGGAAGTCCGGCCACGAACTGCTCAGTGTTCCGGATCAGGTCATCCCGGGAAGAGTCAATCCCCACCAGATCATCCAGCTCCACCAGGTGGGGGTGCCGCACGGTTGTCAGCAGAGTCCCTCTCCCCCGCCGTTCCCAGCGGAAGGCAATCCCCCCGGTGAAAACCGCCGGATCAAAGAGAGCTGTCGGTTGGTACGTTTCAAACAGCCCTTCGGCCCGGGCCAGGAGCGATTCCAACCGCTCCGCCACGCTCTGCCATCTATCGCCACCCATGAGGTCAGGCGCCCTTCAGCGGGCAGATTCGGACCCACTCGTAATAGCCGTCACCGGAGATTTCCCAAAAGCTTCTGATTCGCTCCCGGTAAAAAAGATGGTCATCGCACTCGGTCTCGATCCGTTCAAGAAATGGTGGCGAGATCAGTCCATGACCGGCCAGGAACCGGTAAAAAGTGACTATCCCGGCAAGATGCTTGGTCAACTCCTCTATCGTGGGCTCAAGGGTGTTGACAATATACCAGTTTCCGGCAAAGGGTCTGACCGGCGAACGGCTGTCATCGAAGAGGTGCCACTGTTTGTAGCCCACCACGAAATCACGGATAAAATAATCGGCGCTCCGGGCAAGTTCCGTGGCGATCTCCGGTTCGCCCCCCTTTGCCTGAAGCTCCTCATAGAATGCCATGAGCAGGTCCCGGCAGAGTCCATCCACCCGCAGCTCATCATCCATGGTTACCATGGCAAAATCGTCGGGTTGTATATTCAAAGTATCCATGATAACTCACCTCACTAAAAATTATCCAAAAACGGCATTTTTCACCACGGAGCCTTAAGATTTGTAGGCGTTTTATCTTACTGCTCTCCGTGACTCCGTGGTGAACTGCTTTTTCTCGGCTTACCGGTTCAGCCGGGGATCCAAGGCGTCCCGCAGCCCTTCCCCCACAAGGTTGTAGGCAAGAACCGTGACGAGGATGGCCAGGCCGGGGAAAAGTGAAAGCCACCAGGCGAACTCGATGTACTCCTTCCCGGCGGTAAGAATATTGCCCCAACTGGGGGTCGGAGGCTGAACCCCGATCCCGAGAAAAGAGAGGGCCGACTCGGTAAGGATGGCTCCGGCTACCCCCAGGGTGGCGGTCACCAGCACCGGAGAAAGGGCGTTGGGGAGGATATGGCGGACGATGATCCGGAGATCCGACGCGCCCACCCCGCGGGCGGCCAACACGAACTCCCGCTCCCGAAGGGTGAGAACCTCGGCCCGGACCAGCCGCGCCACCCCCATCCAACCGGTGAGGCCGATGATGATCATGATGTACCAGATGGAAGGTTCCAGCATGGCGATGACCGCCAGGATCAGAAAGAAGGTGGGGAAGCAGAGCATGATATCCACCAACCGCATGAGGAGCGAATCCCGCCAGCCGCCGTAAAATCCGGCCACAAGACCCACGGCGGTCCCAATAAATACCGCAATCCCCACAGCCACGAAGCCGACCTTGAGGGAGACTCGGGCGCCGTAGAGTACCCGGGTGAGAACATCCCGCCCCAGTTCATCGGTGCCGAACCAGTGCCGGGCCGACGGCGGCAGCAGGACATGCCAGGCGTCCAGGTGTGACGGATCATAGGGGGTGAGGAACGGCGCGAAAAAGGAGCAGGCGAAGAGGAGCAGAACGATCGCCCCCCCGATCATGGCCAAGCGGTTCCGTCGAAAACGTTTCCAGACAACGGAGATGAAGTAGCTGTTACGAATCAATTGGGTTTACCCCCCGCCATGACGAATACGGGGATCGGCCAGGGAGTAGCAGAGATCAGCCAGGAGATTCCCCACCAAGGTCAATCCCGCGCCGATGACCAGTATCCCCATGACCAGCGGATAGTCCCTGGCCATGACCCCCATGAAGAAGAGCTGCCCCATGCCGGGAATGGCGAAGATGGTCTCGAAGATGACGCTTCCTCCGATGAGTCCGGGAAGAGAAAAACCCAGGAGGGTGATGACCGGAAGAAGCGCATTACGGAGAGCGTGTTTTAAAATGACGCAGCGCTCGGACAACCCCTTGGCCCGGGCCGTGGTAATGTAATCCTGACCGATGACTTCCAGCATGGTGGAGCGGATATAACGGGAGAGTCCGGCCAGACTGCCGAAGGTGGCTACCCCGATGGGAAGGAGCAGATGCTTTGCCAGGTCAAGAAACCAGGCGCCGGCGGTGAGCTTGTTGCTCCCCAGGGAGTGGAGTCCGGAGATGGGAAGCCACTCAAGCTTCACCCCGAAAAAGTACATGAGCAGGAGCGCCAACCAAAAGGTCGGCATGGCGAACCCCAGGAAAACGAACAACGTCAATCCCTTGTCAAGCAGGGAGTTGCGCCGCACCGCCGCCAGGATGCCGATGGGAAGCGCCACTCCGAACTCCAAGAGCAGGGCGATGAGGTTGAGGGAGAGGGTAACAGGAATACGCTCCTTGATCTTATCCATGACCGGCCGGTTGTCCGGGGCAAAGGAGCGGCCAAAGTCCAACCGGACGATCCGCCTCAACCAGAGGCCGTACTGAACGTGAAGCGGCCTGTCCAGCCCGTAATACGCCCGGAGCCGCTGACGGGTCTCGGCGGTGATCTTGGGGCTCATGGCTGTCTGCATCTCCACCGGTTCGCCTGGGGCAAGATGGATTACGGTGAAGGTGATCAGCGTGATCCCCAGCAGCAGCGGGAGGAGCATGGCGATCCGTTTGAGGAGGTAGGGAACCATTAAAAATATTCGCCTTTTCTAACTTACAGACATCCGTTATGTCCAATAATTTCCGCATCAAGGAACTTCTCGAATTTAGAGAAGCTGACGGCTACCGGTAGATCCTTGGGAATGCTCACCTCTGACCGATTCCGGCTCTCCGGACTGCTCTTCATCTTCGCCGCAATCCGCCGTTTGTGCGTCACCTTGCGTCGATATGCCGTATCACCCTTTTCCAGCCGCCGACACTCCGCCAGCAGCTCCTTGCGTGACCGGGGCTGCTCCCTCTGCCGAAGATAGAGCTCCTCCCTGCGAATCCGCTCTTCGTGCCCCCTGCGGAATTTTGTCGATTCCGCCTTTTTAACCTTTTCATTGGGGAGGACCAAATTCTGTCGCGCTTCTTCGGCTTCCCGAAGCTCTTCCTGCTTGATGGCGCTCAGTTCCGCCTGTTGCCGCACCCCCTCCATCCGTTTCCGTTCGGCTTCGACCTCCTTGCGGGCCGCCTCCAGCACCTGCTGCTCGGCCACGATCTTCACCGAGACCTCATCCAGGGCCGCTCCCACCACCGCAAAGGAGTCGTCCCGGTTCTCTCCCGGCTTCAGCGTGGTCCTGGCGCTCTTTTTCTCCATGCCGGTTCCGGTATCCCAGGAAATGGTGTACTCCACCGTCACGTCGGTTTCGTAACCGCTGGAAAAGCGCCAAAGATGGTTGCAATCAAGAGCACCGGTGGGGGGACAATCATTACTGAAACTGAACTCGATGCCGTTCAAGGCTCCGTCGTCCAGTTTTTGCCAGGGGGACCAATCCTGGGCAACTGACAGACTCGACGCCGCGTATACCAGAAATGTCAGCAGACATGAGGTCAAAAAGCGTTTATTCATCCGGTTAACTCCTAGAATCATTGTGTATATTTTTGTTCATTCCTGGGCACATGCCACTTGATGAAATCATGGGTGATCCCCGCCGGGGCCGGCGTGATGCCGCGTACCCGGGCGCTCACCGTGGGAAGAGCATCGGGAACATACAGAAAGGTATAGGGTTGCTCTTGGGCCAGGATCTCCTGTATCCGCCGGTAGCAGCGCTGTCGCTCCAGCTGATCAAAAGTTCCTCTTCCCGCCACGATAAGCCGGTCCACCTCATCGTTTTTATACCCGATGAAGTTAAGTTCCTTCTTCCCCGTCTTACTGGAGTGCCAGACGTCGAAGATATCCGGGTCCTGCCCCAGACTCCACCCCAGGATCACCGCCTCGAAGTTCCGATTGTCAATGAAATGGGTGATGAAAGAAGCCCACTCAATAACCCGTATCTTCATGTCGATCCCCACACTTCGGAGCCGCTGCTGGATGATCTGGGCCGTCTTCAACCGCTCTGCG
Source organism: uncultured Desulfuromonadales bacterium (assembly GCA_903929485.1). Taxonomy (GTDB): domain Bacteria; phylum Desulfobacterota; class Desulfuromonadia; order Geobacterales; family CAIOGM01; genus CAIOGM01. Next base: position 18,767 of record CAIYUY010000164.1, read on the forward strand.
TTCCCCTGATTGGTCAGAACCGTGAACTGAAACGGCTTCCCTCCCCTCCGCAGGATGCCGTCGCCGTCGGTTTCGCGCCACCCGGCTTCGGCCAGGAGCTTGCGCGCAGCCGCCGGATCGTAGACCGGCTCCTTGATATTCGGGTTCCACGCCCAACTCCCCGGCTTGTAGGGCCCCTTGGCGGTCTGCCCCATCCCCAGGAGCACCCCCTGAATGAGCTCTTCCTTGTTGATGGCGTGGGTCAGAGCCCGCCGGACCCGGACATCGCTAAAAAGAGGGTTCCGAAGATTGTACCCCATATACACATATGATGAAGCCGGATAGCGGTACTTGTTAAAGCGCGCCAGGAAGCTGTTGTCCATGGTCTGACGTTGAAACTGCACCGGCGTAAGATTCATCATGTCAATGCCGCCGGCCTTCAGCTCCATATACATGGTAGCGCTGTCCGGAATAAGCCTGTCAACCACCCGATCAAGGTGCGGCCGCCCCTCGAAATAACCCTCAAAAGCCTCCAGGGTGATCTTCTGCCCCGCAACCCACTCCTTGAGACGATACGGTCCGGTTCCCACCGGCCGTCGCGCCAGTTCACTCAGGGTAATGTCTTTTCCCTCCAGCAGGTGGGCAGGGAGAACGGAGCTTCCCCAGGAGGCCAGAGCCGGCGCGAAAGGGTGATCGTAGGTAACCCGTACGGTATAGGGGTCAGGGATCTCCACCTTCTTGACCTGCTTGAAATCCTCGGCGTAGGAGGTAGGGGTTTTGGGGTCGATGGTGACCCGATAGGTGTAAAGGACGTCACGGCTGGTAAATTCATGTCCGTCCTGCCACTTCACCCCCCGGCGAAGATGGAAGGTGATGACGAGCCCGTCCCGGGAGACCTCCCATGATCGCGCCAGGTCTCCCACCAGGTTCAGCTCTTTATCATACTTGACAAGGCCGTTATAGATATAACCGGCAATGGAGTGGGAGGCGGCATCGGACGCCAGCAGAGGAATCAGAGTGGACGCCTCGCCGATGGAACCGGTGACGATGGTGTCGCCATCAACCGGCTTACCGATCTCTTGCGGCCTCCTGACGCCGGGAGGATCGGCTCGGCCACAGCCGACAAGGAGGAACAGGAGCGTCAACAGCAGGGGGACCAGCCGCACGCTCATCGATCTCCGCTCTCGGAGCGGATCTTCTTCAAACGATCCAGATACTCCTTCTTGGCCGGCTCCTGCTTGATAAGCTTGCGATAGGTTGCGATGGCGTTATCAAATTCACGGTTGGCGTAATATGCTTCCCCCAGATGCTCCAGGATCGCAGGATCATCGGCTACCACCGTAAGCGCCCGTTGCAGGTTTACGATGGCCAAATCAAACTTTTTCATCTTGAAATAGACCCACCCCAGGCTGTCAAGGATGAAACCGTCGCCGGGAGTGATCGCCAAGGCATGATTGATCTGTTCCAGGGCCTCGGTGAGATGAATACCCATTTCGGCATAGGTATACCCCAGGTAGTTCAGCGCTTGGGCGTCATCAGGCGCCATGGCGATGACCTTTTTCATCATCCCGATACATTCGTCCCTGTTGCCGATTTTATCGTAGATAACCCCCATATTGAAGAAAACGCGGGGCTCCGCGGGAAAATCCCTGGCCGCCCCCAGCAGCACATCAAGACCTTTCCGGGGTTCCCCCAGGGAATCATGATACCGGGCGAGAAGAAGATACGGCTCGACACCCCCCGTTTTTGTCGTGGCGGCCCTCCGGAGCAGAATCAGACCGGACTCCGGGTTCCCCTGTTCCTTGTAGAGGTAGGCGATGTGGCTGAGACTCTCCAGATAGACCGGTGCGGTGGAGGGAATCTTCAGAAACTCCTGGAGAGCCTTGGCATTCTGCTCCTTCCCTTCATAAGCGGTCGCCAGGTAGAAGCGGAGCTGCGCATCATCCGGCTCCCTGGCAAGGAGCCCCAAAAAAAGCGAGACGGCGTCATCATACTTTTCAAGCTCCAGATACAGGAGTCCGATCTTTCGCTGGATTTCGTTGCCGTCATGCCCGGATGCCGCAGATTCCTTAAGGAACGTCAGGGCGTCCTCGTACCGTTGCTGCTGGATGAGAAACTGCACGAGATGCTGCCGTACCACGGCGTTATCCGGGTTGTGTTCCAAAAGAGTGCGATAGGTGGTGACGGCGTCTTCCGTGAGCCCCTGCGACTCCTGGGAGATTCCCAGATCGATGAGCGCCTGTTCGAAGTCGGGTCTGGAGGCCAGCGCCCGCTTGAAGTAGACGATGGCCTCCCTGGATAGCTTCATCTGTTCGTAACTCTTCCCCAGATAGTAGTTCACCAGCGTCGAATCGGGATCTCGCTCCAGATATGACTTGAGGAGCTTCACCGCCTTGTCGTACTCGAACAATTTGACGTAGGCCACGGAGAGATGCAGATATGCATCTTCCTTGGCCGGGTCAAGCTCGATGGCTTTGAGATAGTGCAGCGCCGCGTCGTCATTGCGCCGAACCATGGAGAGGAGATTCGCCAGAAGGAGTTGCGCCTGACGGCTCTCCGGATAAAGAGACACCGACTTCTCGGCGGCGGCGATGGCTTCCTGAATCCGACCGCTCTTCATGTGGATTCCGGCGGCAGCCAGATGCAGATACGCTGCGTCAGGGTCATCTTCCATGGCGGTTCCGATGAGCAGGAGCGCCCCCTCCGGGTCACCTTCAAGGAGCCTTAGCCGCGCTCGCGAATACTGATACAGTGATCGGCTTTTCAGTTCCCGGGGAGCGATGGATCCCTCCCCATCGGTTTGGAGCGGCGCCGATCCGACCGTTGCGCATGAGGCCAGGGGAAGAGCGATACAGAGGATAACGAGGAGGTGAAGAATCAGTTGCCTATCCATGGGAAATCCGTTATTAAAATAGCAGCCATTCAAAGTTGGGCCGCGGGGGGAAAGTTTCTTCACACTGCCGTAAACAGGTGAAAGAATCGTCGTGGCCATCCATAGCCATCATCGGCAACGTAGCACAGAAAAGCGGAACGGGTCAAATAAAGAAACAGGAAAGGATCAATGAACAGAGAGGAGATCGATTCACTGCTGCAGCCGGCAGCCTACCCTGACCCGACTGCCACCGTCCGGTTTCTCCAGACCCATGTTTCATTCATCTTTATTACCGACCGGTTCGTCTACAAGATCAAGAAACCGGTAAATCTGGGTTTTCTGGACTTCACGACTCTCCAACGCCGCTCCTTTTACTGTCACGAAGAGCTGCGGCTTAACCGCCGCCTGGCGCCCGATCTTTACCTGGAGGTGGTTCCCGTCAGGGCAACCACCCAGGGCGCCTCCTTCCATGGCGCCGGCGACGTGGTGGACTTTGCCGTCAAGATGGTTCGTCTCCCCCAAGAGCTGATGATGAATCTCCTCCTGGCCCGGGGGGGGGTGACTGCCGCTCAGATCGTGACCCTGGCCGGCATCGTCGCCCGCTTCCACCTGATAGCCCCCAGAGGCCCGGGAATCGACCGTTACGGCACGCCGGAAGCTATCCGCGCCAACTGGGAGGAAAACTTCGCCATCGTCCAACGGTTTGCGGGCAAAACCGTGACGGACGGAGATTTCCTCTTCATCCGCCGCTGGGTTGAAGATTTTCTTCATGACAATGATTCGCTCTTCCGGGAGCGGGTAACAGCCGGGTTTATCCGCGAAGGTGATGGAGACCTGCATGCCGGCAATATCTGCCTCACCCAGCCGCCTGTCATCTTCGACTGCATCGAGTTCAACGAACGGTTCCGTTGCCTGGACACCACGGCTGACATCGCGTTTCTCTGCATGGACCTGGAATACCATGGCGCGGGCCGTTGGGCAAAACTCTTCCTGGATGAGTACTGCGGCGTCACCGGGGATACCGGAGTCCGGGCGCTCCTCCCCTTTTATGAGATCTACCGGGCCTGCATCCGGGGAGAGGTGGAGAGCATCAAGGAGGTTCAACCGGATCTGTCCCAAGAAGAGCGTGAAGCGGCAGGGGAGAGCGCCAGGCGACACTTTCGCCTGGCCCGTGGGCTAATCATCAGAGAGAAGCTTCCCCTGACGCTCTTCATCACCTGCGGACTCAGCGGCAGCGGCAAAAGCTTCGTGGCCTCGGAGCTTTCCTTCCAACTGGGTGCGGAGCTCTTTTCCTCCGACCTGGTGCGCAAACAACTTGCCGGTATCCCGGCTACCCGACGCGCTCTCCATATCTACGATCGCTCCTTCAACCGAAGAACCTACGACAAGCTCAAGGAACTGGCGACGATGAGCCTGATGGCGGGAAGGAGCGTCATCATGGACGCCACCTTCCGTGATCCGCCGGAACGGCGACAATTTCGCGATCTGGCTGTCGCGCATGGAGCACGGTTCGTGATCCTCTACATCTCCTGTCCCGAAAAAATCATCCTGGAGCGTCTCCAGGCCCGGGAAGAGCGGTGCGACGTGATCTCCGACGCCCGTCGGGATATCTACTTCAGTCAAAAAAAAGAATTTTCGCCACCGAAAATTGTTCCGGGAGAGGTAATGTTTGTCGACACGACGGAAACTTTATTGCATACTGTTGACGCGCTTCTGACCTCGCTGGGAGTTTTGCCATGTGGCCACGACTGAAACGACTCCTCCTGACACGTCTGCGCTTCCGGGAATCCTGGATAGTTTTTTTCGTGTTCGGGGTAATCATGATGAATTATCCCTTCATCAGCATCTTCAACAAACCGGCGCGACTCTTCCGGATCCCGATCCTTTATCTGTATCTCCAGATCGGCTGGGCTGTTTCCATCTTTATCATCTGGCTCTTCAACAAGGCCAACAATCTGGCTGACCATGACGACGCCCCGGAAGAGGGCTCTTGATGCTCCAGCCGGCACTGGTTATCGGGGTTTCCCTCCTTTATATCCTGCTCCTCTTCCTCATCGCCTCCTGGTCTGAAAAACGGCAGGGAGCCGGGCGGAGTGTTATCGCCAATCCCCACGTTTATTCCCTCTCCATCGCCGTGTTCGCCACCGCCTGGACCTACTACGGGAGCGTGGGGAAAGCGGCCACCACCGGTCTCGACTATCTCCTCATCTACCTGGGCCCCTCGCTCACCGCCTTTTCCTGGTGGTTCGTGCTACGCAAAACGGTCCGGATCTGCAGGGAAAACAATATCACTTCCATTGCCGACTTCATTGGCTCACGCTACGGCAAATCCCAACGCCTGGGAGGGCTGGTTACCCTCATCGCCGTTATGGGGATCATGCCGTACATCGGCCTCCAATTAAAAGCAGTCTCCACCTCCTTCGAAATCCTCTGTGGCCGGCGCCATATCGCCATTCCGGTTCCGGGAATGGGTGAACTTTCCGTGGGAACCAGCGCCATGGCTGTCGGAATACTGGCCCTCTTCGCCGTCCTCTTCGGCGCCCGGAGGCTCTCCTCCACGGAGCGGCACGAAGGAGTGGTCGCCGCCATCGCCCTGGAATCGATGGTCAAGCTCTGCGCCTTCCTGGCCGTGGGGATCTACGTCACCTTCTTTCGCTTCGACGGCTTTCAAGACATCTTCGACCGGATGGCCATGAAATTCCCGGAGCAACTGGAGCGGCTGACCACCTTCGGCTCCCCCGGCAGGGGTTCCTATTCCGCCATCTTTAGCATGCTTTTCATCTCCATGGGGGCGATCATGCTCCTCCCCCGACAGTTCCATATCATGGTGATCGAAAACGCCGACGAACTTCATATCAGGAAGGCCATGTGGCTCTTCCCTGCCTATCTCTTTCTCATCAATCTCTTCGTCATGCCGCTGGCTCTGGCTGGTATCCTCGTCACCGGTTCCGCCAACGGCGCCGACTTCTTCATCCTTTCCCTCCCCCTGAAGGGAGGGCACCCCTGGCTGGCGCTTCTGGTCTTCCTGGGAGGCTTTTCCGCCGCCGCGGGGATGATAATGGTTGAATCCATCGCCATCAGCACCATGCTTCTGGATCACCTCCTGATGCCGGTTATCGTCCGGATTTCACCCAGGAGGTGGTTTCCCGGCCTCCTCCTGAACCTGAAACGGTGCGGGATCGTCCTGGTGCTTGTCCTTGGATATCTCTACCAGACCATCGTTACTGATTTCACACTGGTGGACATGGGAATCATCTCCTTTGTAGCCGTGGCCCAGTTCGCTCCGGCCTTCATGGGAGCTCTCTACTGGCGACGGGGAAACAAGGCAGGCGCCCTGGTGGGGATGACCCTGGGGTTCATCCTCTGGTTTTATACGCTGCTCCTCCCCTCACTCATTCAAAGCGGTTGGTGGCGGACAGCTCTCCTGAAAGAGGGGCTCTTCGGCATCCCCTTGCTGCGCCCCACCGCCCTCTTCGGTCTGAACGACTTCGACCCGAGCACCCATGCCGTATTTTGGTCTCTCCTTTTCAATATGGGGGGGTATCTTATCTTCTCCATCCTCATGCCCCAGGGGGAGCGGGAACGGGAGCCGGCGGAAAAGTTCGTCAACGTCTTCAAACCGCGAGAAGAGGAGTCCTGGGAGCGGAAACGTTTTTCCAAACCGGTCACCATCATCCAATTCGTCAACCTCATGGCCAAGTTCGTTGGTGAAAAGCAGGCGAACAGCGCCATCGCTGCTTATCTGGGGGACAGAGAGATCGACGAAAACGGCCGAGTCTCCGAGTTCGAACTCCCGGGGCTGAAAAGGTTCATCGAAAAGACTCTTGCCGGAGCAGTCGGAGCCGCCGCCGCCGGGGCCATCGTGGAGAGTTACCTCTCCGACATCGGCTCCCGGATGGAATCGTTTTACGATGTTTTTCGAACGGTTCGAACCTCTCTGGAGGAGAGCCGCGAATCGCTCTATTTCCGGCTGCGCGCGTCGGAAATCATGAGCCGCACCCTCGACCTCCAGATCATCATCGATGACCTTCTGGAGCTTATCCGTACGGAGTTCGGCTTCAACCTGGTTCTGGTCAGACTCGCCACGGCCGGCGGCGTCCTGAAGGTCAGGGGGTTTCGGGGGACGGATATCCGGGAGATAACCCAGACAGACTGGGTGGCGGAGAAAGGGACCTACATCGGTGAAGCCTTTCTTTCCAACAAGATCCAGTTCGTTAACGACATGAACCATGCCACGAGACAGGCCAGCCGCGACCTTCTGGAAACGGCGGGGGTCTGCTCCTTTGCTCATATCCCCATCGCCCGCCAGGGAGAATCTCCCATCGGCATCCTGTCGGTTTTTTCCCAGGAGATTGTTGCTCTCTTCACCGAAGACTTTCTCAAGCTCTTGGCCAGTCTGGCCGGACAACTCGCCCAGGCAGTCACCATCGTCTTCGAGATGGAGGCAAGGGAGCGGGAACGAAAAGGGAAGGAGCAAGCCCTTCTGGAAAATGCCCGGGTCATGCGCGACATGGAGATCGCCAAACAGATACAGCGTTCCCTCCTCCCGACGGTCCCACCTGCCCTGCCGGGAATGCTCATCGCCGGGAGCTGTCTTCCCGCCGCACATGTGGGAGGGGACTACTTCGATTACTTCCTCCGGGGAGACGACACCCTTGATATCGTTATTGCCGATGTCTCCGGGCATAACGTGGGGGCAGCTCTCATCATGGCCGAGACCCGGAGTGTACTCCGCTCCCATGTCCAGCGTTCGGTCCCCCCGGGAGAACTGCTGAGGCTTCTCAATGAACTCCTCTACGAGGACCTTACCCGTTCAGAACTTTTCATAAGCATGTTTTACGTGAGCTACTCCTTTCAAACCGGCTCACTCCGCTACTCCAACGCCGGGCACAATCGGCCGCTGCTTCTGAAGCAGGATGCCCCCTGGTGCACCGATCTGGACACGGAGGGGCTGATCCTGGGGGTGCTGCCGGAGGTTGGTTTCGAAGAGAAATCGGTACTGCTGGAACCGGGAGACATTCTTCTTCTCTACACCGACGGGATAATCGAATCCCAGAATAGCAGCGGTGAATTTTTCGGCATGGAGAGGCTCTGCCGGACCGTTCAACTCCGGCGCGATGACACCCCCGACGCCATCATCTCCGCGTTATTCGAGGATCTTGACGAGTTTCTGGAAGACGCCCCCCCTAACGACGATATCACCTTGGTCGCGCTGAAACTGTTGGAAACATGAGCAATAACGATATACCCCGGATCGCGCTAAAACTGTTGGCAACACGTTTCATTGAACCATCACCAACTCAAGGAGAAAAACATGAATCTGGACATCTCGGAACAGAAGAAAATGGTAGTAATAACCATCAAGGAAGAACGTCTCGACGCTCACAACGCCACTGATCTGAAAGCCGAACTCCTCGCGCTCTTTGAGCAGGGAAAGAAGAATATCCTCATAAACCTGCAGGACGTCCGTTTCATCGACAGTTCCGGTCTTGGCGCCCTGGTTTCAGGCTTCAAGAACGCCATTACCAACCAGGGGAGCCTGAAGCTCGCCGGACTGCAACCTCAGGTTAAATCCATGTTCGAACTGACTCGGCTCCACCGGGTGTTCGATATCTATCCTTCACCGGCGGACGTTCCGGAACTACCCTGAGAGAGGTTCCCATGGAAAAGAACCGGATCGAAATCGACATCAGGATTCCGAATCAGACCCGGTATCTGCGACTCATTGGCAAAATCGGCGAAGAGTTGGCCATTGGGCTTGACGAGTACTCGGGTAACCGGAATACTCTCGCGTACTACATCAACCTGGTTATCACCGAGTCGGTGATCAACACCATTACTCATGCCAATGCCTGCAACCCGGATAAAATGGTGCACCTCAGCATCGGTATCGAGAATGATGAACTCGTGATCAGGGTATTTGACGAGGGGAAGGGATTCGATATCAACGAAGTTCCCCCCCCCGACTTTGAGGGGCTGGAAGAAGGGGGACGAGGAGTCTTTCTTATCCGCTCCATCATGGACTCGGTGAACTACCTGAAAATGGGGTCCGAGAACGTGCTGGAAATGAGGAAAAAACTGGTAAAAGGTTAAACAACAGGTTCCAGGTTCCAGGTTCTAGGTTCTAGGTTCTAGGTTCTAGGTTCTAGGTTCTAGGTTCTAGGTTCTAGGTTCTAGGTTCTAGGTTCGAGCCGGATTGACCTTGAACCTTGAACCTCGTTCCTTAAACCTTGAACCTTGTTCCCTAGGTGATTCGCGACAAAGAACATACCCGACAGAAACCCGTTCACCCTTCGACAAGCTCAGGGCGAACGGATTCAGGTTTAATAACCGCCTTATTTTCCGTTCGTGGTGAGCCTGTCGAACCATGAACGGAAAATCGATACC
>CAIYUY010000165.1 GCA_903929485.1 uncultured Desulfuromonadales bacterium
AACCGACTACCGGGATCTGGTTGTCAGCTACCGTAGCGGCACGGCGGTCCGTTTGGCGGATCTGGGTACCGTTGAGGAGTCGGTGGAGGACCTGAGGGTCAGCGGAGTGGTCAACGGTGAACCGGCGATCATGGTGATCGTTTCCCGGCAGCCTGGGGCCAATATCATCGAGACGGTGGACAGTATCCGCGCCCTCATCCCCCAGTTGGAGTCATCCCTGCCGGGGGGAGTCAAGCTTTCCGTGGTGCTGGACCGGACTCCACCCATTCGGGGTTCCCTCCATGACGTGGAATTTTCACTGATCCTCTCAGGTATTCTGGTGGTGTTGGTGGTCTTCTGGTTTCTTCGCAACGTCCGGGCCATGCTGATTCCGGCGGTGGCCGTGGCGTCATCCATCATCGGCACCTTCGCGGTCATGTACCTGTTCGGCTACTCACTGGATAATCTCTCCCTCATGGCCCTGACCATCGCCACCGGCTTCGTGGTGGATGACGCCATCGTGGTACTGGAAAACATTACCCGTTACCGGGAGATGGGGGAGTCACCCCTGCAAGCGGCTCTTGCGGGGAGCAAGGAGATCGCCTTCACGGTACTCTCCATGAGCGTGTCGCTGGTGGCCGTTTTCATCCCCATTCTCCTCATGGGGGGTATGGTGGGGCGGCTCTTCCGGGAGTTTGCCGTTACCCTCTCCGCCTCCATCATGGTCTCCCTGGTGATATCCCTCACCACGACCCCCATGATGTGCGCCACCATCCTCAGAGACGATGGGGACAAGCCTCATGGGGTGCTGTTTCGGACCAGCGAGAAGATGTTCACCTGGCTGCACCGGCATTACGAAGGATCGCTGGGGTGGGCGTTGGCCCATACGCGGCTTATGCTGGGGATTACCCTGGCCACGGTTGCGGCAAGCATCACCCTCTTTGTGATGGTTCCCAAGGGCTTCTTTCCGGAACAGGATACCGGGAGGATCTCCGGGACGGTCCAGGCAGCCCAGGATATCTCGTTTCAGGCCATGCGGGAGAAGCTGAATCAGGTGGTGGAGATTATCAAAAAGGATCCGGACGTGGAGTACGTTATCGCTTTTACCGGAGGAGGCGGTGGCGCCACGGTGAACACTGGTCGGATGTTTATCACCCTCAAACCGTTTGAGATCCGGAGCGCTACGGCGCCCCAGGTGATCGCCCGGCTCCGGAAAAAATTGGCTCATATTCCCGGCGCCCCGACCTTTTTGCAGCCGGTGCAGGATCTGCGGGTGGGTGGGCGAATGAGTAACGCTCTCTACCAGTACACCCTTCAGGGTGAAAACGTCACCGAGCTGAACTCCTGGGGGCAAAAAATGCTCCAAAAGATGCGGACCATGCCGGGACTGGTGGATGTGAGCAGCGACCAGCAGAATCGTGGCCTGGAGGCGGAGCTGGTCATCGATCGCCCCACCGCATCGCGCCTGGGGATAACTCCCCAGCAGGTCGACGAGGCGCTCTATGACGCCTTCGGCCAGCGCCAGGTCTCCGTCATCTATACGCCGCTGAACCAGTACCATGTGGTCATGGAGGCGGCGCCATCATTCTGGCAACAACCGGATACCCTGCGGGATATCCGGGTTCTCTCCTCCACGGGAGTGCTGGTGCCGTTGTCGACTTTCACCTCGTACAAAAGCAGCGCCTCTTCCCTGGCGGTGAATCACCAGAGTCAGTTCCCCGCGGTGACAACCTCCTTCAACCTGGCGCCGGGAATAGCCCTGGGGGGGGCGGTTGAGGCAGTGGAGGAAGCCACCCGGCAGATGGGGATGCCCGCCGGAATCAGGGGGAAATTCGCCGGAACAGCCCAGGCGTTTCAGGATTCTCTTTCCAGCCAGCCGCTCCTGATCCTCGCTGCGCTGGTGGCGGTCTACATCGTCCTGGGGATACTCTACGAGAGTTACATCCATCCCCTGACCATCCTCTCCACCCTTCCCTCCGCGGGGGTGGGGGCGGTGGCGGCCCTGATGCTTTTCGGCTCCGACCTGAACCTGATCGCCATCATCGGCGTGATTCTTCTCATCGGCATCGTCAAGAAAAACGGCATCATGATGGTGGATTTTGCCCTGGCTGTGCAGCGGCGAGAGGGGAAGAGTCCTCGTGACGCCATCTTCCAGGCATGCCTGCTCCGTTTTCGTCCCATCATGATGACCACCATGGCGGCGCTCTTCGGCGCGCTCCCCCTGGCCCTGGGAAATGGTGTCGGTTCCGAACTGAGGCGTCCCCTGGGGATCGCCATAGTGGGGGGGCTGATCTTCAGCCAGATGTTGACCCTTTATACCACGCCGGTGGTCTACCTCTACCTGGACCGGTTTCGCGTCTGGCTGGAACGGAAACGGCGGAGATAACAAAAAAA
>CAIYUY010000166.1 GCA_903929485.1 uncultured Desulfuromonadales bacterium
ATGCCGTAGTTTCTTTGAATTTCGACAGTCAAGCTTCGCTGCACCAGTCACCCATCAGGATCTAAGGACCTGAGGGGACATTGCTTGCTATCTTGCTATTGCAATAATTAGCAAGATAACAAGCAGCGTCCCCCTCGTACATCCCCCTCGTACACTCGTACACTCGCCACCTTTCAAGGAGGAGTTCAGCGCAAAAGATAACTGAAATTCCAATGTCGGCCAAAAAATAGTTGATAGTTTTAAATTTTACCAATATAATGCATCACATTTCATATTACCAACAGATGACGTCATGAAGTAACGAAACGAAATATTCCTTTGCTTCAACGTACCTCCGACCCGATTTCGATCCCAGGAGCGATGAATGAACAATCCCCTGAAAACCATGGCGGAGACCAGAGGAAGCGGTTGGCTCAGGATACCTCTCTACACCCTTCTCCTTTTTTCCATCTACCGTTCGCCCCTTACCTACCTCTTGGGCGAATGGCGCAAGGAAGATTTCACCTATTGCTTCATGGTACCATTCATCGTCCTCTACCTGATCCGGGAGCAGCGGGGTACTCTTAAAACAACGCCGTCCCTCCCTTCCTGGAAGGGGCTCATTCCCATTATTCTCGGGATCGGCCTCTACTTCATGGGGGAATTGGCGGCGGAATACACCACGCTCTATCTTTCTCTCTGGCTCGTCATCGTCGGCCTCTGCCGGCTTCATCTGGGATGGCATAAGCTGAAGATCATCGCCTTTCCTTTAGCCTTTTCCCTTGCCTCATTCACCCCACCCAGTGCGCTCTATCTCCCCCTTACCTTCAGACTGAAGCTGATCTCCTCCCAACTGGGTGTGGCCATGATGCAACTGTACGGCCTCTCCGCCTTTCGGGAAGGGAACGTCATCGATCTGGGATTCACCAAGCTCCAGGTGGTGGACGCCTGCAGCGGCCTCCGCTTCGTGATCCCCCTCTTCCTCATGGGTCTGCTTCTGGCATACTACTACAAGGCGCCACTCTGGAAAAAGCTCTTCCTCGTCCTTTCCACCATCCCCCTTTCCATCTTCACCAACAGTCTTCGCATCGCCCTGGTGGGAATTCTTTATCAGTTCTTCGGGGCCGCTGCCGCTGAAGGTTTCTTTCACGATTTTACCGGCTGGTTCATCTTTCTGGTGACTCTGGCGTTGCTTCTCCTGGAGAGCCGGCTGTTGAATAATGGGCAATCGACGGTTGACAGTGGACAGTCGGCAGTTGACGAGGGGCAAGGTACGGGGTGTCGGGAGAGAACAGTCGGGGGTGAAGAGTCAAGGGTAAAAGATCCGAAGGAAGCGGGAGATCTGGCCGAAGCTCGCAAGATTGGGCCACTGCTTCGATCTCCCCAGACGCCGGCGGCAGTAATCCTCCTCTCCGTGACCCTGCTGCTAAGCCAGGGAGTGAACTTCCGGGAAAACAAACCGCCGTTGAAATCATTTCTGGATTTTCCGCTCCAGGTGGGCCGGTGGAGCGGCGTACGGACGACCATGGAGCAGGAGTTTCTGGAGGCCTTGCAACTGACCGACTATGCAGTCGTTAACTATCGAGACGGTCAGGAGAAAGAGGTCAACCTCTATGTGGGTTATAACGGCAGCCAGACCAAGGGAAAGGCGACCCATTCACCTGCCACCTGCCTCCCCGGCAACGGCTGGGATTTCCGGGAATCGGGCACGACGGAGCTGCTCCCCTGGGTCGGGAAAAGCACTCCCATGCGGGTCAATCGGGCATTCATGGAAAAAAGCGGGGTCCGGCAACTGGTCTATTACTGGTTCCCCCAGCGCGGACGGATTCTGACCAATCTCTATCAGGTCAAAATGTACAACTTCTGGGATGCTGTGACCCGGCAGCGGACCGATGGGGCGCTGGTCCGGCTCATCACGCCGGTATACGGAGCGGAGCAACCGGCGATTACGGAGGCGCGACTGCGGGGGTTCGCCGGGGAGATCGCGCCGCTGCTGGATTCGTATCTGCCGAAATAGAGAGGCCGGACGCGAAGCTCCGGACTCTGGTGCGAGGGGGTGGGGAGGGTCAGGGTGGGGAGGGTCAGGTTTGCATTTGTTGGATAAAGGGGAGAGCTGTCACCCTCGTCACAACTTCACTTTCATCTTGCATATTGACACATGGTGTGCGACGATTGTCGCCAATGAGGTGTATTATGCAGATAGCCGGTTCTTCTCATGCTCATCCCGTTATGTTCCCTTATCAGCTCTTGCGTTCGCCACTGGAAACCGTAGCCTTGACTCGTAAAGGATTGTCCGGCGAAGTCATAAGGTGATTCGCAGCAAAGAGTGTACCGTATAACATGTTCGGTATCGATTTTCCGTTCATGGTTCGACAGGCTCACCACGAACGGAAAATAAGGCGGTTATTAAACCTGAATCCGTTCGCCCTGAGCTTGTCGAAG
>CAIYUY010000167.1 GCA_903929485.1 uncultured Desulfuromonadales bacterium
GAACCGTGAATAGTGAATAGTGAAGGGTGAATTGAACCCGAACCGTTTCGTTTTTATTCACCATTCACCATTCACCTTTCACGGGTTTATTCACCTTGGTTTCGTGGGTTTTTGCTTTTAGCAGCGGGGAGTATACCCGGTTACAGCCGCGGCCTCAACTCATTTTCGCTCCTTTTCGCATAAGACTCTTTCCCTCTGCCCGTCTAAAACAGATAAACAAGGGCCGAGTTCTTCCATACGAGTATCGAAAAAGGAGTGCTGACTGCAGGTCGCCAAGGAACTGCTTATCAAACAGAAGCAGATTCTTCGCCATGCTTTCTACTACGCTCCGCACAAGTCGCTCGGAATGACATCTTTTGGAGTTATCAAGGTACTGTCTTTGCAGCAATCACCTGCGTCAATACGGCCGAAGTTGTTTGCCGCTGCCGATGTGCCAGTGGAGATGCTTTGAAGACTGGTAATCCCCCAGGTTGGTGTAGACGCGGGCGGCGCCGAAGCGGCTCATGAAATCCCCGGCAATACTCTTCGCCACACGCATCAGTTCCAGGAGCAGCTCATTGTCTTCCTCCTCCAGGGTCAGAAGCGATTCGATATGCTTTTTGGGGAGAAGGACCACGTGCTGTTCCCAAAGAGGGTTGGAATGATGAAAGGCAAGGAGCCGTTCGTTCTCAAAGCAGACCGGTACGATTTGAAGGCCGGTCAGAATCTTCCCGCAATAGAAGTCACAGACTGTTTCGATCATGATTGAATTCTTCCTCCATAGCCTTTTTTAAGTGCCCGATCAGGCAATCATACACCTCTGATCCGGTTTTTGTCGACTGACATGAATCAATACGGAAAAAGGAAAGAACCGGCAAAGAGACTCAAAGGCTGTTGGGTTACGCAATGATACCGAGCTCTTACCTTTACAATCTGGGACGCGGGAATTGTTACCGGGAGGAAGATCTGTCACTCGCCCTGCTGATCACCGCAAGCAGTGAAACACTCCCCTGCACCAGAGACAGGCGCCGCAGGGAACTGTACGGATATGGCAATCCTGCTCAAACGCTTCACTCTGGACATAATCACAGGGGGCCAGAGTGCAACTGGAGCAGGCAGGGTAATCGTACGCCAACACGGAACGGCGAAAATCACTGAACTCCCGACTATTCCAGATATCCGGGATGGTCATCCCCGCCAGATTACCGAACAGCTTGGGCTGAACCTGCTGGCTCCAGCCGCCGGCATAGCAGTCAAACCGCCTCCAGAGGAAATAACAGGGGGAAATATCCCCCTGCCAGGAGACGAAGGCGCTCCCCTCTTCCACGAAGCTGCAACTTCGCTCCTCGCGAAGCGACAGCTCCGGCAGCCTCAGCTCCAGACCACTCTCCGCCGCCGCCTCCCGCGCCTGGGTAAAGACCCCCTTCACCTCCTCCAGCCGGTGATAATCCAACCTGATAAGCTTCTTTATATCCACGAGGATGCCCCGTTGGGCCGCATCCCTCTTAATCCCTTCCACCAACTCCACAATGGCCTGCTCTTCCGGGGTCCGGGCGTACCGCAAAAAGCGGACCTGAAAATAGCGGCTGATATCAACCCCCTGTTTCTCCCCCACCCGCTTCCATTTCAGGAACAGCTCCATTGCCTCGGCGGTGCAGTCGCCAAACAACGCCTCGCCGGCATGCTGCTCGTCATAGGGGAGAAGGTGAGAGACAATGGCAAATGAGGCGCCACGGCGGGCGGCCCACCGGAGAGCCGCCGGGAGCTCGTGAAGATTGCGGCGCATGGCGACAAACTCCACCCCCACCCCTACGTCGGGACGATGATGGCTCTTTTTTGCCCCGGCAAGGGCGCTTAAGGCCCGCTCCACCCCCTCCAGCTCCCCCCCCTGACGGAACTCCCGAAATTTTTCAGGAGATACCGAATCCAGGGAGAAACAGATCCTGTCCACCCCGGCGGCCACCAGGGAGTGCGCCCGCTGGTTGGACATGAGGAGGCCATTGGATTGAAAACCGACCCAGCCGTTTCCAGGGAGGAGCTGTTTCCCTCTCCCGACGAACTCCTCCAGGTTTGGATGGAGCAGTGGTTCACCCACACCGTTGAGGATAAGGGCATCCAGGTGAGGAATGGTCGGCTCCAGGGAAGCAAAAAAGAGCGGGTCAAGGTCCCCTTCCTGAGCCGGACTCCCCTGCCGCTGTGTCACACACATGGCGCAGGAAAGATTGCAGCGGGTGGTGATCTCCACAAAAAGCTTGGACGGATGGTCGCGTAACGCCGGCGGGATGATGGTAAGGGGAGAAATAATCCGACTATTCATGGGGGTTCCGTTGATGTTCCAGGAGCAGCAGCGCAATGCCCCCCAGTATGGCCACGGACGCCATTACCAGCCGGAGGGTCACGTTTTCACCCAGGAAGATGATTCCCCCCACGGCGGCAATGACCGGAACAGCCAGTTGCACTGTCCCGGCGCTGGTGACCTTCAGGCCGGGGAGGACTCTATACCATAAGGCATACCCTGCTCCGGACGCCACTCCTCCGGACAGGAGCGCATAGCAGAACCCGGCGGTATCCGGAGTGGCGTCTCCAGCTGTCATGACACTCACTGCCGCGGCAAGCGGAACAGCCCGGAGAAAATTCCCCGCTGTAACCCTGGCAGGATCACCCGTTCCTCTCCCTCGCAGAGAATAGATACCCCAGGCAACCCCGGAGCCCAACATCATGAGAGAGCCGGAGAGTGGCGGAGCCGAGAGACCCGGCAGCAGTAACCCCACCAGACCGCCAAGGGCGACAACAAGACCCAGGAACTCTCCCCTGGACAGACGTTCTCCTTTCCGGATACCGTGGCCGATCATCGTTATCTGGACGGCGCCAAAGAGGAGGAGCGCGCCGGTGGCCGCGGACAGAGTAGTATAGGCAAAAGAAAAACCAGCGGCATAAGCAAATAACGCGCAAGCCGACGGCCAATTCCCTCTCCCCACAACCGCGCCGTGCCCCCCGCGGGTGATGAGCCAAAGAATCACCGCGCCGGAGATCAAGCGGATCGTCGTGAAACTGGCGGCGTCAATACTGCTGTTTTTGAGAGCGACACGGCAGAGGAGTGAATTCCCTCCAAAAGCAATCATGGCCAGTGAGGTCAAGAAAATGAGACGGGCAGATGACATCAAGCGCCTCAAAAGCGTTTGTAAACTTACGGCTCTATCTTCGTCCCCAGCAGTATCAAGAACTGGGCCAGCCAGGCAGGGTGAGCGGTCCAGGCCGGGGCGGTAACCGGTATGATCCGAACTGTGAAGTGATCTCTGCTATGCCAGCATCTCCCAGAGGGCGATCCGGGCCGGTTCCGCCACCAGGTCAGGCACCCTGGAAAGGAATGCCTGGAGATGGGGAGTTGCCAGATGCTTGTCCAGCTCTTCCTTGCTCACCCAGTTCTCATAAAACATGAAAACGGTTCCATCGTCACAGGATTGATGAAAGTCGTAGTTGAGGCATCCGCTTTCCCTCCTGGTAGGCCCTATCAACGCAAGGCACTCCTCCCTCAGCGTCTCTTCCATCCCTGCCTTTGCTCTGAATGTGGCCACAACGGTAACTTTTTTTTCCCGCATGCTGTTACTCCTTTCATAGGGATGTCCAAACTACAGGTCGCTGAGAATCTGCATCCGCTTGGCGCGATACTCTTCCTCGGTGATCAGCCCCTTCTTCTTCAGCTCATTCAGGGTGGCAAGACGCTCCGCAAGCGGACGAACCTCCCCACCCTTCTTCGTCACCGGGGATGGCTGAACAATGACGGGAGCCGGTTTCACGGTAACTGTCGCCTTGGGATCGAACAGCACCCAGTCTCTTCTTGTTATCTCGAAGGTTCGGTCGTCACCGGGGACCAGCAACCACTCCCCCGACGCCGTACTCCGCCGGGAACCGACTGCTATGAGCCGGAAATCACGATCCAACGCATCCAGGCGAGAGCGCCCCTCATCCTTCACGACACCGAAGATGAGATTGAGCTTCCCTCCTTGGTAGAACAACCGTCCGGAAGTAGCCTTGGGTGTGTTCCCCCCCAGAAGAGTTTTGTAAAGAGCGATAACGGTGAAGGTCACGTCCTCCCCCGGACCGGCCTGACGAAGAGCCTGCCGCAGATGGGGGACCAGCAGTTGCAGCGCCCCCCGGGTGAACAGCGGAGTCGGCTTATCCTTCAAACTATCACGCACCTGCACGGAATCGAGGAGACCGACAAGCAGATCTTCACTCATCTCCAGGGGGTGGTTGTTGGGGACGACTGGAACATTCCCGGAGGTATCCCGGGGCGCCAGGGCCACATACCCCTCCCGCGTCTCCCAGACAACCTTCCTCTCCCCGGCATGGGCCGCGGAAAAGATCGGGGAAAGCGTCACAAGCGCCAGGTTGAGAGCTATCAGCAGGGTGCGCGACCATCCGGAAATCCTGTTCATCGTGTTCCTCCTTGTCGGCGGTTATCCATACCCTTGGGTAGCGCTCATACACGCGCCAAGACCGAAAGAAGAGTACGTCTTGAAGAAAATTATGTCCACAATTTTGATGCCTGAAGCAGCCTCTTCGAAACAAAAAGGGACACCCGCGCGCCCCTTTCCGTAAAAAACTTTTTTTGCAAACCGTCTCGACCTCAGAACGGCAGTTTCCCATATCCCATGAGGCCAATGGCCGGGACAAAGAGACAGGTGAAGCTGAGAATCAGAAACATCCAGGCGGCAACCTTGGCGTTGATCTTGCCGTAGGTCACTCCCGTGACGGTGAAGCAGATAACGACGAAGGTCGTACACATGAATCCCAGGTAAGGGACCACATCGATGATGCTCTTCCCGTCGGGCTTCACTCCGCCGCCCGTGAAGTAGAGAACCGCATACATGGCGCAGACAATGCCGACCACCAGGGCGCCGTTCCCCACAGTCCGCATATCTTCGATCCCCGTCAGGAGAACGTGAGCCGTTTGCAGGTAGAGTACGCCGAAGACAAAGAGCAGCCCGCCGGTGAAGGGGTCCTTGAAGAGCGCTGTCTGAAGAAGGGCCCCGATGACGACAAGGGTTCCCACAACAGCGGTAACGAATCCGGTGCTTTTCGCCTCGCCGGAACCGAGGAACAGCAGACCTACGGGAACCCACATCATGCAGATCAACAGAAGCAGTGCCAACGTCATGGTCCTTCTCCTTTTCCCAGCCTCGTTGCAGGGAAAGTGTTAAGTTATTCCGCGGTGGTCGGATCGATGATAGTCCGGACTTCGTTGACGCTGTTGGCCGGGAAGCCCCCCTGCTTGGCATGCTCCAACACCATCTCCTTGTTGGGGGCGATGTAGATGCAGTAGATCTTGTCGTCGGTGACATAGCTCTGCACCCACTGGATCCGGGGACCGAGTCCCTGGAGAACGGAGCAAGACTTCTGGGATATTGCCTGAAGGTCCTGGGGAGGAATATTTCCGGCTCCGGGGAGTTCGCGTTCTATAACGTATTTTGGCATGGTCCGTTCCTCTGGTGAAACAGGTTGGGGTTGAGGTAAAAGTTTCAGGTTTCAGGGTAAATCGCACTGTCGATCTGTCAGGCGTTTTCAAGTGTTAACCCCTCCCCCTCGGCGGAGGAGGGGTTAACACTTGGTGCAAAAGTTGTTACCAGTAGTACATGGTTCCCAGGGCGAGACTGTTTGAGTGCTGGGTGGCGGAGTCGGCCCAGGTGTTCTGGGCATAGGCGAATTCGGCGACGAACTGTATGAATTTGTTGAGATTATACACGACCATGGCGTCCACCGCCTCCTGCTTGAACATGGGGACACCATACGCTGTGTAGCTGCTCCTCTGGCTCTTGTCGTAAGCGGTCTCAATCTGCCGGTTTTGACCGTAGTTGACGCCCAGCTTCCATTCGGGGTTCAGTTGGTAGGTCGCCTGGGCAAGGAAACCGAACTGGGTCCGGTTACAACCGGAACCATCCACCGCGTTTGAGTTTGTGGCGCTTATGGCCGCCAATGTGCCGTCCTGGGCGCTGATCATGCCGAGACCTTCGCCCACATAACTGGACGCATGGAGCTGAATCCCTCCGATACCCAGCGTTACGCCTGCATCACCACCCACCGAACGCTCGTAGCCGCCGGGGCGAAAAGTTGCGGCATCATCGCGGGTCGCCCCCTGGTACAGGGCGGACATCCATGCTTGCAGGTTGTTGTCTTTCCCCAGGGTCGTGGCGTAGGAAATCTCCGTCTCGAAGCGCGGCATGGGTGTCTTTGCCGTCTGAGCACTGACGTTGTAGGGTTCGCCAAGTTCGAAGGAGACTTTCAATCCGCTGAAATCGGGCGTGGTATAGCGAAGTTGAGCGCTGAAGTTTGTGTAGAGATATCCATAGCCGATATGCCCCAGCGTAGTGGTGGTGCCGGGAGCCGGAACAACCCCAGCCGTCAGGAGAGTCATGTCATTGAGGATGCTCTTCCCCTGGTAAAGATTGAGAGCACGACCGGCAAGCAGTTCCCCGTATTGTCCCTTTGCGGTATAGAAGAATTCGCGGAAGTCGATGTTGGGGCTTGTGTTGAATCTGTTCTGACCATTACCGGAGCTTGAATTCTGGATGCTGGGATAGATGCCGACTCGTACGGACGATTCCACGCCATTAACGATGGGCGCCTTGACGTTGAAGGCTATCACCGACGGCAGAAGCCCGACGGTTACTTCGTTAGCCTGATACTGGCCGGGACCGCCATTGAGAAACGATACCGACCTGGTCCCGGATGGTTTGGCGCTGGCCGACATGTAGGTATCAAATACATCCACGATACCATCGGTGCTGAGTTGCCAGCCGTTCTCCCCACCGATAACGAAGGCGGCGTTGGCCGTCCCCAAGGCCGACAGGGTCATGAGGGCGGCGCCTGCTACTGCTCTGAATCTTTTCATAGGTACTCCTCCTTGTAGGTAGCCCGACCGGGGCGCATGCATCCGTACGGGTCGAGCGGTGATTGT
Organism: uncultured Desulfuromonadales bacterium; assembly: GCA_903929485.1. Taxonomy (GTDB): domain Bacteria; phylum Desulfobacterota; class Desulfuromonadia; order Geobacterales; family CAIOGM01; genus CAIOGM01. Next base: position 6,938 of record CAIYUY010000167.1, read on the forward strand.
TGAACGTTGTCCCAGGGTATAATCGAAACTAAAAAAAGGAGCGGGGACCGGAGGCAATAAATCCCCGCTCCAACAACCACGATATCGTTCCTGACGAAGAGGCTCGTGAGATTAATAAAAACGCCGTTCTTCTCGTATCACCCATCAGTATCCATCCGGAGCCTGTCCATGGTCACCGGCAAGATGCGGCGGCCGGCTGAAGCAGGATGATCACCTTCAGCAAGGTTGATGCCAAGAAGTAGAACAGTGGTTTTTTAGTTAAAAAATGAACAAATTTAAGAACTTATATAAGTATAAGGAAAAATGAGATCTTGGGTAGATACTGGGCAATAAATTATATTTACTTTTTATTTCAGTGTGTTATACAGTGTGTTGCAGTATGCCACACCGTGGAGTTATTTCCCAAGTCGTCGAGTGCGACGTAAACGGCAAGAACGCTCCTCCCGTACTTCAGCCGCCAGCAATCAACCCTGCAAAAAAATAAAAACCATGTTTGGCTATTCGGCATAGGTTTTGCTATACTATTTCCTTTGTAAAGGGCCTCTGCTCCACAAGCGGCCAAGGAGAGCTACATGGCGGTACCTGCTCAGGATAGTAGCCTGCAACATTGCAAATTCGAAGTCCCCGAGATCATCTTCGGCAGGGGGATGTTGAAACACGTCGGCTCCTGCGCCCGTCGTCTGGGGGGGCACAAGATATTCCTGGTGAGCGATCAGGGACTGTTCAAGGCCGGGTGGGTGGACCGGGTCATGGTCAGCCTCCTGGAGGCGGGTCTCCAGTTCGTCTATTTTGACCAGATCAGCTCCAACCCCAAGGATTTTCAGGTGGAGGAAGGGGCCAGGGAGTATCTGCGACAGGGGGCGGACGTCATCGTCGGACTGGGGGGAGGGAGCGCCATGGACGCCGCCAAAGGGATCGCCATTCTGGTCTCCAATGGGGGAAGAATCTACGATTTTGAGGGAGCCAACAAGATCAATCGCCCCCTGCCGCCACTGGTTCTCTGTCCCACCACCTGCGGCACCGGCGCCGACGTTTCCCAGTTCGCCATCATCAGTGACAGCAGGCGTCGCTGCAAGATGACCATCATGAGTCGCTGCGTGGCGGCTGACATCAGCCTCACCGACCCGGACGTCCTGGAAACCCTCCCCGACGAATTCGTCGGCGCCACCGCCACCGACGCCATGAGCCACGCCGTGGAGGCGTTTTTCTCCGTGGCCGCCACCACCCTCACCGATGTCCACGCCATCCGGGCGGTGCGACTCCTCTCCCAGAGTTTTGTCCGGGGGGTGAAAGAACGACAGCGGGAAGACCTGGAAAACCTTGCCCGGGCCAGTCTCCATGCGGGTATGGCCTTTTCCAACTCGCTTTTGGGGATCGTTCATGCCCTGGCCCATCCCATCGGCGGCTACTATGACGCCAATCACGGCAGCGTCAACGCGGTCCTCCTCCCCCAGGTGGTCAGATACGCTCTCCCCGTGGTGGAGGAAAAACTCCCGGAACTGGCCTGGGGACTTGGAGTGAGAAGCGAAGGGAGAGAAAGTGACGTCGCTGAAGCGGTGCTGGAGGCTATCGACTCCCTACTGGAAGCCGGCGGCGCCCCACGCAGCCTCCGGAGCCTGGGGGTCGTTCGTGAAGACCTTCCCGAACTGGCCACCCGGGCACTGAACGATGCCTGTATCCTCACCTCCCCCCGTCAGGCAACCAAGGAAGACCTTCTGTCGATCCTGGAGAGGGCCTACTGATGCAGGAAGTCAAACGCACCCCCATCGATGAGGGGATCATTGACCGTCTGTTGGGTCTGGACAGCTCAAAAATAGGCTTTTACTCCGACGTCAAGCAGAAGATTCAGGAGCTTGAAGCCGCCAACCTCAACCTCCGAACAAAACAGAACGAACTTCAGGCGATATTTGACGCCATCGGAGATGGGGTGGCCATCTACGACGACAACGGCTGCATCCAGTACCGCAATCATGTCTGCCCACGCCTCTTTCCCATGGAGACCATGATCGGCTCCTCCTGCCGGTGGCTCCTCCATCCCGACCGGGAACAGCACACCCATGATGATTGCATCGTGGCGGCGGCGTTAAACGGCGAGAGCCGCAACCTTGCCTTCACTACCTCGGAAAACGGACTCGCCCGCTATTTCGAGGCATCGGCCACCCCCATCAATGATTCGCACGGGGAACGCCGGGCATTGCTCTTTCTCCGGGAGGTGACTCAGCGACGCCTCCAGGAACTCCAGCTCATGCAGTCGGAAAAAATGGCATGTGTGGGGCTGCTGGCGGCCGGGGTAGCCCATGAGATCAACAATCCACTCACCTCCGTGGCAGGGTATGCCGAGGCGCTCATCCGACGGTTTCGAGACGATCCGGAACTGGTGGAGGACCAACGGCTGGAAGTCTTTCACCGGTACCTGGAGGTGATCATCCGCGAATCCTACCGCTGCAAGGGGATCATCAACGGACTTCTCACCTTCAGCCGCAAATCCGACGGCTCCACGGAGAACGTGGATATCAACAAGGTCGTGCGGGAAGTACTGGAACTGGTCCGTCCCAAGGCCGCTGCGGAAAGAGTAACCATTGAAGAGCGGCTTGCCCCGGAACTCCCCCCCATCCGGGGGGATGCGGCCGGACTCCGGCAGGTTTTCATGAATCTGATAATGAACGCCCTCCAGGCAATTAACGGCGCCGGAGAGATCATCCTTACCAGCTTCACCCATGAAGAGAGAGTACTGGTTACGGTAAAGGACTCGGGGTGCGGCATACCGCAGGCGCTGCTGGATCAGATCTGGGACCCCTTTTTTACCACCAAAGCCGTCGGCCAGGGAGTCGGCCTGGGGCTGGCGGTAACCTACAATATCATCCACCGCCATGGAGGAGAAATCATCGTGGAAACCCGTGAGAATGAAGGTGCCTGTTTTACCGTGAGGTTACCGGCATGACCGGAAATTCGGGAGGCAAGGGGATCAAGCTCCTCGTCGTCGAGGATGAGAGGCCGCTTCGGGAACTGCTCCGGGAGGAACTCTCCCGCAGCGGCTACAAGGTGGAGACCGCCGCCGACGGCATCGAGGGGCTCGCCAAGTACGGCGTCGAGCTCTTCAATGTGGTTCTTCTGGATATCAGGATGCCGGGAATGGACGGGGTTGAGGTTCTCAGCCGGATGCGGTACGAGTCGACCTTGCCGGAGGTCATCGTCTTTACCGGCCACGGCACCATCGAGACCGCCGTGGAGTGCATCCGGCAGGGGGCCTACGATTATCTCACCAAGCCGGTGAAGCTGGATGAACTGGAACTCGTCATCCATAAGGCCGCCGAAAAGAACCGGCTCCGCCTGGAGAACATCAACCTCAAACTGGAGGTGAGCAAATTCGAAAACCACCAGCTCGTCGGGAAAAGCTCGGCGATTCTGAAGGTTTTGGATATTGTCGCCCGGTGGGGGCGCGTGGACGAGCATGTGCTCATCACCGGAGAAAGCGGCGCCGGCAAGGAACTGGTCGCCCGGGCGGTCCATGACGCCAGTCCCCGGCTGCACAAGCCCTTTGTGACGGTGAACTGCGGTCGGCTCAACGTTCATACCGCCGAAAGCGAACTCTTCGGTCATATGCAGGGGGCTTTCACCGGAGCGATGAAGGGACGGGCGGGGCTGTTCGAGTTGGCCGACACCGGCACCCTCTTCATGGATGAGGTCTCCGAGATGCCGCTGGACGTCCAGGTCAAACTCCTCCGGGTCCTGGAGACGAGCACCTTCCGCCGACTGGGGGGGAATCGGGACATCAGCGTGGATGTCCGTTTCGTCTTCGCCTCCAATAAAAATCTCATGGAGTGCGTCAACCGGGGTGAGTTCCGTGAAGACCTTTACCATCGGGTCAACCTCCTCCTGGTGGATATCCCCCCTTTGAGGGAACGGAAAGAGGATGTCATCCCCCTGACCTGGTTCTTCCTCAAAACCTTCAATTCCGCGCACAGCAACGCCTGGGAGATATCCGACGACGCAGTGGCGTCGCTGTGCGCCTACGATTGGCCGGGCAACGTGCGTGAACTGCGCAACACCATCCGGCGCGCCTGCATCCTTGCTCCGGAATCGGTCATCACCGCCGACCTTTTCCCCTTTGCCTCACCCCGACCGGCGCCTACGCCAATCCCCATGAATGTTACGCCGGTCGCCCCGGCAATGGCAACGCCATCGGCACAGCCACTTTGGGTCATGGAAAAGGCGCATATCCAACAGGTTCTGGAGCTGGTGGAGGGGAACAAGAGCAAGGCCGCCCGTATCCTGGAAATCGACAGGAAGACCCTTTACACCAAGCTGGAACGGTACGGTTTGAGTTGAGAGCCGGCAAAGGCACACTCCCCGGGATCTATACTATGTGTATTTTTGCAACAGCTTCGCGGACGGGGTGGCGCGGCACACCCCAACTGTTTCAATTCTCTACAGCAGCACAACCATGACTTCCCTGGACCTCCCTGAACTCCTCAGGCAGGAGGGGCTCTGTCATCCCGTTACCCTGACCCTCGCCGTCACCGGTCAGTGCAATCTGAACTGTTCCCACTGCTGGGTAGGAGCCGGCGCCCCCGCTTCACTCCCTCACCTGCCATCACCGGCGGCTCTTGCCATCATCCACGAATTCGCAGCTCTGGGGGGGAGGAGCATCCGCTTCACGGGGGGGGAGCTCCTCCTTCATCCCCAGTGGCTAACCTTGCTCACCTCTGCCCGACAGAGCAGGTATGACTCCATCTCCCTCCAGAGTAACGGCATCCTCTTCACGGAGAAGAGTGCGATTGCGCTCCGTGAACTTGATTTCTCCGGAATCTCCATCCAGATAAGCCTTGACGGCGCAACAGCCGCGTCCCATGATCTGGTGCGAGGAAAAGGAGCTTTCTCAAAGGCTCTGAGGGGGATCAGCATGCTGACCAACGTCGGTCTCGGCCCCAGGGTGACCATCTTCCTCACGGAGATGCGCCACAATCTGGAAGAGATTCCCGACCTGCTGGAACTTGCGGAAGCGCTGGGGGTCGCAGCCGTCGTCACCGGCGCCCTCGTCCGCTGCGGTCGGGCTTCTGAACAGTCGAGGATCTCTCCTCCCGATCCGGAACAGTACCTGCGGCTGCTGGACCGGTTGGCGAACGATCAACCGTTTCGCCGTCGCTATGAAGAGATGGGGACGACAGCAGCGGTGGAATGGCGAATGAATCCCACAGCCAGGCAGGAATGCTGCACCTTCATGAAAAACCCCTACCTGTCGCCCGACGGGGTGCTGTACCCCTGCACCCTCTGTCACGCAAAAGATTTCAGTGTCTCTGAAGTTTTCAAGAATGGACTCGTCGCCGCCTTTCGCGAAGCTGTTCCGCTCTGGTCATCCCTGATGCAGATCAGCCGCCATAGGAGCAAAGCCCTGCCGGAGTGTCAAAACTGCCCTGAACAGGCAGCCTGCGCCGGTGGATGCATGGGACGGGCCTGGGGGAGTCACGGCAATCTCCTGACGGCGGATGACCGTTGCGAGGTGAGAAAGGCCGTAGGTTAAAGCGGGGGTAATTTAGCTGAGCCACGTGGGAGAGGGAGTGACTCTTCCTGTAAAAATGAAAAGAGCCGATCTGATTGCTCGAGATCGGCTCTTTGTACCATATTTACCAATTCCAGTATTATTCACTCTTTCCGGAACAGCAATCTTCGTTGACTGCCTTGACCTGCCCTGTACTACAGCAGACCGGCTTCTGTTCAACTACTACGGTTTCTTTCTTCTCACCACATTTAGAACCTTCTTCTTTCGTTCCACATTTACACATGTTTCGTTTCCCCTTTTTTTCTTTGTTGCTTATGATCACCCATACTCTCATTTTTCAGCCACAAAGGCTAGTTTTAAAGCAGGGGTGAATTTGTTCTCCAGCGATCACTTGCCATCGCTGCTTGGCTCTGTCTCAGGGGAGACCGGGAAGAGACAGCCGGCCGCTTCCCGTTGAGAAAAGCCCCTCCCCCCTGATCACCGTGAACAACTGCACCATCATGGGGTGATGAGGATTTCGTAGACAACGGATCGGTCGCAGTCATCCGGAAAAATTTAACGACTCTCGACTCCCGAATTCTTTACCATAAGCTGGACGGGGTACGAACTAACGCCACTCCCATGAAGTCAAGGAGTACGGTGTTTCCTTGTTCCAAGATTGCCACCAGACGACCGCCATCGCTGTTTTTTCCTGTCCGGCCCAAAGCACCTTCAATTTGAGACGGTAGCTCATTCCCGCGACAACTTGTTCTTCCACGCCGAGAATGGTGACCAGAGTCAACTGTTCAGTTACTGCGTTGTTCCCCTTCCGGATCACCTTTTCTTCTTCCTTGACCGCGAAGTTCGCGGCTGCGACCACCTCGGCTTTATCCGCAGCGGCAGGAGAATTAGCGCCAACGGCCTCCGGCTTTATTACCCGACAGCAGCAGGCGGACAATGAGGCCACGGAGATACAACCAAGGATAGAGATTGAAATAAGCTGTTTTTTCATATGATCCCCTTTATTTTCGCCGCCCCGAAAAGTCGCGCCATCGAAAGTGTCAACCTGTTTCGGGGTCACAAATGCCGACTTTATCATCTCCCGGCAAGGGCTGTAAACTTTTATCTGATCCCGCCGGCTCTCTTGGTGGGAGTAACGGATGTAATCATGAATGTCCGCCTCGCCTTTCTCGTCACCTTCCCTCTCCCCACAAAGCATAAATTTCCTCATTGCTCCGGGACTCGCTCCCAGCCGACGGGGTAAAATTCCCCACTGTGTATAATATCCCTAGCGGCGATAAACCCATATTCACATAAAGCTGTTACATTATTCCCCGACATATCTACCCACCTCCCCCTGAAGCATACCGCGCAACGCCCATAACATACCGTTTCCAAACCATTGTTACAATTGGCATCTTCCTTGCTATAGGATACTCATAGGATGCGGGGTGCAATAAAAGCAGCTTACAGCAATTACTTTTTGCAGCATCGCCCAGAAGAGAATAGAACGTAGTTTACCCAAAAGCAGCACACACCCCACAAGGAGGAAGCACCCATGTCGCACAACAAAGACGTAAAACGGACCCTGAAGAACGAAAGACTGGAATACCCCATCAAGATGATGCACGCCTATCCTTCAGTAAATGTCGGCTGGGGCGCACATACCATGGTGGGCAACGACGCCAGGGCTCTGGGGATGACCAATGCCCTCATCGTGACCACCGGCCTGAGAGGGACGGGGATTGTTGAGACCATCCAGGGGGTGCTGAAATCCGCCGGGGTCTCATCCGAAGTGTTTGACAAGGTAACTCCCAACCCCAAGGATTTTGAAGTCATGGCAGGCGCCAAAGTGCTGGCCGCCGGCAAATTCGACGGAATCATCAGCCTGGGTGGCGGCAGTTCCCATGACGCCTGCAAGGCGATCAAACTCGTTCACAGCCACGATGGCCAGGATGTTCGGAGCTTTGAAGGAGCCTTCAAGGCCACCAAGGCCAACACGATTCCCCAACTGGCCATCAACTCCACGTCGGGTACCGGTTCGGAAATCTCCTGCTTCTCCATCATCAATCATACGGACAAAAAGTACAAGATGGCTCTCTTCGATCCCAACTGCACCCCCAGCAAATCAGTCAACGATCCGTTGATTCATCAATGCATGCCCGGCGACCTGGCCGGTTACACCGGCATGGACGCCCTTGCCCACGGAGTTGAAGCAATCACTTCTCGTCTGGGAGTCGTCTCCGCCTACGGCCCCGGCCTGAGCGCCATCTCTCTGATTTTCGCCAACCTGCGTCAATCAGCCATGAACAGGAACAACGACAAAGCCATCGAAGCGATGGTCTGGGCGGAAATGGCGGCGGCCTACAGCTTCAATAGCGCCGGCCTGGGGCTGATCCACAGCATGGCTCATGCCTTGGGTGGAATGTATGACGCTCCCCATGGCCTCTGCAACGCCATCGGCCTTGGCCCGGTCATGAAGTTCAACCTCCCCGCCTGCCCCGAACGGTTCAAGATGATGGCGCAGGCAGCCGGTATTAACGTATGCGGCATGTCCGACATGCAAGCCGGTGACGCATTTATCAAGGCTTGCCTGGAACTGAAGGCGGATCTGGGGATCACCAAAACCTTCCGGGATCTCGGCCTGCTGGAGAAGGATATCGAAGGGCTCTCCCGTTTCTCCGTGAACGACATCTGCACCGAGGGAAACCCCACCGACACCGGCCTGCAGGATATGATCAAGATCTTCAATGAGTGCATGTAAGTTGCGCTGAGCCGTCAAGTTTTTCCGTAACCATATGCCGTCGGCCCCAAGGGAGAAAACCCTCAACGGGGTCGGCGGCATTATTTCATAGAGCTACGAGGCCACCATGATCACGCAACAAGGGGTTAAGGATTTTCTCCAGACAGGTGGCTACATCGCCGACGACGCCATTGCCACCGCGGTTTTTCTGGCTCTCCGGATGGAAAAGCCGATCCTCATCGAAGGGCCTCCCGGTGTGGGGAAGACCGGTCTGGCCAAGGCGCTCTCGTCGGCGCTGGATTTTCCCCTGGTGAGGCTGCAATGCTACGAGGGAATTGACGAGGGAAAAGCGCTCTATGACTGGGAGTACGGCAAACAGTTGCTGTACACCCAACTGCTGCGCACCCAGTTGGACGGCTATCTCTCCGTCTCCGCCGACCTGCGCGAGGCGGTGGAGCGGTTGGCATCGGAAGAGAGCCTCTTCTTTTCCAAAAACTTTCTGGTGCAGCGCCCCATTCTCCGGAGTTTCCTGTCGGAGAAACGCTCGTTACTCCTCATCGACGAGATCGACCGCTCCGACGACGAATTCGAGGCGCTCCTCCTGGAGTGCCTCAGCGACTTTCAGGTCTCCATCCCCGAATTGGGGGTCATCGAAGCCAAGCGAAAGCCGTTGACGATCCTCACCAGTAACGGCACGCGGATGATCTCCGATGCTCTTCGCCGGCGCTGCCTCTATCTCTACATCGGTTATCCCGAATTGGAGCGGGAAGTGGCCATCGTCCGGGTAAAATTCCCCGAACTCTGCGAAGTTCTGGCGGGACAGATGGTGGGATTCCTCCGGAAGGCCCGGGAGCTGAATCTGCGCAAACCACCCAGTGTCTCCGAAACCCTGGACTGGGCCCAAGTGTTGACGATCATGAAAGCCACGGAGCTTACCAGCGAGATAGTGGCCAATACGGTGGGGGTGATCGCCAAGCACCAGACGGACATCCTGAAGGTAACCGACTTGGCTCGGCAGGAATTGGGGTAGCCATGGAACGGATCATAGCCCGCTTCGTTGCCGCTCTGCGTGAAAGCGGCATCCGGGTCTCCCCCGGTGAAACTCTGGATGCGGTTCAGGCCTTGGCCCTGGGGGGGATGGAAGGACGTAAATTGTCCCGGCAACTCCTCCGACTGACCATGGTGAAGAATCACAACGACATCCCCCTCTTCAATGATATCTTTAACCGTTTTTTCAGCCGCTTCAAACCTGACGAAGGGGAAGATGATCACCGTGGCCCGACTGATCTCCCCCTCGTAAACATGGAGGGGGAATTCAGCTACCTGGACCAATTGCAACATGACGACCATGACGAACCGGGCCCACTCCTCAAATTCCATGGCGATATGGATCCTGAGGATCTGCAAGAGCTGAAAAGTCTCACGGAGATAGATCCCGATGATTCGGACGGCCAGGAGATCATCGTGCAGATGAAGGGGTACCGGGGGAAGGCAAAGGCTCCCCGCCCCACACGGCGCTATACGCAAAACCCGCTTACCATGGAGATAAATAAAAGCACCGGCGTCCAGCGAGGGATCACCTTTTCTCCCGAAGAGCAGGCCGCCATGCAGGATGTGGTTGCCCGGATGATGCTCCGCCTCCGTAAAGACATGCGAAGGATGAAAAACGATCAGAGCCGCGGCAAACTCCATGTCATCAAGACGATCCGAAAAAATTATCGCAATGACATGATCCCGTTCCAGGTGGCGTTGCGCCGCAAGCGTCGGGAAAAGCCGCGACTGGTGGTGCTCTGCGACGTCAGCTTTTCCGTAAGCCATGCTTCCCGTTTCATGCTGCTTCTGCTCCATACCCTGCACAACCAGATGCTGAATGTCCGGAGCTTCATCTTTAATCGGGAGGTGGCGGAGATCACCGAAATGCTGGCCAACATGCCGGTGAACGACCTGATGGAGACCATCGACAAGGGGGATATCGTCGATCCGGACGAAAACAGCAGCTTCGGCACGGTTTTTCTCAACTTCAAGAGCAGGTATCTGGAAAATATCAGGGGAAGGCCGGCCTTCATCATCCTGGGGGACGGCCGGAATAACTACGGTGAAGCCAATGACTGGGTGCTGGACGAACTCCGGGAAAAAGCGCGCTATATCCTCTGGCTTACCCCGGAAGAGCGCGAGACGTGGAGTCGCGGCGACTGTCTTATGGAGACCTACGGCTCCTATTGTGATAAGGTGGAGGTCGTTAAAACGGTGGAAGAGTTGGGCCAGGTGGTGGAAGAGCTGCTGAGGGACATCTACGCCGACCAAGCCCATCCCCTGGACCGAAAACTCTTGCGGGAAACCAAGGCCGCCGAAGCTGCCCAATCGTCAAATTATCAGGATTATTACACCCGTGGCTCCGGATCGGGGAGTCAACCGGCCTTTGACCCTGGCGGTCGGAGCCACTGGTAAGGCGCAAGTCAATAAAAAGGAGTAAGAGAATGAGTTGTGACGACAAGAATCACCAGATGCATATGTGTGCTCTCAAGAGACGGGGACTTGAAGAGTGTATCGAAAACTTTTCCAACAAACCCACGGTTCAATGCCGAAAGTGCGGTGTCATGGCCAACAGCTCGCAAAACCTCTGCGCCGCTCACCTGCTCCAGGAGGCCCCCAATGTGGAAGGAGGCCATGGCAACGTGGCTCTCGATGAGGTGGGAGAACCGCACTCGGGATAGGTAGTTGAAACTAAAAAAGAGGCATGACATGAAAGAGAGAACCGGCGTTACCACCTTAAAGGGGAATCCCGTCACCCTGCTGGGCCCGACGCTGCAGGTGGGGGGGGCACCTATTGTTACCAGGCAGCTCCCCATGGACGGCATCCGCGGAGGATACTAAACAAGGAGGATCGTCATGAGCCGGATGCTGCTTGCCGCGGGGAGATATGTTCAAGGGGCGAAAGCCTTGAGGGAAATCGGGACGCACGCCGCCCGGTTCGCCGTGACTCCGCCCATGGTGGAGGCCGCCATCATCACCGCCGATGCCCTGGGAACGGCATACCGGAGGTCCCCGCGGTGAAAACTCTCCGTGACTTCAAGACTCACCAAGACGAACTGGAGATGAAGATTGAGGAGCTGAGAAACTCACGGGAGGAACTTGAGGCGTCCCGGAACAAGTTGGCGCTCCTCTACGATTTCGCCCCGGTGGGGTATTTCACTCTGGACCGCCACGGAGCCGTCAAAACCGTCAACCTGACCGGTATGCGCATGCTGGGGAGGGAATCAACGGAACTGGTCAGCCGGGAATTCCGGGAGTTCGTGGCTGAGGAAGAGCGATTTGTCTTCAAAACGTTTTTTCATGGGATATTTAACGGAAACGGCAAGGAAACCTGCCGTTTGCGGCTTCTCATGAGTAATCATCAGCCGCTCTATGTCCGGATCGAGGCCATGGCCACGGAATCAGGGGAAGAGTGCCTTGTCGTACTGGTGGACATCACCGAGCGGCGTCGGGGAGAGCAGGCCCTGCTGGAAAGCGAATACAATCTGACCAAGGCTCAGGCCATGACCCATGTGGGTTCATGGAGTTACGATCCCGCCACCGGCGAGGTTAAGGCATCCGACGAATTGCTGAAGATCATGCGGCTCACACGCAAGGAGGTAACTCCCGACGCCTTTGCCGGTGTCATCCATCCGGAAGATCATGATACCGTCATGGAGCATCTTCGCGTCGGGAGGGAAGAGGGGAGGAGTTACGAGATCGAACATCGTCTCCGCTTTGACGATGGCGGCACACGTTGGGTCTACACCATCGTGGAGGCGTCGGTGAACAGCAGCGGCAAGGTTCTCAAACTCTACGGTACGACCCAGGACATCACCCTGCGAAAGAAGGGGGAGGTGGAGCTGAGAAATAAAACCAACGAGCTGCAGGCGATCTTCGATTCCATCAGCGACGGCATCGTTGTCTACGACCATGACGGCCTGGTTCAACACCACAATCTGATCACTCCGCAACTCTTCCCCCGGAAGCTCCTCCCTGGAAAATCCTGCCGTGAACTGTTTCATCCGGACATTCCCCGGCACCGGGAGTGTCCGGTGGAACTGGCCATCCATGGCCGTCGTGTGGAGAGATCCCTGGTTGCCGAAGGAGAGGGGGGGAAAAGTCAATACGTGGATGTAACCGCCACCCCTATCAGTGGCGAATTGGGAGAGAACAACCGGGCGCTCCTCTTTTTCCGGGACATCTCGGAAAAACGGCTCCAGGAGATGCGCCTGATCCAAACGGAAAAGATGTCCAGCATCGGAGTCCTGGCCACAGGGATCGCCCATGAGATCAACAATCCACTCACCTCGGTGGCCGGCTACGCGGAGGCGTTGCAGCGGCGCTTCCGTGACCAGCCCGAGCTGAAGGAAGATCCCCGGCTGGATGTCTTTCCCCACTACCTGGAGGTAATCATCCGTGAATCCTATCGCTGCAAGGGGATCATCGACCACCTGCTCAACTTCGGCAGAAAATCCGATGGGATGAATGTCAAGGTGGAGATAAACGAGTCGCTGGGGGAGATTCTCGAACTGATCAGGAACCAGCCGGGCTATAAACGGATAAAGGTCGTCACCGGTCTGCAACGGGATCTCCCCCCGGTCCTGGGGGACCCTTCCGGACTCCGGCAACTCTGCATGAACCTGCTGATAAACGCCCATCAGGCCATCAAAGGGGCCGGCACGGTGGAGGTAACAACGGCATACACCGCGGGCGGGATGGTCACCATCACCATCCGTGATACCGGTTGCGGCATGAAGCAGGGGATCATGGACCGGATCTGGGAACCTTTATTCACCACCAAGGAGGTGGGAAAGGGGGTAGGCCTGGGACTGGCGCTCACCTACAACATAATCAAACGTCACGGCGGCGACATCAGGGTGGAGAGTCGGGTGAACGAAGGATCGCTCTTTACGGTGACGCTGCCGGCCTCCGGGGAGGGGGGGGTCAGATTTTGAATCTCCCCGCCATCATTTTGAGCTGTTCCGCCAGCCGGGCAAGATCTTCCGAACTCACCTCCACCTGCTTGCTGTTTGAGGTGATTTCAGCCACGGATCTGTCGGCGGCGGCAATATCCTGAGCTATGGTTTCGGACGCGCCCGTTATCTGAGCCACATTGGTAGTGACCTCTTGCATCCCCTGGGCGGCGTGAGCTATATTGCCGGCGATATCACTGGTCACCGTCGTTTGTTCCTCTATAGCCACCGCCGTGGCGCCGATCATTTCATTCACTTCCTGAATCGTATGGGAGATCCGATCTATATCCTCCACGGTCTCGTGGGTGGATAACTGGATATTTTCTATTTTTTCCCTGATCCCTTCGGTGGCCCTGGCCGTTTGCTGGGCCAGCATCTTGATCTCACTGGCGACTACGGTGAACCCCTTGCCGGCGGCGCCGGCCCTGGCCGCCTCGATGGTGGCGTTCAGCGCCAGGAGATTGGTCTGGGCGGAAATGGCGGCGATGGTCTCGGAAACCTTGCCGATCTCCAGAGCCGCCCTCCCCAGGGAAGCGACCTTTTCCGACACGTCTCCTGCCTGGGAAACGGCATTTTCCGCCATGGCGTGCGCCCTGGAGGAGGTACGCGAAATCTCACCGATGGTGGAGGTCATCTCCTCCGTAGCCACTGATACCGTATTAACGTTCGTGCTGCTCTGTTCCATGGCCGCCGCCACGGAGAGCATGTTGCTGCTCATCTGTTGCGCCGCGGCGGCCACACCCATGATACGGGACGATGTCTGACCGGTGCAGGAATTCATCTGCAACGAAACAATGGAGAGTTCCGTGGCTGACGAAGAGAGGGTATGTACCCCGTCCGCCATCTCGCCGAACAGTCGCTTCAGGTTTGCCGCCATCTGATTCAGTGCGCCGGCCAGTTCCCCCATCTCGTCCTTGGAGGTGACGGAAATGCTCTGCGTCAGATCGCCATCCGCCATCTTGTTGGCGAAAAGAACCCCCTGTCTCACCGGACCGATGATGCTGCGGGAGATATAGAGCCCGATGACAATAATAAGCGACAGGATTACTGTATTTACCACGACAATTACCAGCATGGATTTTTTGAGAATGGCGGCCGCTTCACTTTCCATCTCCGCGCACTTTTTGTTCACCAACTCAACGAGCTTGTCGATCCCCGTGCGATGCTTGACATACTCCGGCTCAAGACGGTTCTTCATGATTTCAGCGGCGGCCTCCTTATCCCCGCTCAACAGAGCGGGAACAAAGCTTTCTTGCGCACTTTTGTAGAACATGGACGCCGACCGGTACGCATCTTCCATGAGGGCGGTTTTGATCTCTCCCGGCGGCAACTCTTTCTTCCAGAATTCATGCCGCTCTTCGAAATCCCCCTTCAGCTTGGTGAATTCCTTGATATAAATCTGTTTTTTGCCGCCATCCGGTTCATTTTGGAGCCGTTGCAGCGTGAGATATGATTCGATGATATATTCGGGTGGCGGCAGGATGTCGGCGGCAAGGTCTTTTCCCTGGACGATCTCCTTGTAGAGCGGACCATTCACCTTCAATTTTTGCAGAATAATGAAGGTAGACAGCGAAGAGATACCGATTCCGAGTATAGAGACGATAACTAGCAACAACATTTTTGCGGATAGTTTCATCGCGTCAATCCCCAGCATGACACCCCCTCCTTCACACTTAAAATTCCACATTTTTGAAAATCAAAGACAAAAAAGCCGTTCTCGGGCGTTTTTCTCAAGGGATGCGCAAACAGCCGAATCCGTTCACCCTTCGACAAACCGAGGGTGAACGGAT
This sequence comes from uncultured Desulfuromonadales bacterium, assembly GCA_903929485.1. Taxonomy (GTDB): domain Bacteria; phylum Desulfobacterota; class Desulfuromonadia; order Geobacterales; family CAIOGM01; genus CAIOGM01. Next base: position 21,938 of record CAIYUY010000167.1, read on the forward strand.
TCAATTTCAAGTACCGATTTATTTTCAAAATCGCCTTACTGCACCGTCAGCTGATCGGCCACCAGAGTCCCCACGGCGACGGTCACGACACCGACGACAGTCGTGCTTCCGGGGCGACTCACATAGGCGCCATCATACCCCCCCTGCAAGGTAACGGTGATGCCAAGCCGGTTCAGGTTCAGACCGCCGGAGAAAGAACTCTCCGTTGCCTGAATCAGATCACCGCTTGTCGCCGCCGCATAAGCCTGCAGCAGAGTCTGGTAATAAGAAGTTCCTATCCGAACGGGGAGCAGCGTGCTGCTGAAAGTGGGGGTTACGGTGCAGTCGGCGGTAATGGGAGCAGTGGTGTAGCTGTTACCGACCAACGTCCCGCCACATCCGGTTACCGAGAGAATCGTATAACCGTTATCAGGTGTGACGGTAAACGAAATTGTTTTATTGAACTCCACCACCTGCTGGAGAAGAGGAGTGATGCTGCCGTGGGACGTATTCACCGGCGTCACTTTATAGGTGACGGGTGACACCCCGATGACGGTAAACGTGTAGGAGGCAATGGCGCCCACCAGCGGACTGCTCTGGGAGCCGGAGTTGATGGAGGTGGAGTCATTACCATCAACGGCCAGGACGTAGATCGTATGAGCGCCGGATGTCAGGGGTGAGGTGGTCGCACTGAAATAACCGACAGCGGGAGTTGCCGCCAGCCAGACTCCCCGTTGAGTATCGACCTGATAATAAACGGTGCGTACCGGTGAACCGGTGGAACTGGCGGCGGTGAGGGTGAAAGTTGGAGTCGTGGTGGTAGTCGTATCTCCCACCAAAGGAGAGACGGTGGTGAGCAGCGGGCTCAACGGGACGGGAGTTTCCGCTATGACCGTCACGTTGTTACTGAAGTTGTTAGCCACATAGACGGTGTTAGTTGTCAGGTTTACCGCAACCGCCCGGGGTTGAGCACCGACGTTAAGAGTCGACACGGAAAAATTATTACCGCCGTCAATCACCGTGACGCTATTGTAACCGGATTGATTGTTGGCGACATAGACCTTGCCGCTCACCGGATTCACCGTCAATCCCACGGGCTGTCCTCCCGTGGCCACCGTTTTTATGATCGTGTTGGTATCGTCAATTACGGACACACTGCCGCTATTGGCGATATAGTTGACTGCGTAGGCCAGGTTGCTTTTCGGGTTCACCGCCACGGCATTATAGCAATTACCTCCAACGACACCCACGGTGTTCAGCACGGTATCGGTGTTACCGTTAATTATCGTCACAGTCCCATTATAATTAGCGACATAAACCTTATTGGTCCCCGGATTAACCGCCACGGCCTCGGGACTTACCGGCGTGACTCCGGGATCCGCCACCAGGGGAATCGTTTTGATTCCGTTAAAGCCGTCAATCACCGTAATGCTATCCCCCAGATTATGAGCGACATAGACCTTATTGGTCACAGGATTTACCGCCAGCGCCCAAGGCGCCGACTTGACCCCCAGATCGATGGTGGTAATCGCATCAGTCGAACCGTCGATGACCGTCACGCTGTTACCCTGTTTATTGGCGACGTAAATCTTGTTACTCTCCACATTCACCGCCACCGCGCAGGGATAGGCTCCCGTGTTAATCACGGTGCCGACACTCCCGGTGGCCCCGTCTATTACCGTCACATTGCCGGATCCGGAGTTGGTGACATAAATCTTATTAGTCCGCGGGTTTACCGCCACAGCGTTAGCCGAATACGTGGCGGTGCTCCCCGTCCCCACTGTCGCTTCGGAAGTGCCGGTGGCGCCGTCGATCACCGTGACCGTGGCGGGATTATAGATATGGTTTACGACATAGATCTTGTTGGTTACCGGATTAACCGCCACGGCCCAGGGGCTTACCCCGGTGGGGATGGGGTTCTGGGCCGAGACAACCATCGGCAACCAGACCAGCAGCATCAGCTGGAGAAAAGAGACCTTGCAGATAAGCTTAACCATATCGTCCTCCCTATCCTGGCATCGTTTCAATAACTACTGGTTAGGAGCATTGACCGCCGGCCAGACCGGTGGCGCCAGATCCGGCGATGTGGGAGGCGGCCAGATATACGTGGGAGCAGCGGGATTGGCCGTTTTACTTAAATCACCGTGGCACATGGTATTGTTATAGCAGCCGGGAGCTGTCCCCACGGGGGCGCCGTCACGAGTGGCCAACAGGTTGTTGAAGGTGGTATAGTTGGTATAAACCGGCGCATAGACGGATCCGGTGAAGTAACGGAAACGATGGTGTTTCACTCTGTTATGGCAGGGGTAACAGGCGGGGGCGTTATCCGCGGAAACAACTGCGTGAGTATGCTGCATCCAATCGGGGCTTTGACCGTTCCAAGCGTCATGTGGCATCCCCATGGTATGGAAATGACAGTTATTGGCATCAAAACAGTTCACATTGTGAGAAAGGGAGGTCCCCTTGTAATCGGCGCCGTGACAGTTCTGACAGGAGAGAAAGCCGGAGATGACATTATTGGCAAGGACCCCGGGCGATCCCTTGGCCATGTCGCCATGGGCGGAGGGCCAGTCCGCATAAAAAGGTCCGGGCGGAACCGAATGCAGATGGCATGCATTATTGCAGGTTATCTTGGCGCTCCCCCCCAGAAGGTCCTGCCCGTGGCACTCCTTGCACTGCCCCGGTGACGCTACGTACTGAAGCCCATGGGAGATGGGGGATTCCCACCCGGTGGTGTGCTGCGTCGCCTGGAATGACGGCGCAGCCGAGTTTGACGAGCCACACCCGCAAACAGCAATCAAAAGAGCGCCGCCCGCGAGAAACCTGCTACTGAATTTTATTATTTTCATCGTAAACTCCTTCGGTTAGCGGTTATCGGTGACAGCCCATGCATTTCTCGTTATTGGCCCGGCCGTGGCATTTGTAGCAGCTCCCCGGATCCATCTTACCGTCAATCTTGTGCTGGGTCATGTAATCACCGCGATGGGGGATCATCCGGTCGGGACGGTCGCCGTACTTCAGCGCCGGCTTCATGTTCTCCTTGGAGACATGGCAGTCGTTGCAGAAAGAGCGTTTATGACAGGTGGCGCACAACTGGTCATTCTGCCCTGCATAGTACCTGTGGTTGAGAATGAACTGGGTGGAATGATTGAAGGCGGCGAAGGGCTTGAGAATCCCCTTTACCTGGTCCTCGTGGCATTCGGAGCAGCTCACCCTCCCCTCTTCCAACGCCTCGGGGTGAGAAGCGGGAAGAGAACCTCCGGAGGCGGCTTGAGCTGAGTAAACCGTGGCGGTGAGTAAGCCGGCCAGAGCTGCGACTATGGCAATAAGCCGAGTTAATTTCATTTGTGCGCTCCTTTGCCTTCAGTGGTGAAATTATAAACAACCTTGAGAAGTCCCTTGACTTCGTCGTTATAGTCGGGGTTCTGACCGTAGCTGATATCCCCAGAGACCAGGAGGTGGGGGGTGATGCGGTATCCCAGGGATGCCAGCAGTTCAAAAGCGCTCCCCCTGCCGTTGATATTCTGGTTGTAGAGCTGGGCTATGCCGTCAAAGGCCGCCACATAGGCATGATTATCGTACATGGCATAGCCGCGCAACTCATTGTACCGGGTCGCCGGAGTAATCCCCGCGGTGGGCGCCACATCCGCGCCATCTACCCGGTGATAGGAGAAACCGGTTCTCACCTTGTTATCGGCAAAAGCGCCGCGCAGATCAAAACCGTACCGATTGGAGTTTCCCTTGACCTCACGGTTATAGCGGCGGTAATCAGCCGAGAGTTCCACAGTCTTGGTAGCGGCCAGCGTCACGGTGGCGCCGTAACGGCGCATCTTATCGTTGATCGTGGGATTGAAGAGTGAAGGGAGGTTGGAAGCGGAGAAATAGTTTCTCGGATTTTGGTCGGTATACTCACCATTCAGCGAAAGCTTATCCGCAGGACGAACCGTCAGCAGGTAGCTGTTCTCGGCAATCCCCGATGAGGCAAGATCATAGGTGGTATGACCATTCAGATCCGCCATCTTGAAGGGGCTGAGCCAGACATCTCCCCCCACCAATTGACGATAGGACCGGAGCGATCCAGGTGCGATATAACCATCGGAACCGGCGACAAGCGCGCCATTACTGATGACGGTCCGTATCCCCCCCTCGTAAAGGGTGGAGACTCCCAGTTCCAGCATCCCCGCCACGCGCGAGCTTACCCTCCCGCCAACGATGGTATCACCCTTGTTACCGCTTTCATAAAACTTGACGGGTGTCCCGGCAACGTTCACCGTTGTCTGTTTTTGATAATCCAGTTTGCTGGGGGCGCCGCCGAAGGCCGAAAGAGTCAGCCCCAGGGGGAGGTCCGTGCGGAAGCTGACGCCATCTATCTGCTCGTTGGCCAGACCGTCAAAGACAAACACTCTTCCCGCCTTGACCTGGGCGTTATTGGTGGGGAGGCGGTAATCCAGATAGAAGTAGGTCAGGTTGCCGTTGTAACGATCCTCACCAGGGAGCGTACTCCCCATGGTGACATCGCCCCATCCATTGAAATGGAGGGAAAGCCCCTCGGTACCGAGCTTGGTGGCGTCGATCGTCAGATACTGCGTCGCCGGGGCCTGAAACTTTTTATCGAAACCGGGCGCGGCATACTGCTGAAATCGCAGATAGGTTGCGGAGTCCATGGAATACTCCGGCGCGGCCGCCGCCAACGTCGGCATCAGGCACAACATAACTCCAAGAAAACATTTCATTCGTCGCATCTGTCACTCCTTGCAAAGGTTTCTCGCATGCAAACGGGCACGCAATTCTGTTATGTACGATCTTCGTAAGACGCCTATACTTCAAGCCCCATGGATTGATAATTTCATGAATAAGCAGAAAACTTTATTTATATATATCAACCAGGGCGGCCTGTCAAGCGTCACATTTTTTTGTTTTTCTGCCGCGACAAGGCGCTCTACTCATCATCGCGATTATAGTCATCCTGAAAGCGGATGATATCATCCTCCCCAAGATACTCACCGCTCTGAACCTCGATGATACAGAGCGGTATCCTGCCGGGATTCGCCAGACGATGAAGTGTTCCCATGGGAATGAAGGTTGACTCATTCACGTTGAGGATAAATTCACGGTCACCACTGAGTACCTCCGCTGTCCCCGAAACCACGATCCAATGTTCGCACCGGTGGTGATGCATCTGAAGCGAGAGCCGCTGCCCCGGATGAACTTCTATCCGCTTGATCTTGTAGCTCTTATTCTCTTCGAGAACCGTATAGGTTCCCCATGGTCGTTCACCGATTTCCATGGTCAGCTCCTTGATGAAAGGTATGATCGCAATGCCTCGCGCCAACCCTGTGGGGTGAAACCGGTATGGCGTGAGAGCTTGCCGCACTCCAGGGTCGAGTAAAGGGGACGAGGCGCCGGCCGGTTCAGCTCCTTCGTCGTCATGGGGTGCACCGTCACCGGCATACCCGCCTCGGTGAAGATCGCCCGAGCGAACTCGTTCCAGGAACAGAAGCCGGCGTTGGCCGCGTGATAGGTCCCCCGACAACGATGGTCAATGAGCGCCCCGATTGACTTGGCCAGATCCACGGTCCAGGTGGGAGAACCGATCTGATCATCCACCACGGAGAGCTCCGTCCGTTCAGCGGCAAGACGGAGCATGGTCTCCACGAAGTTCTTTCCGTGCAGGCCATACAACCACTGGGTCCGAATGATGAGATGATCCGGATTGAGCCGGGCATTATTCTCACCCAGGAGTTTGGATTCCCCATACACACTTAATGGTCCGGTGGGATCATCCTCCAGGTAGGGACTCCCCTTGCCGCCATCAAAGACGTAATCGGTGCTGATCTGGACCAGTTTAGCGCCTATATCCGCCGAGACTCCGGCCAGATGCCCTACCCCATCACCGTTGACCGCATACGCCGGCTCACGGTTGGTCTCGCAGCCGTCCACATCGGTGTAAGCGGCGACATTCACCACCACCTGGGGTTTCAGTGTCAGAAGAACCGTCCTGACCGAATCAGGTGAGGTGATATCGATCTCGCCAATATCCACCCCCCGTATTTCACCGGAGAGAACCGTCATCAGGTCCCGCCCCAGCATGCCGTTAGCGCCAACTACAAGAATCATGATCTGCTCCCGTACATCTGCTCGTAATAATCCCGGTAGGCTCCGGAAGTCACCTCGCGCACCCATGCCTGGTTTTCCAGATACCAGTCGATGGTCTCCTTTATCCCCTGCTGAAAGGTGTAGACCGGCTCCCATCCCAATTCCGTCATGATCTTGGAGGCATCAATGGCATAACGCCGGTCATGTCCCGGCCGATCCTTAACGTAGGTGATGAGCCCTCGACTTGCTCCGGCGGCTCTCCCCAGTCGGCCGTCCAGCAGATCACAGACCAGATTAACGATGTCGATATTCTGCCACTCGTTATTGCCTCCGATGTTGTAAACTCCTCCCGGCGTCCCCTTGGTAAGAACCGTCTCCACCGCGGCGGCATGATCCCGGACATGAAGCCAGTCGCGGACATTGCGTCCGTCACCGTAAACCGGCAGCGGCTGTTCGCCGATGATGTTGGCTATCAGGAGTGGAATCAACTTCTCGGGAAAGTGGTACGGGCCATAGTTGTTGGAGCAGCGGGTATTGAGGGTCGGAAAACCATACGTCTCGTGATAAGCCCGAACCAGGAGGTCGGCGCCGGCCTTGCTGGCGGAATAGGGAGAGTTAGCCGCAAGAGGAGTCTCCTCGGTAAAATAACCGGTGGCGCCAAGGGAGCCGTAGACCTCGTCGGTGGAGATCTGCAGGAAGCGAAACGGCTCTTCCCCCCCTTTTCGCCAGTGGCGACGAGCCTCTTCCAGCAGGATCTGAGTCCCCAGCACGTTGGTCCGGACAAAGAGCTCAGGCCCCTCGATGGAGCGATCCACGTGGGACTCGGCTGCGAAATGAACCACCCCGTTTATCCGCTCCTCAGCCAGTATCCGCGACACGCTCTCCCCGTCGCAGATATCTCCCTTGACAAACCGATAGCGGGGATTCGCCTCCACCCCTTTCAGGTTTTCCAGGTTTCCCGCGTAGGTAAGGAGATCGAGATTGATCACCCGACACTCCGGCTGGATCGCCAGGAAGTGATGGATAAAGTTGGAACCGATGAAGCCGGCCCCGCCGGTTACCAGCAGAGCCTTGGGAACGAACAATTCAGTCATAATTCCTCCACAATACAGTTAGTAATTGTTCATCTTTCCATAAGAACCGATCCCGGCGAGGCTCAAACTGACCATGAACTCCGTGGCGTCGGTCCGATGCTGGTACGAGAAGGCTATTCCCCAGCACTGGTGGTGGTATTCAAGGGAAACCAGATTTTCCAGGAGGGTGCTCCCCGGAACCACATACCGCCCGGTGTAGTTCAGCGTGAACCGATTACCCAAAGGAACCCCCAGACGAGCCTCGAGATAATCCCAGGAGTTGACGGCGTAATGATACCCCAGGGATACAAGAGCCTTGCCGACAATGCGATACTCCGACGCCACGTCAACCGAAGTGAAGCGAACGTCATAAACATTGAAACGGCTGTCGGTGAACAGGGTGAAGTTATTCAGCGGCGCAAGACGACTCTCCACTCTCATATCGGAAAATTGTCTGGATTCCCATACGTTTGACAGAAGATCCCTTCCGGTGCGCCGAAAATCATATCCCTGGCTGAGCCGCAGGTACAAGAGTTCCCGGTACTCCGACGTACCGTCGTCGGTACGAAACCTGCCGGTGAAATAGTTGGTCAGAGACCAGGTCAGCATACTCTGGTTGGTCAGTTTATCGTTATAGTCAAAAAAAGAGGGAGGGGTCGTGACAAACGAATCGACAAACAGATAGCTGAGTTCCGGAATCAATACGTGACGAAGCCGCTCCACTCCTCCCCGGTTAATCTCATAGACACGAGTCAGGGTGCTTGACGCTGCGCCCCCGGCTGTCGCCGTCCCGAACAATGTCCCGCCGTTATCGGCGGCGCCATAAGCATTGTATGCCGACTCCCCGTACCCCCCCCAGGCGGTGAGATCAAGCAACGGGTCGGGAGAAGCATAAACGGTCAAGAGCGGGGCCACCCGCAACCGCTGCCCTTGCAGTCCCGTCTCTCGATAGAAATTAGTAAAATCGGAATCCACGGAAAAGAAGAGCGGGTCGGCAACGGGACGCTTGATCCCTGTAAACGAGATCGTGGGGAGTTGCTGCAGCGTCGTGCTGTTATTTTCACCAACCAGGTCATAAACGTACTTGACCTGGGGCGTCAACGACCAGAATTCACCGTTTTTGGTGACAAAGGCGTTTGTTTCCAGGTACTGGCGGTTATAGTCACCGCTGCTGGTTCCGTAATCGCGCAAAAAATTCTGGTCGGTGGCCAGTTCCACGGAGGTCTTGAAACTGAGGGTGGGAGAGAAATATTCCTGATGCTTTTCCCGGATCATCCCTCTGACTTGATCCTGGGAGGTGTCATAGATCAGATACCCGTTGGCGGAACCGCTACCGCCATTGAAGCGAAGATAGCGATAGTCAACCTCTGTCCCCACACCTCGCTTGCTTTGCATATCAAGGGATACGGTCGCTTCCTGGCTTGGGTTGATATTCAGATAGTAGGGGATTTCCAGGAAGAATCCCTTCTTGGAAGAGCTCCCCAGACGGGGAATCAGGAGTCCAGACTGCCGCTCCCGGGAAACGGGGAGAATAAGATAGGGGAAATAAAATACCGGGATATCCGCCACCGAAAAAATCACATGCTTTCCCGAGGCGTACCTCTCACCAATATCAATTTCCGCCGCGCTGAACCGCCAGGCGGGAGGATTCACTTCGCACATGGTAAGCGTCCCTCCGCTCACCGTATATTCCTTGTCTCCCCGCTTTTCGATCTTCTCGCCGGTGACCCGTGTCCCCCCTTGCTTGATCTCGAGAAAGGCGTTAAAAATGGTCCCTTCCTGGGCGCCGAAGTTGAGAGAGACCCGATCGCCACGGAGAAGATCCCCCTTCCGCTCCACGCTCACCTTCCCCTGGGCCGACACTGTTTCCTCCGACCTGTCATAGGAAACAGTGTCGGCTAGAAGGGTCAGGCCGTTGCGAATAATCCGGACATTTCCGGCGGCGGTAACACGCACGCCATTCCCATCGCTGATCATCCGGTCGGCGGTCACGGTGAGGGGAAGCTCTTCACCACCGGCGCCGGACGGAACCAAGGAAAGCAGTGTCAGCAGCAGGATGAATCTCCGCTTGAGGAAAAGAGCTCTCATCCCTGGAACAACAGGGCAGGCTGATGAAGAAGCAGGCCCCGAACCTCGCCGACCAGATGCAGTGAACCGGTAACCAGAATGAGATCATCGGCCCCTGCCCGTTGCGAGGCCAGGGCGACTCCTTGAGCCACGTTTCCCATGGCAACCACCCTTCTTCCCCCCTGAGCGACGCAGAGAGCCTCTAACTCCACCGTCGGCGTCGCCGAGGGGAGGTCAACAGTGACGACTATCACCTCCTGGGCCGCGGCCATGAGCGGTCCCAGCACCCCTTCCCGATCCTTGTCCGCCATGACCCCGACCAGAAGGATCAACCGCTGCCGCGGTATCCGTTTCAGGGAGACGAGCAACGCCGCAACCCCGGCCGGATTATGGGCGCCGTCCAACAGCAGCCTGGGCGGCCCGGGGAAGAGCTCCATCCGTCCGGGCCAGGAAGCGGCCCTGATGCCGGTGGCGAGGGAGGAGGAGACGGAGGGGAAACCCTGTTCCGTCAGGAGTTCGGCGGCAGCCAGGGCGCAGGCGGCGTTATCCGCCTGATAATCGCCGGGTATCCCCGGCTGGAGGCCAAGGAAAGATCCGTGCAGACCATGGTAATCAAGACGCTCTTGACGCCACTGAGCCCTAAACTCCCTGCCGCAGCAAAAGAGAGGAACGCCTCGGGCGGCGGAGGTTGCGGCGATGACGGAAAAGGCCTCCTCATCCTGGGAGGAAGAGACCACCGGACCGGCGCCGGAAATGATCCCGGCTTTTTCACCGGCGATCTCTTTCACCGTGTCGCCAAGGTAACGACAATGATCCAGGCTTACCGGAGTTATGATGGAGAGGATGCCGGGAACGGCGTTAGTGGCGTCCAGACGGCCCCCCATCCCTACCTCCAGCAAAGCCAGCTCAACTTTTTCCCGAGCAAAACTCAAGAGGGAGATAGCGGTAACCAACTCAAAGAAGGTCGCCTCCGGAGGGGCCACGGCAAGCACTTCTTCCGCCAGGGGGACGAAAGCATCCCGGGACAGTTCAACGCCATTGATCCGGAACCGCTCGGTAACGCTGATGAGGTGAGGCGAGGTAAAAAGTCCGGTTCGGTACCCCCCTTCCCGCAGAATAGAGGCAAGAAACGCCGCGGTGGAACCTTTGCCGTTGGTGCCGGCGATATGGACGACAGGGAATTGCCGTTGGGGATTGCCGAGACGATGAAGTATCGTGCAAACGGTCTCAAGCCCCGGACGTATCCCGAACCGTCCGCGAGCGAAGAGGCCGTCTCGTATCTCGTTAAAGGTCATGGGTCGGGACTAGTGATGAAGCATGGCAAGAAGCCGTGCAAGGGTTTGGCGCATCTCCTTCCGGTTGATGATCAGATCAACCATCCCGTGGTCCAGGAGATATTCGGCCCGCTGAAACCCTTCGGGCAGCTTCTGACGGATGGTCTGTTCAATGACTCGAGGCCCCGCAAAACCGATGAGAGCCTTGGGTTCGGCAATATTAATATCACCCAGCATGGCGAAACTTGCGGTAACACCGCCGGTGGTGGGGTCGGTGAGGACCGAAATGAAGGGAAGACTTTGCTCCCTCATGATCGCCAGGGCGGCGGAAGTCTTGGCCATCTGCATGAGGGAGAGGATGCTCTCCTGCATCCGGGCGCCGCCGGAGGCGGAGAAAATGATGAACGGGGAACGCGCGGCCACGGCCCGTTCTATGGCGCGGGTGATCTTCTCCCCCACCACGCTTCCCATGCTCCCCCCCATGAAGGAGAAATCGAAGACGGCGACCTGGATCGGCATCCCTTCGAGGCGGGCTTCTCCGCAGATAATGGCATCCCGGGCGCCCCCCTTACTCAGCGCCCCCTGTATCCGGTCGGCGTAGCTTTTGGTATCCTTGAAGTTAAGAACATCCACCGAGATCAACTCCGCGTCATACTCCACGAAGCTCTCCTCATCCAGGAGCAGTTCCAATCGCCTGCGGGCGCTGATTCGAAAATGAAAATCGCACTTGGGGCAGACGTTGCAGTTTTTTTCCAGGTCACCGGAGTAAAGGTTTTCGCCGCAACTTTGACACTTGATCCAGAGTCCTTCCGGAACCTTGGTCCGTTTCTCCTCGGTCTGCGCCATCGGCGCCCTGTCTCTACTGAACCATCCCATGGTAACTCCGATTCTCAAGTTCTAGGTTCTATGTTTTATGTTCAAGGTTCTAGGTTCTAGGTTCTAGATTCTAGGTTCAACGATGAGGAGATTTACCAGAAAAGAGCGGCTCTGTCAATCTTCGTGCCTATTTCATGAAACATGACGGACCGCATCTTTCAGGGATTTCACCAGAACGGCGACTTTTTCCCCAAGCTCGTCCCCCTGATATTGCTCGAACAGTGCAACCAGCGCACTCCCCACCACGACACCGTCAGCTACCGCCGCCATCTGCGCGGCCTGCCGGGGGGTGGAGATACCGAAACCGACGGCAACCGGCAGGTCGGTACGCTCCCTGATCCCGGCGACGGCGCCGGCCACGCTCCCCGAGACCTCTTGTCGGGCGCCGGTGACGCCGGTGACGGAGACATAATAGAGGAAGCCGCTCCCCTGCCGACTGGCCAGGTCGATGCGCCGGTCGTCGGAGGTGGGGGTCAACAGGCTGATCAGGTCGATACCGGAGCGCTGCAAGAACCCACGCAGCTCACCCGACTCCTCGGGAGGGAGATCCACCAGAAGCAGTGCGTCGATACCGGCGGCGGCGGCGTCAACGGCAAACCGTTCCAACCCGTAGGTGAAAACCGGATTGTAATACCCCATGAGCAGGATGGGGATCCGGCTGGTCAGGCGGGCTCTTTTGACGCACTCCAGGATCGCCGGCAGGGTGGTTCCCGCCAGGAGCGCCCGCTGGGAGGAACGCTGAATGGTGGGACCGTCGGCCATGGGGTCTGAAAAGGGAACCCCCAGTTCGATGATGTCGGCCCCTGCATGCTCAAGGATGCCGATAAGTTTTTCCGTGGCAAGAAGATCCGGATCGCCGGCAGTGATGAAGGTCACCAGCCCTTTTTCATTACGACTCCGAAGCTCGGCAAATTTCAGTCCTATTCTGCTCATGGTATGCCTGTTCTCCTTCCCTCGGGCTGACGACTTTATGGCAATAATCTCTTGGCAAGCGTCTCACCGCACTCTTCGTACTCCATGAACAGAGCGCTTGTCAAGATGGAATCAGTAACGGGACATCCATGAGCAGCATGAACCCGGCGCAAAACCTGCTACGGCGCCGCCTGCCGGGGATAATCTCGCAGGGAATCCGCCAGCTCTTCCGGAGTATACCGGTTGATCCGCCGGCGGATGAAAATGGCGGAGATCACCAAAGGGAGAAAGACGATGAAGAGGCCGGATACGGCAATTGTCACCTCCCCAATGAGCAGCGCCATGGAGAGGTTGAAGGCGATGACGGAAAGATAGAGGATCGGACCGAGAAAAGCCTTGAAGGGGAGTAACCGAACCCCAGCCGGGGGTTGGAGACCGGCGGAGCGGGAGGCGAACCGCTGCAGGGCGAAGATCATGACGGCGCTGACAAGCCACCATCCCAAGTAGTTACTGAGAGGAACCCCGAAGTGATGCCCCTTCTCCCGGTAGCCATAGATCTGCCCCAAAAACCAACGCTTCCCCTGGAGGGAGACCGGATCAATGATAATGTCCAGATAAGCCTGGAGGAGTGAGCCGAGAAGGAGCAGGGAGAAGGATTTTCGGAGGGAGCGGGTTTCCAGAGGGATCAGATTCCAGCGCCACCCGCGCAAGGGCGCCAGGATAAAGAGCGCCGTGCTGTAGCTGCAGTAACAGAGAAAGACATAGGAAAGGGAATCGAAAAAAGGGACGCCGGCGATCCAAAGCTCCCGATTGCTGGTGGCGTCGATATAATAATACCAGCCGTAGGGAAAACCGTTGTTGATGGAAGAGAGCTCCGAGGCGAAGGAGATCAGGTAGCCTACGATGGTGAAGGAGATAACGGCCCGCCACCCCAGGTGGAGCACCGCGGCAAGGAGATAGGCGGCAAAAAACGCGAAGACATAGGGACGGCACGTGAACGTCCCCAGCGCAATGTCAAATAAACCACTCATAAAACGGACATCAGAAGAAGGTCCCGATGATGCTCCCCAACACGGATATGGGGCCGGAGTCAGCCAGCCCGTCCATCGCCTTTTCGGTCTTCTTCAGGGCAGCCGTAGCCTCAAGATAGAGTTTGTCGTCGTTCACCAGCTTTCCCATGGTTCCCTGGCCGCTGTTGATCTTGGCGGCAATCTCCTTAACATTCCTGGAGGCGTCGCGGGCCTCCAGGTAGAGGGCGTCATCGTTCACCAGTTTACCCAGGCTCCCCTCCCCCTTGTTGACCTTGGCTACGATCTGTTGGAACTCCCGCGCCCCCTCGTTGAGCCCCGCCACTGCCCCCTTGGCGCTCTCGTAGAGACGATCGTCATTCATGAGTTTGCCGATACTCCCCTCCCCTCGGTCGATCTTGCCGGAGATGTTCTTCAGACTGGCTGTCATTTCGCTGGCGTTGGCATACAGGGTCCGGTCGTTGAGCAGGAGAGCCATGGAGCCGTTCCCATGGTCAAACTTGGCGGTGATACTGTTAATGTTGGCAAGCGTCCCCTTGATGTTCCCCCGGTTTTCATCAAGAAGTGACGACAACTTTCCCATGATCTCGTTCTGGTTCCGGTTCAGGTCGGTGACCAGAAGCTTGGCGTCCTTGGTCAGATCGCTGACGTTATCCACGATGATGTCGATATTGGCCACGTCGCGACTGGTGACGCTGCTCCCCTGGGGAAGAAGCGCGGCTGCGGGGGTGCCGAAGGAGAGCCCCAAAAACTGCCCCCCCAACAGGTTGGTAAGGCGCAACGTCGCCACCGAATCAGCCCTGATGACCGTTCCCGGCTTTACCTCGAAGTCGATGCGTACCTTATCTCCTTCAAGCCCGATTTTCTTGATGGTCCCCACCTCTACACCGGCCAGACGGACCGAATCCCCCACCTTAAGACCGGTGGTGCTGGATAGATAGGTCTTGTAGGGGACATTCTTCACGAAAGGATTCCACTTCTCTCCCATTTCCAGCATCACCCCCAGAAGGATGAGCCCCGTAATGAAGAAAAACCCGACCTTTTTTTCAATGGATACCGACATAAGAAAAACCTCCAGGGATAAAACCGGCTAGAGCTACATCATGAGCCGCGTCAGGAAATAGTCCAGGGCGAGAATAGACATGAACGACAACACCACGGATCGCGTCGTCGATTCACCGATCCCCCTGGGTCCCCCCGTCGTCCGGAAACCGATGTAACAGGAGACAAGGGCGATGGTGCCGCCGAAGACGAAAGCCTTCACCATCCCGGCGCCCACCTCATGGAGTGTCAATGACGTTCTGAGACTGTCGAAATAGGCGGAATAGGAGATGAATATCTTCGGATGGAGGTGACTGATCATCCCGCCGCCAATCATCCCCACCACATCGGCATAGACCACCAGAATGGGGACGCAGATGATACTGGCGACAAAGCGGGGCATGGCCAGATAGCGGACCGGGTTGATATCCAGAGTCTTGAGGGCGTCAATCTCCTCGTAGACCTTCATGACCCCAAGCTCCGCGGCCATTGACGACCCGACCCGACCGGCCACAAGAAAGCAGGTCATGACCGGTCCCATCTCCCTCACCATGGAGTAACCCACAATGGCGCCGATAATATTCTGACCGCCATATTTGTAAAGTTCAGCCCCGGTCTGAAGCGCCAGCACCATCCCCACAAAGAAGGCCATGACCGTGGCGATAGGAACCGTCTCGTAACCGAAGATCACCATCTGCTGCAGAATGGCCGGCAGATTGCGAGGCGCCTCCCGAAAAAAGTAGATGATCTGCCCCAGCAAGGTCATGAACTCACCGACTATCTGGGTAAAATTTATTATTTTTTTTCCGGTTTTTTCAATGAATCCGACCACTGCCCCCCCCATCTCCATGTTCCGTCATTGCTTCTCCCCAGGAAATCCCCAAGGGGAGCCAAAAGAAACTGAGGCGCACCCCATTCTCCGTACTCCGGTATCTGACCAGCCCTTTAAGCAGTCTCAGATCGGTGGCCGACTCTCCCCCCCGATAGGAAACCAACGGGAAGAGCTCATAGGCCAACTCCTTCCCCCGCTGTTCGTGCCAGTAAAAATTCCAAAGAAAAGAGACCGCCGAATCACCTTCATCGTTCCACCGCTGCTGGTACAGTCGCCAGAAGGGAGCCCAGCTCTTTTCTATCCCTTCCTTGTCAAACACCGGCTCCACCGGGGCGGGAACCGAAACGGAACTTACCCCTCGCTCGTCTCGACGGTAAAGATAGAGGGGCCAAAGGGTGGTTTGCCGCCGGCTCATGGCGGCCTTGGGCCATCGTTCCTGAAAATCATTAAAAAGAAAATAAAAGATCCGACGGCGATCCTCTTCAAAGAGATCGGTCTCCATCCGATCGTGACGGTACAGGGGCCAGAGAAACCATTCCCTCCTCTTGCCGGGACTCCGTTCATCCGAATAGAAAGGGAGAAAACGATCCACCTCCAGACCGGCGCCCCGTCCCGTAACCCAGAAGGGCCAGAACCAGTCGGTTTCGCTGACCCCCGTCTTCCGGTTATCGGAAAAACCGAAAAAGGGCCAGAGAAAGCGTCGGGAGGTAATCTGCGGGCCGTCGGCCAGGGCAAAAAGCGGCAACGCCGTGATCTTCGTCACCGGATTGTCACTGTTAAGATCAAGTTTTTCGTAGAAGAAAAACGGCCAAGCCAGGAAGTGCTTCTCATACACCCCCTCTTTATGCCCTTGGCCGTAAAGGGGCCAGAGCTGAAACCCGCTCTCCTTCTCCCCCTCCACCGTGGAAAAGAAGGGATACAGGTAATTACGCGTGGTGGTCCCCTTGTTCACGGTCCGGCCATAAAGGGGAAACATGACGAAATGGTACTCGTCTTTCCAGAACCTTTCATAGGCGTCACCGTAGAAGGGAAAGATCCAGAGATAGGGACCGTATTTGGGTGACTTCCCCTTCAGATAAAGGGGGAAGAACATGGAGCTCTCTTCCTCCCCTCCCGGTTCATTCCGGTGAAAGGTATTGATCTGGAAAAGTCCACGGACGGCCTGCACCCGCTCCACCTCCGGCCCGGATTCGGAGGAAACGGCGGGATAGAGATAGTCGCTCTTTACGCCGGCATGGAGAGCGTCATTTTCCCGATAGAAAAAAGGCCTCACGGCAAGGATGGAATCCTCCCGACTCCGTTGAAACTTCAACAGCGGGCCAAGAATGGAAAGATTACTGAACCGCTCCTTGGGACTGCTCCGATAATCGATCAGCGGCCAGAGAGTAAAGATTTCCCCCTCTTCCGTAGCAACCGCGGGGGAAGCCAACAGCAACAGCGCCGCAACGACCAGGATATACCTTCCCAAAGAGGTCATGAGACCGCCATCCCCCTATCGGAATAAGAGCCCGTGGCGCGCAACCACCCTGTTCCCAAACCGGAGCGTGGGAACGGTAGAGTTCCGGTCATCGTCACTCAATATTTTCCGTCGGCATAGTCGACCCAGCCGCCGGCCGTGACCAGAGCCTGATCAAAAGGGGCCAGCTCAAAAACAAACCGCTCCCGGCGTCCGCCGCCGCGAACGACTCCCGTCTGAAGGGAAATATCCAGATCGATAACGACGTCATCAGCTCCCGCGAAGGAAAAGAGCAACTCCAGAAGCTCCGGTGAAGCTTCGATGGCAGCCATGCCGCAGTTGAACATGTTCTGCCGGAAAATCCGGGCGAAAGAGCCGGCGATAACCGCGGTGATGCCGTTCACTTCGAATACCCAAGGGGCATGCTCCCGTGAAGAACCGCACCCGAAGTTGTCCCGGGAAACGATGACCCGGGCGGTGCGGCACTTCTCGCTTTTGGGATCGAATCCGGAAAGTTTCAGATCCTCCAGGATATACGGCTTCAGGTCTTCCTTGGTTATCTCGGTAAGATACTTGGCCGGGATGATCTCGTCTGTATTTATGTCCGACCGGTCCAAAAAGAGGGCAGGTCCGCCGAATGTTTTCATGAAATACTCCTTGATATCCTGTTCATCTCTGTAAATATTGTTTATTTCAGAGATAGTTCCTCGGGTCGGCGATGACCCCCTCCATGGCGGTGGCCGCGGCGGTGGCGGGGGACATGAGATGCACCATCCCCCCCTTTCCCATCCGTCCCCTGAAGTTCCGATTGGTGGTGGAGGCGCAAGCCTCCCCCTCGGCAAGGACCCCGGAGCTCATCCCCAGACAGGCGCCGCAGGTGGGATTGGTGACGCAGAAGCCGGCGTCCATGAATATTTCCATAAGCCCTTCACTCAGGGCGTCCTTATAAACCTGGGGGGTAGCCGGGGAGAGTATTCCGCGCACTGTCGGCGCGATCTTGCGCCCCTTGAGGATCGCCGCGACAATCCTCAAGTCTTCCAGACGACCGTTGGTGCAGGAGCCGATATAGACCTGATCCACCGGTGTCCCCGCCATTTCCACCACCGTCTTCACCAGATCCGGTTTATAGCCGTAGGTGACCACCGGCTCCAGCGTCGTGACATCAATGTTCATGACGTTATCATAAACGGCGTCGGCATCGGAACACCATCTGGTGAAATCCGCCAGAGCCGCCTCTTTTGTGGCGTACTCTCCGGAGATGAAGGGCCAAAGATACTCCACCGTGGTCATGTCCGGCATGCAGATACCGGAAGTGCCGCCGGCCTCGATGGCCATGTTGCAGAGCGTCATGCGGGATTCCATGCTCATGGAATCCACTACCGTTCCGCCGAATTCCATCACCCGGTCGGTGGCGCCGTTGACACTGATCAGACTGATGACGTGAAGGATGACATCCTTGGCGTAGACCCCCTTCTGCAGAGTGCCGGTGAGGTTAAACCGGATACTCTTGGGCTCGCGGAAGGCGCAGACCCCCTTGAGTATCCCCACCTCCAGATCAGTGGTTCCCACCCCGGCGGCGAAGGCGCCGAAAGCGCCATGGGTACAGGTGTGGGAGTCACCCATGATAACCGTATAACCGGGACGAATAAACCCCTTTTCCGGGAAGAGGGCGTGGCAGACACCGTTGGCCCCCACATCGAAAAAGTCCTTGATGTCATGACGGTGGGCCCATTCACGCAGGATCTTGGCCTGAGTCGCGGTCTTGGTGTCCTTGCTGGGGGTAACGTGGTCGATAACGGCTTTGATCCTTGAGGTATCGAAGACCCGGTCCTTCCCCCGCGCCATGAGATCGGCAATGGCGATGGGAGTCGTAATCTCGTGGCACATGACGACATCCAGACGAAGCACCCGGGTTCCGGGAAACGGCTCATCAATCACGTGACTGGCAAAAATCTTTTCGGCGGTGGTCATCCCCATGGGGCAGTTTCCTTTCTCGGCGAGAGAGTAGTGGCTTGATAAATACGAGACAATACCAGATGGCACGTTTCGTGTCGATACCGGATTTCATTTTGTTCAAGAAAAGTCCGTCAAGACTCCTCAGCTGGACAAGCCGGAACCAAACAGGACGCGGATGAACGCCGATGAACGCGGATCTAAAACACAGATTTCAGTCCATTACGACGGGAAACTGGTTGGTGAATATCTTATGATCGCATAAACCCTCGGAAGCAGCCGGTGGTCAGAGCGAATAAGAGGTTGATCCGCGTCCATCCGCGTTTATCCGCGCACAACGGTTTTGAATTTTCAAGTTTGTTTAGAAATTGTAAAAGACTTCGTGTACTTTGCATTTTTGTGGTTCAAAGGTTATTTATTTTGCCCGACGCACCTCTCATGATATACTTGCTGCTACAACTTTTAGTAAGAAAGGTCACCACTCCCCATGGAACTTACCTTTACCCATAACAACGGGGCAATCGACGAGCTCATCGACAGACTCATGGAAACCGCCGGAGGGATTCATAACCCCAAGATCATCCGCGAGATGGTCATCACCGCCCTCAAGGCCGGCCAGGAGAGCGATTACCCGGCTGACCTGAAGCTGATCCGCTCCACCATGAAGGAGATGCGCTATACCAACAAGGTCTTCGCCCCCTACCGGCGCCGACGGAAGGTGACCATTTTCGGTTCGGCCCGGACCTTGCCCAACGATCCGATCTATATTAACTGCGTCCGTTTCAGCCGGGAACTGGCCCGCCGGGGGTACATGATCATCACCGGGGGGGGGCCCGGCATCATGCAGGCCGGTAATGAAGGGGCCGGGAGCGAGAACTCCTTTGCCGTCAACATCAGGCTCCCCTTCGAACAGTCCCCCAACCCCATCATGTCCGCCACCCCCCGGCTGATTACCTACAAATATTTTTTCAACCGAAAGGTTGCGTTTGTCAGGGAGGCGGAAGCCATCGCCGTTTTCCCCGGCGGCTTCGGCACATTGGATGAGGCCATGGAGGTCTTCACCCTTATCCAGACCGGCAAGACCTCACCCAAACCGCTGGTCCTCATTGATGACGGCAACGGTTTCTGGGAAAACTGGCTGGCATTTGTCAAACAGCGGCTGCTGGGGATGAGCCTCATCTCCGGAGAAGACTTCTCCCTCTTCACCATCACCAGCGATCCGGACGAGGCGATTTCGGTCATCGAAAACTTTTACCGGAATTACCACTCTCTTCGGTTTGTCCGGGGGAAATTGGTTATTCGCCTGAACCGGCAATTGGAGCCGGAGGAGATTCGGACCATCGAAACCGAGTTTCCCGAGCTTTACGAGCCCGGCAGCCGAATCACCATCACCCCTCCCCTGCCGGAAGAGAAGGACGAACCGGACCTGCTCCATCTCCCCCGCATTCTCATGAGCTTTGACCATCATCGCTACGGACTTCTCATCGCCTGCATCTGGAGGATTAACTCCTTCCCCTTGATCAATTAATTTGACATCGGACGAAAAAAAATCTTGACAACCTTATTACTCATGATTAATGTACGCAAGGAAGGTTCGGGTGGGTCAAGACTGTAAAGAAGGCAAAGGAGTGAAACATGGCACAGGGAAAAGTAAAATGGTTCAATGACGCGAAAGGGTTCGGCTTCATCGAGCAGGAGAGCGGCGAGGATGTCTTCTGCCACTTTTCAGCCATCCAGGGTGACGGCTTCAAATCCGTTGCCGAAGGCGAAGCCGTCACCTTCGACGTGGTCAACGGTCCCAAGGGGCTCCAGGCCGCCAACGTCAGAAAAGCCAAGTAATCCGGCGACAACAAACATGATGAAGAAGGCCCCCGTAAGCTCATGAGCCGCGGGGGCTTTCTTCATTCACGAAGGACAGCCCACCCGTGATTGCGCTACTTGACCACAAGACCCTGATTTTCTACTCCATAGCTTGCAACCTGGCGCTCCTGTCGGTGCTGGTTCACACGTGGCGGACCCGAAGAAGCTACCCCGGCTTTACTACCTGGATCGCCGCCACCGGTTCCTATGTGGCGGGCAGCGCCATAAATCTCACCATGATAGCAAGAGGCGTGGCGGCAGGCGGTTCGCCGCCGGTCATGGCGGTACTCTGCGGGCAGTTCCTGCTGCTGTTACATCTGGCGCTGCTGTACGAGGGGATAGTAGAGTACTGCCTCCTGCCGCGGCGCCGGCTCCGATCCACCCTGACCCTGCTGCTCCTTGCCGCCTTTGTCGCCTGCGGCGCGTATACGGCTCTGGCATCAGACAGCATATCGGCCCGCATAATAGTCAGCTCCCTGTTTTTCGCCCTCTTCGATTTGCGCATCGCCCTTGAGCCGCTGGTGGGCGCCGGACGACGCTACAAAACCACGCCACTCCTTTGCGGCATCTTCATCACGCTGGCCATCCTCTTCCTCCACCGCGCATACATCCTTGCGTCTTCTCCCCCCTTTATCAGATATTACGACCTGTTGCAGCATGAATCTCATACAAAAATAGCCATGATCGTCGGCATGGTGAGCATGATTATCATAACCTACTGCTTCATCGCCATGACCAGTGAACGGGTGGAACAGGAGCTGCGCGAAGCCCGGCAACGGGAACTGGAGCTGAACGAGCGACAGCGGAGGTTCTTCGACCTGGTGACCCACGAATTCAAGACCCCCCTGGCGATCATCGATCGGGCGGCTCAGTTCATCAGCCACCGGCTGAACGGGCGGGAGCCGGAGCTCCAGGAACGGCTCACCGCCATCCGCGCCGGCAGCGGCAGACTGCGAGCCACCGTGGTTGCGTATACCGACATTCCGGTCCTGACGCGGGGGGAGCTGCATCCGGACGGAGCTCCGGTGACCTTGAAGGAAATCACCCTGAAAGTCCTGGCCGAGAGTCGCCAACTGCACCCGGAGCGGACCCTGAAGCTGACGCCGGGGCCGGAACTCCTCCCCCTGCGATGCGATCCCCGTCTCATCGCCCACCTCATGGGGATCATCATCGACAATGCCGTCAAGTTCTCTACACCCGAGAAACCGGTGGAGCTCGCCATTACCTTGGAAGGCGAACATCAGACCTTCCGGGTCAGCGACCGAGGGATCGGCATCCCCCCCGGGGAACTTTCCACCGTCGCCACCCGCCCTTTTCGCGCCGCCAACGCCTCCGAATTTCCCGGTTCGGGGATAGGGCTGCATACCGCCCGCTACATCGCCCATCATCACGGAGGGGATCTGATCCTGGAGAACCGGAACGGCGGCGGTTTGACGGTAACGCTTCTTCTTCCCTGCTAAACCCCGACGCCCGACATGCCCCGCCGGCAACCGCGCGTACCCTGCGACTTCGTTTTTTGTATTACTCCTAGTCCTCCGCGAGAGACCGCAACCGTTTGAAAAGCAGATGCTTCACTACGTTCAGCATGACAAACCTTCGTTGTCATCCTGCGTCTTGCCTGTCATTGCATCTCTTGCTTGTCATCCTGAGCAACGCGAAGGATTTGCTTCTGTTTAAAACGTTGATGCTCTCGCAAATTCTCTTTTAAGACGTCATTGCGAGGAGCAAAGCGACGAAGCAATCTCAGTAGTTTCATGATGTTAGAGAGATACTGGATTGCTTCGCTTCGCTCGCAATGACAGAATTTGCGAGAGCATCAAGCGTTGATTGCGACAACAGCGCTGAAAATGCAGCGTTTCCCGATAAGACGGCAAGAACAACCTCCCCTCCCCACACGATCAATCTCATAAAAACTCCCCCTCTCCCCTCAGTGGGAGACCTGTCCTTAAGCGGCCTGCCCTGAGCGGAGTCGAAGGGAGTCGAAGGAGGGTCGGGGCGAGGGGTGGTCCTGGTTTCACCTCCTGACACAATTAGTCACAATTGGTCATAATTCAGTCATAATTGGGGGTCCGCCACCTATATGCAAAATAGTGTGGTATGGGTGGTGGAGTTAGCCCCGCCGCAAGCGGGAGATTTCATCCTTCGAGGAGGCAGCATGTTACAACGAGCAGTACAGGGAGTAGTGGTCCTGGCGTTACTGATGGCGGTAGTGACCGGTCCGGCAGGGGCCAGTGTGAATCTCGCCATTATCGGTTCGGCGCAAATCAGCGGCGACGCCACGAACACACCGCACAACCTGATCTACGACTCAAGCCAGTCCCTGCTCTGGCTGGACTACAGCTATGTAGCCGATTGGTCGAACGCGATGAGCTGGGCGGAAACACTGATTCTCACCAATGTCAACACCCCCGCCTACATCGTTAACTTTTCCAGTGGCTGGCGGCTGCCGACCGTCGATAATCCTACTGCTTGGAACTTAACTGCCGATTCCGAGATGGGGCGCCTCTACTACACCAATTTGGGCCTCACGCAGAATAATGGTGTGACTGATGTGCGTAGCGCCAATCAACGTCCCTTTGTAGATATTCGGCGGAGTTTTTACTGGTCGAGCACGGTTTTTACCGGTTCTGGTGCTGGTACTGGAAATATCACCTGCGCCTTCGACACCACTAACGGCTTCCAAGGCGGGAGCGATAGCATTAACACCATCTACCCTGCCCTGGCTGTTCATTCCGCATCGCTTGTCGCGGTGCCCGAACCCTCCACCTATGCTCTCCTCTGTCTCTCCCTGGGCGTGGTGGGGTTTGCCCGTAAGAAGATGGTGCGAAGTAATGGATAATTGACAGTTGATAATTGACAATGAGGTTCGCGTGCCGCGCCGGCACATTAAACCGAAGTCGCAGGTGGCGTGCGTCGGCAACCGTGCGCACCCTGCGACTACGGTTTTTGTTTTACTCCGCGTCCTCTGCGAGAGCCCGCAACCTTTTTGAAAAGCAGATGCTTCACTACGTTCAGCATGACAAACCTTCGTTGTCATCCTGCGTCTTGCCTGTCATTGCGTCTCTTGCTTGTCATCCTGAGCAACGCGAAGATCTGCTTCTGTTTAAAGCGTTGCTTGCGACAACAGCGCTGAAAATGAAGCATTTCCTGATAAGACAGCAAGAAAAAAACTCCCCTCCCCACCCGATCAATCTCCTCAGGTGATTCGCGATAAAGACAATACCACCTCAATATATTTACCCTGTATGACTGTAGGGATACCCCTTGCGGGTATCCTGTTCTTAAATCATTAATCAGGGGCGCCCGCAAGGGGCGCCCCTACAAAAAACGCTCAGAATAATGGTAGGTTTTTTGTGGCGAATCACCTTAGAACTCCCCCTCTCCCCTCTGTGGGAGACCTGTCCTGAGCACAGTCGAAGGAGGGTCGGGGTGAGGGGTGGTCCACCTCTCCCGACACAATTAGTCATAATTGGTCATAATTTAGTCATAATTGGGGGTCCGCCACCTATAAGCAAAATAGTGTGGTATGGATGGTTCATGAAAGAGTTTCCAACCAATCAACCATGTTCACAACGGAGGTAGTAATCATGTTAAACCGTATCAAGGCAGTAATCACGGCGGCAGTTTTGTTGGGCGGGGTCTCCGCGAGCCAGGCCGACGTCATCATCAACGTGGAGCAGGTCGGCAGCAATATCGTCGCCACGGGGAGCGGTACGATCAATCTCACCAGTTTGACCAATGGATCTCCCAATCACTTTGATGGCTATATTGCGCCCGGAGTTGCAGAGGTGGTCGTTGGTAGCTCTGCTTACATGAATATGTGGACTATTCTTCCAGGCCCAAAGAGCTTCGGAGCAAATATCTATGGGTCTTATCCTAATAGCACTACCGGTGATCTTTTCGGAATGGGTGGTGCAAATATGGGCGATAACAAGCTTTGCACACCTGTAGGTTATGTCTCAGGTTTTTCGCTTTCCGGCAGCTCCACATGGAACAACCAGACGTATGCCACTTTGGGTGTGACGCTGGGCACTTCTACTACATGGAACTGGGGAACCGGGGCAACCGCCGACTCCCTCACCGTGCATATCGGTCCTGCCGCTCCCACCGCCGTCCCCGAACCCACCACCTATGCTCTCCTCTGTATCTCCCTGGGTGTGGTGGGGTTTGCCCGGAAAAAGATGAAGCACAATGAACAATTGACAATGGATAATTGACAATGTAGGGGTGATTCACGAATCGCCCGTTTTGATTCGCCCGCCTTAGAATCGCCCGCATTTCGTAGGGGCACGGCATGCCGTGCCCTTACGGCGCGCCGTGCCCCTGCTTTTAAATCTTGTTCCGAGGTAACATCATGTCGACACTGATGATCTGGCTGCTGCTGGTCGCCGCCTTGACTGCATTTCTCTACTTTGATTACCACGCAGCCCGACGCTTCTTCGATAACACCGGAGGCCGCAGCGCCGATTTCACCCGCTGGTGGATCTCACAAAGTGTCGCCAAGCTCTCCCTGGTGGCCGCCGTGCTGGTCATCGTTACCCTCGCCCTCGCACTGCAAAA
>CAIYUY010000168.1 GCA_903929485.1 uncultured Desulfuromonadales bacterium
AAAAATAACCGATTAGATCCCCGGCACGGAATCTGCGACCTGCCCCTATTTGCACCATGCTTTTAGGTTTATCTGTCCGGATAGGGACAGAGATGGCGCTCCGGGGTGAGAACGTATCCCTCTTTAACGTGAAAGAGCGGCATCAGGGATACTGTATTTCAGGATCGGGAGGCGAGTTTCCCGAGACCGGAGGGACTTTCATGCAGCCGGAACCGTCAAACATCGGCCGAAACGGAGAAGGGAGGGTCATGAACCGATCCCTGGAGTTATCCGCCCTGCGCAAAAACGGGAAAAGGATCAGGCGCTTATCCGGAATGAAAAAATGGCCACGCTTCATGGCGGAGTCGGCATGGAAAGTCATCAGGGGGGACGGCGGCGCCGGATCCGGATCGGTCATAATGCGCCTCTCAGGGAAAAATCTAGTGCATGTCAATCCTGATACTGATATAGTCCGATATGCACATGAACGTGGGGGCAATCTTTAATGGAGGAGCCCCTTCTTTCGTATCCCGGGAACCGACAAAACCACCAACAGGTTCCGTAAGGAGTTACATTTGTGATAAAATTTGTTTCATGCTCCCTTTTTCTCTGCATGGCGGCCGTTGTCGCTCCTTGGGCCGGATTCGCCGCTCCCTTGGCCATCGGAGAGGTCGTGTATCAGTCCCTTCCCAGGCCGGGGGAGAAAGTCGTCATGGACCCCGAACATTACTTTACCTACGGTTTCAATAAGCCGCCCAAACTTGGTGCTGCCATCATGAGAGTGGAAATCTTCAGCCGTGGCGGCAAACGGGACACCTCTTTTATCGTCAAGGGGGACGTGGATATGCCCTCCATGCGGGGGGCTCACTCCTCGGGCGCCAAGGATTTTTCCCTCTCAGCCAAGGGGGTGTACCTCCTTCCCGTTCAGGTGGTCATGCCGGGAGATTGGGAAATCAGATTTTCGTTCGTGAAGAGCGGAAAAACTCTCTATCGTGGCTCCCACCGGTTTGATCTCTAAGGCCCATTACTTATGAACAAAGATTCTTCGTCACACCTCACCATCATTGGTATTCTCTTCCTGACGCTGGGGCTGTTGATGGGTGAGCTCCCCTCTTGGGGCGCATCGTCCCAGGTTCCCGCTGCTTCCCTGGAAACGCTCCGCCTGGGGGAACGAATCTACCGCGAGGGGATTCTCCCGTCCGGTGAGCCGCTGGTCGCCGCCGCAACCGGTGGTCATGCCGCTCCGGGGTTGACCTTCGCCTGCGTCAGTTGTCATCTGCGCAGCGGGCTCGGCGCCTATGATGAGGGGGTCAATACCCCGGCCATCAACGGGGCAAAGCTTTTTCGCCCCCTCCCAAGGATGTTCAGAGGACGTGAATTAGGCCCTGATGCGGGAGAGCCGCTTCGGCCGGCCTACACCGAAGAGTCCCTCATCCAGGCGCTCCGCGGCGGGAAGGCGCCTGACGGTCGCGTCTTGGGCCTCGGGATGCCGCGCTATCCGCTGAAGGGGGACGATGCCCGCCTCCTGGTTACGTATCTCAAAAATCTTTCCGCTCATTTTTCACCGGGAGTGGTGGCTCAGGATCTTCATTTCGCCACGGTGATTTCCGATGATGTCAGCCCGAAGGGCAGCGCGGCTATGATGGGCGTTCTGGAGCAGTTCATCAGAAGTCAGAACGATCGGAACATGACTGTCAGGGACCTCCGCTCCCGGCTGATGGCGGAAAACATGATGGGGCCGGACCTGGCGGCCAGGAGCTTCTCCCTTTCCCGCTGGATGCTGCATGGCCCGCCGGAGAGCTGGCGCCGCCAGTTGGAAGAGTATAACCGGAAAGAGCCGGTTTTTGCGCTCCTGGGAGGGATGGTGAGCGGAGAGTGGCAACCGGTGCACCGCTTCTGCGAGGATAACGGGATTCCCTCCTTCTTCCCTCTCACGGAGTTGCCGGTAATTTCCGAGAGTGACTGGTACACCCTCTACCTTTCCAGGGGGTATTACCAGGAGGGGGAGAGCGCCGCCCGCTACCTGCACGGCAGGGGTGAGCAGTCCAAGGTGGGGCCGGTCGTCCAGGTGGTCCGCTCCTCTCCCGAGGGTAAAGCCCTCCAGGCGGGTTTTCAACAGAGTTGGCTGGCTCTTGGCCACACCGCTCCGGTGACGGTTTCGACGCCGTCGGGCAAGGGGATGACGCGGGAGTTCCTGCGCCGACTGCTGGCCAAGGAGCGGCCGGCTCTTCTGATAGTTTGGGATGACGCCACGGCCCTGCCTGCTTTGGAGTCGGTAAGCCGCCGCGACGGTCGGCCGGAGACGGTGGTTTTTTCCGCCCGCTACCTTGGGGATACTCTCTGGAGCTTGCCTGAGTCGCTGCGCGATGATATCTATCTGACCTATCCTTTTTTCTTTTCCCCTTTTGCTCCCAGGAGCGGCATGGGAGTCCAGAAAATACCAACTGACCGGAAGCTGACGTTGCGCCGGGCGGACGTTCCTTTCAATGATGAGATTCAGCGGGTCGTGACCTTGACCAAATCCCTGACGCAGCTGTTTTATCCCCTGTTGATCGAGTTGAAGGGGAATTATTATCGTGATAACCTCCTGGATACCATCGGGATGATGGCCGATCAGCAGTACCCTCTTCATGGCAGGGTCAGCTTCGGCACGGGGCAACGCTACGCGGCCAAGGGGTGTTATCTGGTGCAACTGGGCCATGGCGTCAATCCCGAACTGATCAAGAAAAGCGAGTGGGATATTCAATGATAAAAAGTGTAATTTTTTTCCTTCTCCTGCCGGTGATCTGCCTGAGTGGGGCGTCGGCGGCGGTGGCGGCGGTGGCGTGCGATCTTAATGACGCGGACCGCGATGTGCCGCGGCTTTTTCGGGAATCAACCAGCTACAAGACTTTTTATGTTTCCATCGGGGAGCGTGGCGGCCCCCCCCTTCTGAAAAGAATAGAAAATCGTCTCGGTTCCTCGTATCTTCCGCTTTACGCCCCCATCGACGTCCCCTACACTCTTTACGAAATTTATCGCAACGGGGAAAAGGTCGGTTACATCCATGGGGTCAACCAGAAGGGACAGTTCGGCGGCGTCCAGATCTTCATGTCCCAGGATCTCGCCGGCCGGATCAAGAGCTTCTACATTCAGAAAATAACCGGTAAGTCCGCCGGAAAATTCCGCGACGTCAAATTCGCGAAAAAGTTCGTGGGGATGTCGCTGAAGGATTTTGACGGCTACGATCCGGTCACGGGCAAGGGGGCCGGAAGAGTCGCTGAAATCACTAATCCCGCCCCTGAGATGGAGACCGATTTTTACGCCGTGTTGCGTGGTCTCAAGAAAAACCTGATTCTCATGGATGAATTTGTTTTTGCCCCGGAGCGTGGAAAACAGTGATTACTCCTTTTCAGATCGCCTGCAGGAATCTGCTGCGCAAAAAAGTCCGCACCTTTCTCACTCTCATCGGGATCATGCTCTCCACCTGGGTTATGGTGAGTCTCTTCGGCTTCAACAAGGGGTACGAGAAGGCCTTGAACCGGGACATCGAAAACATGGGGTATCAGCTCATGGTCATGGCCAAGGGGTGCCCCTACGAAGCGGCCACCATGATGCTCCAGGGGGGGAAAGGGTTGCGCTACATGGAGCAGTCCATGGTAAACGATATTGTCAAGGAGCCGGAGGTAGAAAAAGTCACCCCCATCCTGATGCAGGCGTATTTCGACCCTAACAAGGGGGAGAGCGGCGGGATTGCCGGCTATTTCGGGGTCGATCCCGCCTCCTATCCGGCCATGAAGCCGTTCTTCCGCTTCCGTTCGGGAGGGTGGTTCCATGACGAGGCCGCCCAGGAGGTCGTGATGGGGTACGAAGCGGCGGAACTGGAACAGCGGGAGGTGGGTGATATGACCATGGTGCCGGAAAAAAATGTCCAGCTCAAGGTCGTGGGGATACTGGAGCGGACCGGCACCCAGGACGACGGGACGATCTTTGTCCCGCTGAAGAGTCTCCAGCGGATCGCGGGGACGGCCAAGATCACCACCGTCGGTATCAAGGTGAAAAAGGACGCGGATATGTCCAAGCTGGAAACCAAGCTTTACCAGCTCAAGGATGTCCAGGTGGTCAGTTTCAGTCAGGTGAAGCAGACGATCCTGAAACTTATCGCCACCGCCCGAGTCATGGTCCTCTCCATCGCCATCGTCGCCATCCTTATCGCCATGGTGGGGGTGGTGAATACCGTCCTCATGTCGGTTCTGGAACGGGTGCAGGAGATCGGCATCCTCAAGACCATGGGCGCCATGCCCGGGGATATCTTTCGACTGGT
This sequence comes from uncultured Desulfuromonadales bacterium, assembly GCA_903929485.1. GTDB lineage: Bacteria > Desulfobacterota > Desulfuromonadia > Geobacterales > CAIOGM01 > CAIOGM01. The sequence goes on from CAIYUY010000168.1 coordinate 4,283, forward strand.
CTGGACCGAGACCCTGATCCTCTGCTCCGTGGGGGGGATAGCCGGCATAGGCTTTGCACTCCTCTTCGCCCAGGTCACCGATATCCTGGTGCGCAGGATACTCCCCTACGCTCCCGGCGGCGGTCTGGTGGCCATTGACCTCCCTCTGGCCCTGTTGACGTTGGTGACCATTGTGGGTGTTGGGCTCTTAAGCGGCCTCTACCCGGCGTGGAAGGCGGGGCGGGTCCGCCCGCTGGAATCGATTCGGAGGGAGGGGTGATGACGGAGTCCGGCATGGTGTTGGCGGCCAGGGAGTTAACCAAGGTCTATACCAGGGGGAGCGAGGCGATCCGGGCCGTGGATGGGGTGTCGCTCACCATCCGGCGGGGGGAGTTCGTGGCCTTCATGGGACCTTCCGGTTCCGGCAAGACAACCTTGGTTAACATCCTGGGGTGCCTGGATAATCCCACGGGGGGAGAGCTCGACCTTGCCGGCAGGAGCATTTTCGGCGGAGGGAAGAGCCTGGGCGAACGCGATCTCACCCGGGTCCGGCGGGAGCTCTTCGGTTATATTTTTCAGAACTTTTATCTGATTCATACCCTCACCGTCCGGGAGAACGTGGCGCTTCCCCTGGCATTCTATCGAAAACCGGGAGCGGAGGAAGAAGTGGAGCGGCTGCTGAAGCTGCTGGGGATGGAGCACCGGATGGACCACCTGCCGGGACAGATTTCCGGCGGCGAAATGCAGCGGGTCGCCATCGCCCGTGCGCTGGTGAACCGCCCGGAAATACTCCTTGCCGATGAGCCGACGGGAAATCTGGATACCAGGAGGTCGGAGGAGATCGGGGAAATCTTGCAGGAGCTCAATCGTAATGCCGGCCTCACCATCATCATGGTGTCGCATAATCCGGATCTTGCCAGGCTGGGGGGAAGACGGATCGAGATGCGTGACGGTCAGGCGTACGAGAGCTGAAGTGATTAAAAATCCCGCCGGGCAGGGTGATCTTGCCGTTGTGTTGCAACGTCGTCAGCACTTGCATTCCTCTTTTTTCCTCTCTATAATCCCCCGAAAATAAGTCTACGTAGAACATAGAACGTAGAACGAAAATCTTGAACCTTGAACCGGTTTCTAAAACGTTTACGGAGGCCCAAGTGGCAAATTTTCTGAAGCGACTGTTCGGCGAGCAGGCCGAACCGGTCGTCGGCGTGACCCCGGAAGAGTTGAAACAAGAGATAACCGACTTGAAAAAAATTCTCCGGAAGCAGACGGTTGCCATGGAGATGCACAAGGAAGAGATTCTCGACCATGTGGACACCAAATGCCTCAAGGATTTTTCCAATGAGGCGTTGCAGGATATCGCCGACAGCTTTTTTCATCTGGAGGCCGCCATCCGGGATGCCTATCAGTTGTCCGCGAATCAGGAACAATCCTTTGTCATCTCCTGGACAAAAATCGAACATCTGCTGAAACTGAGCGGAATAGAAACCGTGCGTGCGGCTCATGTTCCTTTCGATTCCCGCCTGCATGAAGCGGTGTCGACCCGTAACGGAGCCGATCTCCCCTTGCAGGTCGTCCGGGTTCTGCGGCCCGGGTATCTGTTCAAGGGAAAGGTCGTCCGTCCGGCAACAGTCGAGCTTGGCGCAAAGAATAGTGAATGGTGAATGGTGAAAAGTGCAAACGGCCAAACTGTAGGGGCGAGGCTTGCTTCGCCCAAAAAGGGAGTGTATATGAGTGATGTGATCTGTGGAATCGACCTGGGAACAACCAACTCCTGCCTGGCGCTGCTCAGGGACGGCAGGCCGGAGCCGGTGATTATCGAGGAGGGGAGCGCTATTGTCCCTTCCATTGTCAGTTTTGATGACTCCACCGGCCAAATCATCGTGGGTCGGAAGGCGCTCAATCGTTTCGCCGCTTTTCCCCATCATACTGTTCGCTCTATCAAGCGTCTCATGGGAAAGGAAACATCCGTGAAATTGGGAGAGCGTTCCTATTCTCCCGAGCAGATCTCCTCTTTCATTCTTTCGTACCTGGCAACGGCAGGGGCCGTCGTCATCGGCAGTGAGATTCGCCGGGTGGTCATTACCGTGCCTGCTTATTTCAATGAAGCCCAACGCCGAGCCACCATCAAGGCCGGAGAACTGGCCGGACTGGAAGTGATCCGGATTATCAATGAGCCTACCGCCGCATCCCTCCTTTACGAAAATTTCGAGGACGAAGATAGCGGGGAGGAGGGGGATTCCTCCTGCATTCTTGTCTATGACCTGGGGGGAGGCACCTTTGATGTCTCCATCCTGGAGGTGAAGGGGGAAATCAAGGAGGTATTGGCCTCTTGTGGTGATTCCGCCCTGGGAGGGGATGACTTTGATGAACGGCTTATCGCCTTTCTCATCCGTCATATCCGGGAAAAGTACGGCCATGACTTCTCCGATGACCTGGATCGGGCGCTCCATTCGCGACTGAAGGCGGTGGCCGAGCAGACGAAGATAACTCTTTCCGACGCCCCCTATGCTAGGATCAGCGAGGTCGCTGTTACGGTGGTCAATGGCGAACCGGTTAACCTGGATCTGGAGATATCTCGCCGCGAGTATGAAGAGATGATAGCCGACCTGGTGGAACAGACCATGGAAAAAGTGGGAGAGGCTCTGAGGGAGGCTCATCTGGAGAGCGATGACATCGGTCGGATCATTCTGGTGGGGGGCTCGACCCGTACCCCTCTGGTGCTGGAACGATTGGAGCAGTTGTTTCAGCGGACCGTCTCTTTTTCCGTTGACCCCGATTTGTGCGTCGCCTTGGGCGCCTCGATCCAGCATGGGTTGATCACGGGAGAATCCGTGGGGCACATTCTCATCGACGTCACGGCCCATTCCCTGGGGGTGAAGACCAACGATTCTCATGATCCCGAGACAGGAGACGCCGATTATTTTTCCAGAATAATCAGGCGCAACACCGCGATACCGGTCCGAAAGGCCGAGGTTTACTACACTAATTATGACAATCAGGATCTGGTCCAGGTGGAGGTATTCCAGGGGGAAAGCGACTCTTGCCGGGAAAACTCGCTCATCGGCGCTTTTCCTTATCCGCTCAAGCCTGCGCCGTCCGGGTCATCGGTGGTGGCGGAGTTCGCCTATGACAAGGAGGGGCTGATTCATATAACCCTGGAGCAGAAGGGGTATGACAATCGTAAGGAGGTAACCCTGGATACCCGCACCACTCAGGTGACGGAGCGGAACGACGCAGCAGCGGAGGGGAAGATTACCAATTACATGGTCTCCAAGGGGCGCAAGCTTGCTCAACAAAGCAACGCGCCGGAGAAGATGCGGGATGAACTCTCTACCCTGTTGGATGAGTATGTCGCGGCGCTGGAGTCGGGCGATGACGAGGAGCTCATCGATTCCCTGGAAGAGCGGCTCCTGGAGCTGATGGATGAGATAGAAGAAGCGGTATCGGGTGAATGACTAGTCGCGGAAAGGGTCGGCCATGTTGAATAACAAGGGAAAACTGAAGCGGGACCAGAAGGAACTGGAGCGGCTGTTCAACATGGGCCGTTACTGGGATTTCTTCAAGGGTGTTGAGGCGGGCGGCTTGGAGGCGAGGTTTTCCCAGGAAACGGGCAAAGCCTGGCGGGCGCTGGTGCGGGGCGCATTTTCTTCGCCGGAGGCCATGAGCGAATTTTTGAGCCGCCGTGGGGAGGTGGCGTCGTACCCGGATCTCCCGGACCTGAAATTTCTCGCCTTGGCGGAGCGTTTTCTTGGTGGGGACGCGGTATCCGCCGAAATGGAAGCACTGAAGGATCTGTCTCCGGCGTCCCGCTCCATGGCAAAGCGGTTGCTTCAGTGGGATGATTCTCCGGCGGATACCTCCGGGATCGAAGCGCTCTTCCGGCAGTTTGTCGGCAAACCGGACCAGGTGACCGTGAAGCAGATGGCTGCTGCGGTCCGTTTCTTTGCCGACCGTTTCGAGGGACTGCTGGAGCATCTGCCGAACAATCTGGAAATCCTCCGGAAGGGGCTTCTCAAAAGCTCAATCGCCAAGAAACGGCGGGGGCTCCGTCTTAATAAGCTGGCAGAGATGGACCAGGGAATGAACGCGGCAGCGGTCCTGGTTCCGAAGGAGCTACTGCATATCCTTCTGGCGCCGCTCCTCTGGCGTCTGTCCCGCGTGTATGAGGCGTATTGCCGGGACGACAACTCCTTTGCCCTGGAACTGGCCGGCGTCACCCCCTGCCTTTCCGCCCTGCTGGCGGGTGAGCGGTGGCGGGAAGTGGAGCCGTTGCTGGATGAAGATGATTTTACGGATCGCTACGATGAAGATCCCGGTTCCGTCCGGAAAAAAATCGGCGCCGCGGATTTTCCGGAAAAAGTCCGACTCCTCCGGACCCTGGCCATGACCCTTAACAAGGCGATGTCGGAAAATGACGACTTTGATCCGTTCGACGATTTTGACGATGAAGATGAACCGGACCATAAGGAGCGGATTCGCCAGGACTATCTGTTCCTCTACAAGGAAGTCCTGGCGGAAATCGGCCGGACCCGGGCGGGGCTTGCGCCACGTGAACAACGGGAACTGGTTCATGTCATGGGGGAGATTCTGGAGGGGGATTTCATCACCCTCAGTGGGGAGCCGCGGGACTGCGCCGAATTTCTTCCGGCCATCGCCCACTCCGGCTTGTTGACGACAAAACTGGCCTTGGCCGCGCTGCTGACCGCCCATTCCGTCGGCAATCGTCCGCTGCGCGAGGTGACCGAGAAAGCTCTCAAATCCCTGACGTCGCCGGATAGGGGGGACATCCTCTGGATGTTCAAAATTTTCGGGTTTCTCTTCTATCCGAACATCAGCAATCTTTCCCCCGTGATCCGTTGGATTGACGGGAACGAGCAGCTCCTGGATGTCATCGTCGATCTCATTGCCTTGCAGGTGACCCGCACCCTGATTGAGAACCGGTTGATGCCGTCGGAGATGAAAATGTTTAAATCACTGCTCCCCGGCGGCGGCCCAAGTGAGCGGCAGGAAATGTCGATCTTCCGCAAGGGCCTGAAAAACTTCGTGGATCTGGAGCCGTTTCAGCGGCTGATGATCCTGGCGGAGAGTTATCCCGAAGGGCATATGAGCGAAGCCGGATTCGGTAGGATGTTGGCCGCGCAGTATCCCACCGATGGCGTGGTGGGATTGATCAACAAGCTGAAAGCAGTGCCGCCGCTCCCGCCACCGGAAATGTTTGGAGGCTCTCCCGAGCAACTTGAACTGATCGGGATGGAATTGCGCGCTACCCTGGAACTGCTGAAACAGCACCCCGCCGATCTACGAGCCGCTCCGATGGGGACTCTGACAACACTGGTGGAGATCCTTGAAAAGGCCGGTTCCCGCCGCGTCGAGACTGGGTTTCTGGTTCGGCTGGGTAATCTGCTCCGGGAACGTCACGAAGCCGGGGAGCAAGAGGCTCTGCCCCTGGGGGGGAGAGTCGAGGCGCTGATTCGCGGGGCTGTGATGAAAAAAGCGAAGAGAGGAAGACGGTCATGAATGATGATCTGGCGTTGAAGGTGTTGGGATTGGATCGGGATGCGTTGCCGGAAGCCATGGAAAAGGCGTACCGCAAGCTCATCAACCGCTATCCTCCGGAGTTTCATCCGGACAAATTTCGCCAAGTTGACGAGGCGTACCGGTATCTGACCTCTTACCCCAAGCGGGTAGCGGCGCTGTTTGCGCCGGATGCGACCCGCAGAAGCGTGGACCTCTCACTGTTTTCGTATCCTGCGGAAGAGAAGAGCGAACAGCTTGAAGCCGGGATAGCGCAAGTCCGGCGGTTGACCCGACTGTGGTATCTGTGGGAGTAACATAGCGCTGAACAGCTCCCGATGCTTAAATCCGTAATCTTTTTGCGTATCAGCCTGTTGGAGTGCAGGAGCGTCCCCCTTGTCCCCGGTATCCAGGGAGTGCACGTCCGGTTCCCTGGGGAAGATCGGCGGCACGTCGACTGCTCCACCTCGAAGGGTTCCGGCTGGTGGCGGTTCCGGTTGCCTGGGCGAGGTGTCCAGGATCACCGACGGCGACGGCACGGCTTCCCGGTCATCAATCCCCATAGCCAGGCATCATCTCGAACCGCAAAAGTAGTAGGTTGGGGTGAACGGCTTCATCGTGAACCCCAACATTCCCCTGTTCCGGTTTTCAGCCCCGGTTTTCATGCGCGGGGAAAGGCAACGCATAATTGCATGAACGTCCTCCTTGTCTCTCATCCTTGGCCGGTCTTCCCTCCCTCAATCGCTTGATAATTTCGGGGGCCATAGCTCGGGCCTCCTCCGGTGTCAGTTCCCCATATGCGCCCAACTTCTCCCGCTTTCCCTTAAACTTTCCCGTCTCTTTGTCCTTCACATCCACCATGCAGTAAAAGGTCTTGCTCTCCTTGCCGACTCGAAGCAGTAACCCTTTCAGCTCAGTATCAAAGTAATCAACCTGACCACTATCAACTGATGGCACATGCTTCTTGCTGTCAATGTTCCGCTTGGTGAGAAGTAGCTTAGGCATGGTGTCAACATCTCCCGGTTTTCCTACCTAGCAACCCGGTGCTATGTCAAAAGGTAGGCCATAGGTAGGAATGGAATTAAAAAACCCGCTCAATCTTTCCTAAAGATTAGCGGGTCTTTGATGGGAGGTCAAGGTTTAAGTTGTTGATTTGTGACTTGTTTTCCGGCTGTTTCCTAAAGCTTCAAAAGCCTTGAAAGTGCTACCCCATGTTCCAGATCGCCATTTCCAGCATGTCTTTCCAACTCTTGGAGATCTCGTTCACCACGGTGGGCTCGAAACCGCAGTGCATCATGCATTGGGCGCAACGGTCGTCGCGACCGACACCGTACTTGCTCCAGTCAGTACTCTCCATCATCTCTTTGAACGTGGGGTAGTGGGCGTCGGTGATAAGATAGCAGGGAGCCTTCCACCCTCTGGGATTGCGAGTCGGATTGCCCCAGGGGGTGCATTCCAGTTTTTTCTCCCCCTTGAGAAATTTCAGGTACATGGGGGTAGAGAAGAAGCGGTACTTCTTGCTCATCTCGTAGATTTTCTCGAATTTCTTCTCGATATCACGCCGCTCCAGAAAGAGCTTCTCCCCCACGGCCTCGTAGCCGAAGCCCGGAGCCGTCAGAAGCCCGTCCACCCCCATATCCTGAAGGCGGGAAAAGAGCATCTCGATCTCCAACAGGTCGGTCTCCTTGAAGATGGTGGTGTTGGTGCAGACCCGGAAACCGAGCTTTTTGGCCTTCTTGATGGCTTCCATGGCGATCTTGAAGGTCCCTTTCCGCTCCAGTATCCGATCGTGGGTCTCCTCAAGGCCGTCCAGGTGGATGTTGAGGGTGAAGTTCGGGTGGGGCTTCATGACATCCAGCGCCTTCTCCAGCAGGAGGGCGTTGGTGCAAAGGTAGATATGCTTGCCCCGTTGGAGCACCTCATGGATGAGTGCGTGAATATGGGGGTAGAGAAACGGCTCCCCCCCCGTGATGGTGACTACCGGGGCCGGACACTCATCCACGGAGCGCAGACACTCTTCCAGGGACATCATCTCCTGAATGGTGTCGGCATACTCCCGAATTCGGCCGCATCCTGAACAGGCCAAGTTGCAGAGATGAGTTGGCTCCAGCATGAGCACCAAAGGGTATTTGGTGATCTTCCGGAATTTGTTGCTCATGATGTATCGGGTCAAGTCGTAATTGAGTCGCCAGGGAAAACGCATGATAGTGCCTTTTAACATCAGGTTCTAGGTTCTAGGTTCAGGGTTCTAAGTTCTACGTTCTACGTTCTCGGTTCATCTCCGACATGCCTGCGGCAGTGCCCCTACCGAGCTTTTTTGGCTAAGAAATGCCTCTACCGTGGCGGCGATCCCTTCGCCATCCAGTCCCAGGTCTTTTCGGAGTTGGGATTGGCTCCCCTGTTCGATAAAACGGTCGGGAATGCCGATCCGCTTCAATCGTACGTCATATACCCCTTCCTCTGCAAGGAGTTCCAGCACCGCGCTGCCGAATCCCCCCTGAAGGGCGTTTTCTTCCACCGTCACCAAGTTGCCGGTGCGCAGAGCAACCTCAAGGATGAGCTCTCTGTCCAGCGGTTTCACGAAACGGGCATTGACGACGGTGGCTCGAATCCCCCGTTCCCCCAGGCGTCGGGCGGCGTCCAGGGCCGGATAGACGGTGCTGCCGATGGCGACGATCGCCACATCATTCCCCGATTCCAGTTGCTCCCCTTTGCCGATGGTGAGTGTCGTCAGCTCCTGGTCCATGGGAACCCCGTACCCGGCCCCACGCGGATAGCGCATGGCTATGGGACGGTCACTGGAGATGGCGGTCTTCAGCATATGCCGGAGTTCGTTCTCGTCCTTGGGAGCCATGACCGTCAATTCCGGCAGGTGACGGAGGTAAGAGAGGTCGAAGACCCCGTGGTGGGTGGGGCCGTCGTCTCCCACGAGTCCCGCCCGGTCCAGCATAAGGGAGACTGGGAGCTTTTGGAGGCAGATGTCGTGAAAAACCTGATCATAGGCCCGCTGGACGAAGGTGGAGTAGATCGCCGCTACCGGGCGAAATCCTTCAGCCGCTAGTCCGGCGGCAAAGGTCAGTCCGTGCTGTTCGGCGATTCCCACGTCAAAACAGCGGTGGGGATAGGCGCGGGCGAAGGGAGTAAGACCGGTGCCATCGGGCATGGCCGCGGTAATGGCCACGATCCGTTCGTCCTCGGCGGCCAACCGGAGGAGGGTCTCACCGAAGACGGCCGTGTAGGAGGCGGCAGCCGGCTTGCCGGCAGTTCCCTTGCCGGTGGCGGGATCAAAGGGGCCGACTCCGTGGAACTGATCCGGGGTGGCTTCCGCCGGTGCGTATCCCTTCCCCTTGGTGGTCATGACATGGATGAGAACCGGTCCCTCCATGGTCCGGGCGTTACGCATGACCTCGATGAGCTGGGGAAGGTCATGGCCGGGGATCGGTCCGATGTAGTCGAACTCCAGCGCTTCGAAGAGCATGCCGGGGGTTAAAAATCCCTTGAGGGAGTTTTCCGCCTTTCGGGCGAATTTGAGGATGTTGCTGCCGATGGCCGGGATGTTTTTCAGGAGTACCTGCATCTCCTTCTTCAGATCGCGGTAATAGCCTCCCGTGAGCTTGCGCGAGACAAAAGCGCCGAAGGCTCCCACATTTTTCGAGATGGACATCTCATTGTCGTTAAGAATCACGATGAGATTTTTGTGAAGGTGTCCTGCCTGGTTGAGGGCTTCGAAGGCGATCCCCCCCGTGAGCGAGCCGTCGCCGATGACCGAGATGACCCGATTGTCTATCCCCTGGAGATCCGCCGCCGCGGCCATCCCCAGTCCGGCGGAGATGGAGGTGGAGGAGTGGCCGGTACCGAAGGCGTCGTGAGGTGACTCGCTCCGTTTGGGAAAGCCGGAAAGTCCCTTGTATTGTCGCTGGGTGGGGAACTGCTCTCTCCGACCGGTGAGGATCTTGTGCGTATAAGCCTGGTGCCCCACATCCCAGATGATGTGATCCACGGGTGAGTTGAAGCAGTAGTGGAGGGCGATGGAGAGTTCCACGCATCCCAGATTGGACGCCAGATGTCCACCCGTCTTGGAGAGTGTGGCCAGAAGAAACCGCCGAATCTCCTCCGCCAGTTCCGGGAGTTGCTCCATGGTGAGTTTTTTAAGGTCGTCCGGACAATTGATGGTTTTGAGCATGAGCACTCCGAGAAAACTAGGTTCAAGGTTCGAGGTTCAAGGTTCTTTTCACCATTCACCCTTCACCCTTCACCTTTTTCACGTATCCGTTGGCGCGAAACCACGCCACGGCTTTGGTCAGGGCCTGAGTTACCGGGGTCTGGGGAAGACCGAGTTCCCGGATCGCCTTGGAGGAATCGAAGAACATGAATTTACGCGCCATCCGGACGCCGTTCAGCGGGATCAGCGGCTCTTTTCCGGTGATCCGCGAAAATGCTTCATTGATATATGCAGCCAGAAGAATGGGGGGATGAGGGAGCCGAACCTTGGGCGCCGGGATGCCGGAGATCTCCTCCAGGGTGCGAAAAATCTCCCTCAGGGTGAGGTTTTGGTTCCCCAGGATGTATTTTTCGCCGATCCGCCCCTTTTCCGCCGCAAGGAGGTGACCTCGGGCGCAGTCCTCCACGTCGATGAGATTCAACCCGGTATCCAGGTAGGCCGGCATCGCCCGGTTGAGAAAGTCCACGATAATCTTGCCGGTGGGGGTCGGTTTGATATCCAGCACTCCTACCGGTGTGGACGGATTGACGATGACCAGCGGCACTCCCCGGGGGATGAACTCTTCCGCCACCCGTTCGGCCAGAAATTTGCTTTTTTTGTAGTCACCCACCATGTCCGCGAAGGTGACAGGGGTGCTCTCGCTACCGGGGGCGCCGTCTCCCGGATTTCCCAGGGTTCCCACACTGCTGGTGTAGACGGCTTTTCTGACGCCGGCCAGAAGCGCCGCTTCCATGACCGCTCGGGTTCCCTCCACGTTGGCGGCGTACATGGCTGCCGGATCCCGAGTCCAGAGCCGGTAGTCGGCAGCCGTATGGAAGAGGAGTTCGCACCCGGCAATGCCGGCGGCCAGGCTTTCCGGAGCCAGCAGGTCCCCTTCCCATACCTCCAGGGGGAGACCGGCGATGTTTTTCCGGTTGGAGCCCGGACGAGCCAGCGCGCGAACCTGGTGCCCGTCCCTGAGCAGTTCTCTCACGAGACTGGCCCCGATGAAACCGGTGGCGCCGGTGACAAATGCTTTCATTTTTTCTCGTGCCGGAGCAGACGCCGGTACGTCCCCATAGCCATGAGGGGGAAGACACTCCGGTAGATATGATACCGGATCATGAAGTACTTGGGGAATCCTGTCCCCGTGAACTGTTCCTCATCCCAGGAGCCGTCCGGTTTCTGGGTTGTAACAAGGTACTGAATCCCCTTGTTCACCGCCGCTGTCTGGACCTCTCCGGCGGCCATGAGCGCCAGGAGCGCCCAACCGGTCTGAGACGGGGTGGTTTCGCCGAAACCGGCCAGTGACGGGTCGTCGTAGGAAGCGCAGGATTCTCCCCATCCTCCGTCGATGTTCTGCCGGGATTTGAGCCAGTTGACCGATTTCCGAATGTATGGTTGGGAAAGGTCTTCGCCGATGGCGGCCAGCCCGGAGAGAACCGACCAGCAGCCATAGATGTAGTTTACCCCCCAACGCCCCCACCAGGAGCCGTCCGGTTCCTGCTGTTCCTTGATATAGGCAAGTCCTCTTACCGCGGCCGGGTGGCTCTTGGGATAGCCGAAACTTCCCATCAGTTCCAGCATCCGTCCCGTGAGGTCCACGGTGGGAGGGTCGATGAGAGCCTCCAGGTCGGCGAAGGGGATCTTGTTGAGGATATGTTTGGTATTGTCCTTGTCGAAGGCGCCCCATCCGCCTTCCTTGCTCTGCATTCCCAGACACCAGGCGATGCCACGCTTGACGGCGTCTTCCTTGGCCCGGACGTTCTTGACCTTCACGTCCTTGATTGCCATCATGACGATGCCTGAGTCATCCACGTCGGGATACCAGTCGTTGAGAAACTCGAAGGCCCAACCACCCGGATCAAGGTCGGGGGATTTGATCCGCCAGTCCCCGGGTTTGCGCACCTCCCGGTCCAGGAGCCACTGGGTGGCGTTAATCAGGGCGGGATGATCCGCCGGGACATCCGCATCCAGAAGCGCTTTCAGCGCCAGAGCCGTGTCCCAGAGGGGGGAGATGCAGGACTGGAGGACTATCCCCTCCTCGTTCTCGATGCAAAAATTGGCAAGAGCGTCCAGACCCCGTTCCACAGCCGGGTGATCATTGGCATACCCCAGGCAGTGGAGCGCCAATACCGAATTGAGCATGGCCGGCTGGATTCCTCCCCAGTCACCGGTGGGCTCCTGGTGTTCCAATACCCAGTTTTCCGCCACCGTCATCGCTTTTTTCTTGAAAGGGCGGATGGGGTTGGATTCATAGACCTTGAGAATATGGTCTACACCGATAAAGATGTTTTTCCAGGTGATGATGCCGTTTTCCTTGGTGAAAGTGTAGTCTATGGGGCGGGGGGGGCGGATATAGAGCTCCTGGACCCGGGCCCAGGGGGGAAGCCGCCGCACTGGTTTGTGCGCCATGACGATGGAGAGAGGGATGATCGTGGCGCGGGACCAGCTGGAAAGCTCGTAGACGTTGAAATAGGCCCAGGTGGGGAGAAGCATCAGCTCCACCGGCATGGACGGGACGCCGAACCAGGCGAATTCACCAAAGAGCGCCAGAAAGATCTTGGTGAAGACCCGGCACTTGATGATTCCCCCCTTCTCCAGGATAAAGGCCCGGGCGCGGGTCATGGCGGGGTGGTCCGCCGGATAACCTGCCAATTTCAGAGCGAAATATGCTTCCACCGTGGTGGAGAGGTCGCCGGGGCCGCCGTAGTAGATGCACCAGTACCCTGCTTCCGTCTGTTTGGAGAGGATATAATTAGTTAGCTTCCGCTCCTTCTCTTTCTCCACGAGTCCCATGAAGTGGAAGAGCATGACGTATTCGGAGGTGATGGTGACGTTGGATTCCAGCTCCGCCCACCAGTATCCCTCCGGGAGTTGTTCACGGAACAAAAAGTCGCGGGTCCGCTCCACGGCCAGATCCAGGGAGTCCTTGGCCTCTCCCTCTTTCTTCTTCCAGAGAGAGACAGGGAGATGATGCACCTTGGCCCCTCCCGGAACAGGGGAAGTCCGGCGTTCCGGGGGCCTCTCCACGTCGTTGAACGAGGTGAGGGAGTGGGAAAGGGGATACCTGAATGGTTTCATCAATGCTCCTTTGGGCCCGGAGATGGACTCACGGCTAACATTAAACGTACTCTTCTATCATAACTTACAAAAAAGGTATACCAATTTCATCGGATTGGCCCGGAGGCTGCTCAAGGTTCGAGGTTCAAGGTTCGAGGTTCAAGGTTACAAAAACTCTGAACTCTGAACTTTGAACTTTGAACTCTTGATCTTATCTGCTATAGTTCGCCATTCTGACCTCTGCCTGGACGTTTTTGGGGAGGTCCACAGTCCGAACAGGGAGCGACATGCCACACGCCAGGATTGAAGACGCCATAGAGGATATTCGCCAAGGGAAGATGGTCATCCTGGTGGACGATGAAGACCGGGAAAACGAAGGTGATCTGACCATGGCGGCGGAGATGGTGACGCCCGATGCGATCAATTTCATGGCCCGTTTCGGTCGGGGGCTTATCTGCCTCACCCTCACCGGTGAGAAGTGCGATCAGCTCCGGCTCCCTCTCATGGTTGCAACCAACACCTCCTCCTTCGGCACCGCCTTCACCGTCTCCATCGAGGCGCGGAGGGGGGTCACCACCGGCATCTCCGCCGCCGACCGATCCCACACCATCCTTACCGCCGTGGCCGATGGCGCCAAGGCGGAAGACCTGGCGCGACCGGGACATGTTTTTCCGCTCCGGGCTAAAAACGGCGGCGTCCTGGTTCGGGCAGGACAGACCGAGGGTTCGGTGGATCTGGCGCGGCTGGCAGGGTTGACGTCGGCCGGCGTTATCTGCGAAATTATGAACGACGACGGGACCATGTCTCGCATGCCGGAACTTCGGAAGTTCGCCAAACATCATGACATCAAGATCTGCACCATCGCCGACTTGGTGGCCTATCGGCTCCGGCACGAATTGTTGGTCAGGCGCTCCGCCGAGGTGAAGCTTCCCACGGTCCATGGCGAGTTCACCGCTATCGCCTTTGACAACGATGTGGACAAGTTGGAACACCTGGCCATTGTCAAGGGGGATGTGGGGGGGGATGAGCCGGTTCTTGTCCGGGTCCATTCCGAGTGTCTCACCGGCGACGTCTTCGGCAGCGGTCGCTGTGACTGCGGCGAACAGCTCCACCGGGCCATGGCCATGATCGAAGAGGCGGGGCGGGGAGTAGTCCTCTACATGCGTCAGGAAGGTCGGGGGATCGGTCTCGTCAACAAGCTCAAGGCCTACGTGCTACAGGATGAAGGACATGACACCGTGGAGGCTAACCTGGCGCTGGGGTTTAAACCTGACCTGCGGGACTACGGCATCGGAGCTCAGATTCTCGTCAACATGGGGGTCAGGCATATCAAGCTCATGACCAATAATCCCAAGAAGATCGTGGGGCTGGAAGGGTACGGTATCAACATCGTGGAAAGGGTTCCCCTCGAGATTCCCCCCACCGGGAACAATCGGCGGTATCTGAGGACCAAGCGGGAAAAAATGGGACATCTGCTGGAAAATATTTAAATCGGTTTTTTGAACGTAGAACGTAGAACGTAGAACGTAGAACGTAGAACGTAGAACGTAGAACGTAGAACGATTTAGCACTCTCGGGAGAAGATCATGCCACAGTTTTTTGACGGTAAACTGGACGCCACCGGACTTCGGTTCGGGATCGTTGTCGGCCGGTTCAACAGCTTTATCGGTGAACGTCTTCTTGAAGGGGCGCTGGACGCCATCATCCGTCACGGCGGCGCCGATGGCGACATTTCCGTGGCCAGGGTTCCCGGCGCCTTCGAGATCCCGTTGGCGGCGAAGAAGTTGGCGGAATCAGGCAAGTATGACGCCCTTATCTGTTTGGGGGCCGTGATCCGCGGCTCCACTCCCCACTTCGACTATGTGGCCTCCGAGGTCTCCAAGGGGGTCGCCACGGTCTCCCTGGGTAGCGGCATTCCCATCGCCTTCGGGGTCTTGACCACCGACAGTATCGAGCAGGCTATCGAGCGGGCCGGGACCAAGGCGGGGAACAAGGGGTTCGAGGCGGCGGTCACCGCCATCGAGACGGCCAATCTGCTGAAGGTGCTGAGCTGATGGGGACCAGGCGACTTGGCCGGGAACTGGCTCTTCAGGCGCTCTATGCCTTGGACCTTAATCCCATGGATACCCGTCGATTTCTGCTGACCTTCTGGGAGCAGAATCCCTCACCCCAAGAGGCCCGCAACTATGCCGGCCTCCTGGTGGAAGGGGTCGTTACCCGGCGCGCCGACCTGGACCACCTCATCAAGAGCAAGGCCCAGCATTGGGCGCTGGCTCGCATGGCCCGGGTGGACCTGAATCTGCTCCGACTGGCTGCCTATGAACTTCTGTATCGCGATGACGTTCCCAAAAAGGTCATCATTAACGAGGCCATAGAGATTGCCAAGAAGTTCGGTAGTGAAGACTCCTCCGCCTTTGTCAACGGCATCCTGGACGAGATCGTTGTCCCGGAGGGGAAGGCGGAATAACCCTTTTCAACCCGATCCACTGATTTCACTGAGAACACTGATAAGTCCTTTAATCAGTGGATAGAATCAAGTAGTTTGGAGGTTTCATGAAAGACATCAAGGTTGGACTCATCGGCTTCGGCACCGTGGGGGCCGGAGTGGTGAAGCTCCTCTCCGAAAACGCCGCGCTTATCCAGCAGAAGCTGGGTGCGCCCCTGACACTCAAGACCATCGCCGACCTTGATGTGGTCACGGATCGGGGGGTCGTTGTCCCCCCCGGAGTTCTGACCACCAACGTCAACGAACTGTTTGACGATCCGGAGATTGCCATCGTCATTGAGCTCATCGGCGGCTATGAGCCGGCCAGGAGTTTTGTTCTCAAGGCCATCAACGCGGGGAAACATGTGGTCACGGCCAACAAGGCGCTCCTTGCCGTGCATGGCCAGGAGATCTTCGCCGCCGCTGCCGCCAAGGGGGTAGAGGTCCTCTTCGAGCCGGCCGTGGGGGGGGGAATTCCGGTTCTTTCCGCCATCCGGGGGAATCTGGGGGCCAACCGGTTCAGCACCGTGCTGGGGATACTTAACGGCACCTGCAACTACATCCTCACCCGGATGACCGAGGAGGGGGCCGAGTTCGCCTCGGTGCTGGCGACAGCCCAGGAGTTGGGGTACGCCGAGGCTGATCCCACCTTCGACGTGGAGGGGATCGATACCGCCCACAAACTCTGCCTTCTGGTATCCCTCTGTTTCGGCACCAGGGTAAAGCTGGAGGAGGTTCATGCGGAGGGGATCAGCTCCCTGTCTCCGGTGGATATCACCTTCGCCAAGGAGTTCGGCTACAAGATCAAGCTCCTGGCCATCGGCAAGTGCGATGGCCAGCGGTTCGAGGCGCGGGTTCACCCCACCATGATCCCGCTCAACTCTCCCCTGGCCGATGTGGATGGTGTCTTCAACGCCATCCGTCTTGCCGGCGACTTCGTGGGGCCGGTGATGTTCATCGGTCGCGGGGCGGGGATGAATCCCACCGCCAGCGCCGTGGTGGGGGAGCTGATGGATATCTCCCGCAACATCCATGCCGGTATCAGTCGCCGTACTTCGCCGTTGGGATATCCGGACGCTTCGGTGACCACGCTTCCCCTCAAGCCCATGGGGGAGATCAGCAGTAAATATTACCTTCGCTTCTCCGTGGTGGATCGTCCCAAGGTTCTTTCCCGCATCGCCGGGGTCCTGGGAGATAACGGCATCAGCATCGAGTCCATGATCCAGACCGCCCGGAGCGCCCAGGAGTCGGTCTCCATCGTCATCAAGAGTCACGAGGCCCGGGAAGCCGATGTGAGGGCCGCCCTGGTTCAGATCGATGCCCTGGAGTTCATCACCGAAAAAACCAACCTCATCCGGATTGAGGATAACCTGGAGTAATTTCATTTTTCTTGTCATCTCTGTTTTTTAGCTCGTCATTCTGTTTTTTTAGCTTGTCATCCTGAACGAAGTGAAGGATCTGCTTATGTTTCAATGGCGGATTCACATTGTTCATGGCGCCCGATACGGATCGTCACATGAAAGAGGGGCCGGTTTACGGTCCCTCTTTTTTCGTCCGATAGAGAGGGGGGCGCGGGGCAGGCCATCTTTTTCGTGATGTGAGCCAAGAGAGTGATTATAGTTTTTCGTAGGGGCGCCCCTTGCGGGCGCCCGAGCAGTTTGAGGTAATGTGTCGTCAAATGGAAACATCCAAAACAGCCAAAGTAATTACGTCTCCGACCATTCCCAGAACGCAATTGGGGCAAAAGCTTACCTGATTGCTACTAATCTGCGGCTGAAAACCGTTCATCCTTCGACAGGCTCAGGACGAACGGTTTTCAGCTCTGCAACTGGCCGATTTTCCGTTCATGGTGAGCTTGTCGAACCATAAGCCGCAGATGAGTAGCAATC
>CAIYUY010000169.1 GCA_903929485.1 uncultured Desulfuromonadales bacterium
AAGGAGCTGTCCCGCCTGGGACAGACTGTCCCAGGCGGGACAATTTCACCAAAAGATCCGGAGTAACTGCGAAGTCAAAGAGAACGTAGCCCGGGGAAGAGGGGGTAACCGGGAAGCAGATCAGACAGTGCGGGGAGCGGACCAGCGGAGAAGCAAGGCGACCATTTCCTCCAGCTCCACCGGCTTGGCGAGAAAGTCGGTTACCCCGGCATTCAGGGCCTCCTGCCGTTCACCTTGAAGTACGCCGGCGGTAAAGGCGATAACGGGGAGTTCCGACAAACCAAGTTCATTTCTTATGGCGCGGGTGGCGGCCAGCCCGTCCATTACCGGCATCTGCACGTCCATGAGGACGGCTTCGAATCCCCCGGGCTCCGCCCGGAGACACTCCACCGCCTGCTTACCGTCGCACGCCGACATGGTTTTCGCTCCTTCACGCGCCAGCGCCCGATTGACCACCAACAGGTTGATCTCGCTGTCGTCCACCACCAGAATGCGCCAACCGGCCAGACGCGGGCCAAGGGGGAGTTTGCTCCGGGACGAGGCGGCGGAGTTGACGTCGGCGGCGCTCGTCCGCTGAAAGGGGATTTTGAACCAGAAGGTGCTCCCTCCCCCTTCCCGGCTCTCCACGCCGATGGCTCCTCCCATGAGTTCCACCAGGCATTTACTGATGGAGAGCCCCAGACCGGTGCCGCCGAAACGCCGGGTGATGCTCCCGTCAGCCTGGGTGAAGGGGATGAACAGGGAGGAGAGGGCCTCCGGGGCAATACCTACACCGGTGTCGCTGACCTGGAAGAGGAGCAGCGCCCTGGAATCGGTAAGCTCCAGCGGCAGAACCCGGAGCCGGATCTCCCCCATTTCCGTGAATTTTATGGCATTCCCCACGAGATTAAGGAGAACCTGTTCCAGCCGCAGGTCGTCACCGATCAGATTCCCTTTTATTTCCGCGGGAAGTTCGATGCAGAGGGCAAGCCCCTTGTTGACGATCGCCCCCCCCAACAAGTTGTCAAGCCGGCTCAGGAGCATCGGCAGGGCAAAGGGACGCATCTCCATCCGTAACCGGCCTGCCTCGATCTTGGAAAAATCAAGGAGGTCATTAAGGATGACCAGCAGTGACCTGCCGGAAGCGCGAATCCGCTGCACCATCTCCAGCTGCTCCGGCGTCAGCGGCTCGTTTTCCAACAGCTGCGCCAGCCCCAGAACGGCGTTCATGGGGGTGCGGATCTCATGGCTCATGTTGGCCAGAAATTCACTCTTGGAGCTGTTGGCGGCTTCGGCGGTTTCGCGAGCCTGTTCAAGCTCGCACTCGTACTGTTTCCGCCGAGTGATATCGCGGTTAATGCCGATCATCCCCAGCGCCGCGCCCCGTTCGTCACGGTCGATAACGGAAGATGAATAAATGTGGCGAATGGAGCCGTCAGTCATGACGATACGAAACCTGCAGCTCCAGCGGAGAGCGCAGCCGGAGCGGACTTTGCTCAAACTCTCCTCCACCTGCGCCAAATCATCCGGATGGAGCCGGGAACGCCAGTAATCAGGAGAGATGCCGTCCGTGGCGAGCTCCCGGGGGAGATCATACCAGCCGCGGATCCGCTCGTCCCACTGAAGCTTGTCGTCGGAGAAGTCCCAGTTCCAGATCCCCACATTGGCCGCGTCGGTGGCCAGCGTGAGCCGCTCCGTGGTCTCCCGAAGAAGCTGTTCCCTCCGGACCCGCCGGGTAATCTCCTCAAGCATGCAGAGGTGACGCGGACCATCCCCCTCTTCGTTGGTGAGGGTCGCGATAGTCATGCTGACCCAGATCACCGAGCCGTCCGGATGGAGGTAGCGCTTGTCCATATGATATTTTGAAATTTCTCCGGCGTTCAGCCGAGCCAGATTATCCAGGGATTTCGGGATATCGTCCGGGTGGGTGATCTCCACCCACTCCATGGCCAGCAACTCCCGGCTGCTCCGACCGGTAATTTCCATGAAGCGTTCATTGACTTCGCAAAATCGTCTGGTCAGCGAATCAATGAGCGCTATCCCCAAGGGAGCCTCTTGGACCATGGTCCGGTACCGCGTCTCGGACCGCGCCATGAGAGCCAACGCCTGTTCGGTCAACCCCTGCGCCGTGGCCACATTTACGGAACTCATCCGGCTATGATGGTGCAACTGTCCCACCAAAAAACCAATGGTGCCGAAAACGACATAGGACCAGAGCTGCATGGAGTTTTCCAGCAGGAACGTATGAAGGGGCGCCATGAAAAACCACTTCACCAGCGCCACGGAGAAGATCGTGGCGACAATCCCCCCCAGGCGTCCCCCCAGCCAACTGCTGCAAAAAATCGCCGGATAGAAGAGCATCCAGGCAAAGGGTTTAATTTCATCCCAGATCAGGAGTTGTAATCCGGCGGCCGAAAACGGCAGGAGAATGGCTGCGGCCAGTTTCAGTCGGCCAAGGGAAGTGGATGTGGTCGGCGGCATGGGCGATCCTCTCTCACTACAGTCAAGCCGATGGAGCGGTCAATGAAAACCCTGTACCGGCGGGAGGTGCTACCGTGGCAATGAAAAACGAACGATTTCTGAATTACCACATTGTTCATTAGTAGCACAACCAACATGTAAGGCGTAGAATATTCGTTCATCATACCTATGATTTATTTCAAATAAGAAACATGCCTGAAATGTTCAAAGATGAAGAGAACCCACGGGGGAAAGAGGGGGAAATAATCGGAAATGGCGGGAGAAAACTAAAAAAAGGGGAAGAACCTTCACGCGGACTCTCCCCCCCGGGTACGGAGAACAGGCCGCTATTTCTTTTCGGAAAAGCCGAGACGATCAAGGTGATTGCAGATGAAACCGTTCCCGAGACAGAGGGAATAGCCGCAGAATTTGGGGCTGGGACGCTTCACCTTGCACTCGAAAAACTCCCGGCTGATCATCCGGGTGCGGCACACTCTCTCGGGATTCCACACGTTAAATATGCTCATAAATCCACCCTCGCCACGTCATCTTCCTTTATCGGCTTTTTTAATCTTTTTTTCCGCTTTTTTTTCCTTGGGGCTCTTAGCCGGGTCCTTTTTGATCGCTTTCTTGCTGTCTTCGCCTTTGCTCATGACTTTTCTCCTTTTTTTATGACGATTAAGAACTCTGCCTGAAAATGTGGCCTACGTCACTATACCACTATTTGCACACGGTGCAACGATTAACCGGCATCGGCTGCTCTTGCAGCCGTTGCACACTTTGGCATTGCCCAAACCGTGTAAATAATGCTATAAAAAAAGAGCATGAACCGCAGGATTTAGCCCTGTGGTTCTTTTATTTTCAAAAAGGATAACGCACCAATGATCTCTGCATCCAACATCACTCTCGCCTACGGTAAACGGATACTCTTCAAGGATGTGAATATAAAATTCACCCCCGGCAACTGCTACGGCCTCATCGGCGCCAACGGCGCGGGGAAGTCCACGTTCCTCAAAATCCTCTCTCGTGAAATCGAACCGGACAAGGGAGAGGTAAGCATAGGACCGCGAGAACGAATGGCGGTGCTCCGCCAGGACCAGTTCGCCTTTGATGAAGAGACGGTCTTCAATACCGTCATCAAGGGGCACGAGAAACTCTATAACATCATGATGGAGCGCGAAGCGCTCTACGCCAAGGCCGATTTCACCGAGGAGGACGGGGCCCGTTCCGCCGACCTGGAAGGGGATTTCGCCGAGATGAACGGCTACGAGGCCGAGTCGGAAGCGGCGGTGCTCCTGAACGGCCTGGGGATCCCCGAGGAGTTGCGCCACAAGAAAATGAAAGAGCTTGAGGGGGGAGACAAGGTCCGCGTGCTGCTGGCCCAGGCGCTCTTCGGCACTCCCGATGTGCTCCTCCTGGATGAGCCGACCAATAACCTGGATCTCAAGTCCATCAAATGGCTGGAAGAGTTCCTGTATCGTTTTTCCAACACGGTCATCGTCGTCTCCCATGACCGCCATTTCCTCAACCAGGTCTGCACCCACACCGCCGACATCGACTTCGGCCAGATCCAGGTTTATGTGGGAAATTATGACTTCTGGTACCACGCCAGCCAACTGACTCTCCGCCAGAAACAGAACGAGAACCGGAAGGTTTCCGACAAGGCCACCGAGTTGAAGGAATTTATCCAGCGGTTTTCCTCCAACGCCTCCAAGGCTAAACAGGCCACCTCGCGCAAGAAACTGCTGGACAAACTGACCCTGGAGGATATGCCGGTATCATCCCGCAAGTATCCCCATATCATGTTCAAGCCGGAACGGGCCAGCGGCGACATTATCCTGGAAATTACCGGGCTTTCCAAGAGCATCGAGGGGGTCGCGGTCCTGGACAAGTTCGACCTCACCGTCCGGAAAAACGAGAAGATCGCCTTCGTGGGGGGAAACAGCTTGGCGAAAACGACTCTATTCCAGATCCTGGCGGGGGAAACGGAGCCGGACAGCGGCATCGTCCGGTGGGGAGTGACCATTACCAAAGCTTATTTCCCCAAGGAAAACAGCTCATTTTTCGACAACGACCTGAATCTTATCCAGTGGCTGGGGCAATACTCTCCTCCCACCGAAGGGGAGACTTTTGCCCGCGGCTTCCTGGGAAAAATGCT
The DNA here is from genome assembly GCA_903929485.1 of uncultured Desulfuromonadales bacterium. Lineage (GTDB taxonomy): Bacteria > Desulfobacterota > Desulfuromonadia > Geobacterales > CAIOGM01 > CAIOGM01. Next base: position 4,598 of record CAIYUY010000169.1, read on the forward strand.
CTTTTCCGGGGACGAGGCAACCAAAAAGTGCAAGGTTCTTTCGGGGGGGGAGCGAGTACGCTGCATGCTGTCGCGCATGATGCTCACCGGCGCCAATGCCCTGGTGATGGACGAACCGACCAACCATCTGGACTTGGAATCCATCACCGCCTTAAACGACGGTCTCATCGCCTATCCGGAGGTGGTGCTCTTCAGCTCCCACGATCACGAGTTTGTCTCCACCATTGCCAACCGTATCATCGAGATCACCCCGGGAGGGGTCATCGACCGGACCATGGGCTTTGAGGAGTACCTGGAAGATACCGATGTGGCCAGGGAGCGGGACGAATATTATCACGGCCACGCGGAGTTGCAACTATAATGGCCGGTTCCCGAGGTCTCCCTCCTTGAGAACTCTGTTTGCCGTCGTTTTCTTGCTCCTGTCCCTCCCCTTGGGCTCCCTGGCCGCCCTGTACACCGTCACGAAGGTTGATGAACGACTCTACGCCGCCATTGTGGACCCCGACGGACCGGTAGCCAGTAACGCATTCATCGTCGTCATGCCCACCTCGGTTCTCGTGGCCGGCGCCCATTTCACCCCGGCGGCGTCGGCCGAGATCACCCGGATCATCGCCGGCATCACCCCGCTCCCACTCCGCTATGTGGTCCTGACCCACCATCACCAAGGGAAGGGGATCGCTGGTTTCGGCTTCCCCCCCACCGTCGAGATCATCCTCTCGGCGGAGAGCTTTGCAAAAATCAGGGAGGAGAAGCAACCGTTGAGCAACCGGTTAATTGCCTTTGAAAAGGTAATGACGCTCAGCGGCGGGAAGCAGACGATCCTGCTGATGCAGATGGATCAGGGGCACTCCAGGGGGAATCTTGCGGTTTACCTCCCCGACCAGGCGGTGCTCTTCACGTCGGACCTGATGTTCAACGACGAGGCCGGCTCCATGACCGACGGATCTCCCCGAGGATGGGTGCAGGATCTGCTGCAACTGGAGAAGATGGTCGTCACCAAAGTGGTGCCGGGACGGGGGAACGTCACCGGCAGTAAGGGTATCCGCCGGTTTCGCCTCTTCCTCCAGGATTTTTTCACCGAGGTTCTGAGCCATCTGGAGCGGGGGGAATCCGCGGCGGAGACCGTTGCAAGGTTCGGACTTCCCCCCGAAAAGATGCCGCCCCATTTTTTCCGCGTCCGACAAGAAAATATAGAGTGGGCCTGGCGGGAACTGCGGGAGCAGCGTTAAAGAAGTCAGGGGGTGATCGTGGCGTAAACAGGAACGACTATTTCCTTTTTTTGAGGATGGTCGGTCCGGATGGTCAGGTAGCCGCTGAGAAACCGCCCTTCCTTCGGCACGGTGACGATAACGCTAATCTCCCCGCTCTGCCCCGGGCTCACCTTCCCCCCCCTCATCGTCCCCACGATAGCCGCCTGGGGAGAGGTGACCGAGGTGACCGCAAAGAGCCTGTTCCCCCTGTTTTCCAGCGTCACCACGACCTCTTTACGGGAACCGGCCTTAACCGATCCCAGATTGAGCGCGCGTGGGGTGGCGGCGATGAGCTCCGTTACCTTCCCCTGCATGGTCAGCAGCGCCGACGGGGTCCGTGGGTCGTTGCTGTCCAGATAAACACTTTTGGTCACTTGGCCGGCGAAATTCGAGGAATCAAAGATGACCTTGACTTCGCCGCTTTTACCTGGCGCGATCGTCTTTGCCGACAAGGTCGCCGCCGTACAGCCACAGGAAGAGCGGATCTGAGTTATGGTGAGAGGTTTATCCCCCCGATTCCTCACCATGAAGAGATGATCCACCTTCACTCCCTGGGTGACCGCGCCGAAATCGTGGAGCGGTGTCTCCACCACGATGGACGGTGCGGCCAGCGCCGGCGACGCCATGAGCAAAACTATGCATGCAAAAATTCCTGGTTTCATACTGTTCACCCTCCTCAAGTAGTGGCCAACTTTACCACAAAGCTCTCACCATGGCCATAACGATTGACACCATGTGGGCTTTCTGGTATAAACACGAGACTTTTCATGAGCAATACACCAGCAAAAACGGGGCTCCGTCCGATTTTCTCCGCGGAACAGATTGCCGCCGCAGTCAGGAGAATCGGCAAGGAACTTACCTCCGATTACGCCGGTGGACAGCCGCACCTTCTGGTCGTGCTCAAGGGAGCATTCGTCTTTGCCGCCGACCTGGCGCGATGCATCGAACTGCCGGTGACCATGGATTTCATCAGGATTTCCAGTTATTGCGGCACGCTCTCCAGCGGGTCCGTCCACCTGGCTCTCCCCCATGAAACCAATTTGCGGGATAAGGATATACTCATCGTGGAGGATATTCTGGACACCGGCCTAAGCCTCCGGTACCTCGTGAGTTCTCTGGCGGCGCAGCAACCAAGATCAATAAAAACCTGTGTCCTTATCACGAAACAGCTCCCCGGAACGGTCGTCATTGAGCCCGATTACCACGGATTTTACTGGGACGGCGGCTTTCTTGCGGGGTACGGCCTTGACGACAACGAACTTCTTCGGAATCTTCCGGAAATTTACGAATTGAGCTAACAGTTGAAGGGCGGGGTTCTCAATGATCGTTCAATGTGACCAGTGTAGCGCCAAGTATAAACTCGACGACAACAAGGTTGCCGAATCCGGGGTCAAGATCCGCTGCAAGCGCTGTCAGCATGTCTTCCAGGTGCCCAAGGCTGTCCGCCGGGAAGAACCGGCGCCGGAAAAAGTGCGGTTCAATCCGCGGGAGCTTCCTGTCCCGCCTGAACTCCCCGGCAACCGGGAACCAGTGAAACCGGAGCAGTCGGAGGCGAGTGACCTCTCCGCTCCTTTTTTTCTCCCTGAAGAGACAACGGCGACGACTTTTCCCGATGACTCCTTTGAAGATGAGGAGAGCTTCCAATTCACTCTCCCCTCGGAACCAACTGCTCCGGAACCGGAACCGCCCAACTCCACCCCCCTGGATGACTTCAGTTTTCCCTTCGAATCCGGAGCAGCAGTTCTCCCCCGGGGAGCCGACAAAGAGAGCTTCCCCTCCGCCGAGGAGCCCCTCCCCCCTTCATCTCAACCCGATGATCTGCTGGAGTTTTCCTTTGCCGATGATTTCCCCGAGGATGACGCGGAACTCGTCACCCCACCGGCGCCACCCCTTGAAACCGCCACGGAAGAAGTAGGATGGGACGAAGTTGATACTCCACTCCCCCAACCGGTGATCACTGAAAAGCCGGCAAAGAGCGAACCCCGCCCGGTCCCAGTCAAGGGAAGCAGGGTGAAACCCGAACGGGAGCGGTGGGCGCCGGAGATGGACGAAATCAACAGCGTCGACTTCGACACTCTCAGTGACGAACTGCCGGAACCGGAAGCCCCACCCGCGGAACTCCCTTCACCGGAGGACGCCGCCCAGGAGGGAGGAGAAATTACCCCCGCTGAACCTGAAGCAGAGCTGCTGGAGAGTCCCCAGCCATCCCCCCAGGAGATGGAGACGCCTGAGAGCGGTGATGAGCCATCTCTATCCGAGGAGCAGCCGGCAAACGTACCGGCTCCCCCCTGGGCGTCTTCCGCGGACGACGACAGGGACGATGCCGACTCTGAAGCAGCAATTCCTGCGTCACGGCGCCAGGGCCCCTCCGCCATTGCTATCCTCGCCATGCTCTTGGGAGGAATCATTCTCCTCCTGGTGGGTGGAGTGGGCGCTCTGTACCTCCTTGAAGGTCCGGAGGCGCTGAAGAAGGTAGGACTCGGCAGCTTGGTGCGGTTATTGAAGGCCGACGACAAGGTTCAGGAGCGGGTTCTGATCAAAAATCTTGAGGGGAGTTACATCAACACCAACGAAGGAAAGGAGCTTTTCGTCCTCCGTGGCGAAGCCCTCAACTTGTACCCGACACCCCACGCAGCCATCCAGGTGCGTGGACTGATCTACAATTCCGCCGGAACCGTCATTCTGGAGAGAAGCAGCTACTGCGGCAACCCGCTCACCCCGGAGCAACTGGCGACCCTTCCCCTGGCCAAGATCGAAGCAGCCATGAACAACCGGCTGGGCGACTCCTATGCCAATATCGGCGTTCCACCCGGAAAAACGGTCCCCTTCGTCATCGTCTTTGCAGGATTGCCCAAGGACGCAGCGGATTTCGGGGTGGAGGTCTCGGCATCCCAACCGGTGGGCGAGCTGATAATCATCAAGTAATTGCCGGCCTGTGGGGCTAAGGTAAGTCATCGTGAATCAACAGCTTTACCAGCTACTGTACGGCTCGGGCAGCATCAACCGGAAGCTCTTTGGGCTGATCAACCACGACTGCGGCAACCGTTTCTTTGACCTGATCATGCCGCTCCTCACCTATCTGGGGAGTTCAAAAACGGTCTACACCTACGCCCTCATCCTGATCGTATGGGCCGCGGTGGATCGAAAGCGGATGCCCTGGAGCTACCCGGCGCTCTTCATCCTCGGCGCCATCCTGGGACTGGTCATGGAGGAGGGTCTCAAACAGTTGCTGCAGGTTCCCCGGCCGGCGGCGGCGCTGGGTTTGAGCAAGGTCCGGGTGCTGGGGGAGTTAAAACTGAAGAACTCCCTCCCCTCGGGACACACGGTCTTTGCCTTCATGATGGCCTACACGGTGGGATACGGACGAGGGAAGGAGTGGAAAATTCCGCTCTGGAGTTTCGCTGTAGGGGTGGCGTTCAGTCGGATCTATGTGGGGGCTCACTACCCCCTGGACGTCCTGGCCGGCGGGATCATCGGCATCGTGGCGGGTTTCACCGCTTGGCAGGTGGGGAAAGCTCTGGGAAAAGCCGGGAAAAAAAATTAATAAAACAGATAAATGGCATCCAGGAAGTAAAAGAGCCATCCCACCATGGCGGCCAACCCGAAATACCAGAGCGGCTTTTTCTTCATGAGACTGCCGATGGAGGTCATCATGATGGCGATCTGCACGAAGAGGAGACCGTAACCGAAATTACCCCCCATATGCTGGGCCTTGAGCCTGCTCTCGGCCAACTCATCCGCCTTGGCCTTGATCTCTTTTTTCTCCGCTTCGTACCGTTTGACCTCCTTGTCGTAATACCGGATCTTTTCGGTAAATTTTCCAATCACCTCCGGTGTAAGACTCTTCTCTTGGGCAAGCAGTTGCAGCTCCAGCGCCTGCTTCTGCATGTCGAAGGTATGCGATTTGATGCTCTTGGCTTGGTAATAAGCCCACTGGTTGGTCTCCTGTCCCTGCACAAGCACCGCTTTGGACGAAAACTTCCCCATATACATGGTAGTTACCGCTGAAATGACCGCCATGAAGGCGGTGGAAAGCGCCAGCCAACTCAACCACCGTTCCTTGTTAACTTCCGACATAACTCCCCCTTAAAAACCCTTAAAACCCGTTAAAATCAGTTCTATGTTCTACGTTCTACGTTCTATGTTCGTAAATGAACCTAGAACGTAGAACGTAGAACGTAGAACGTAGAACGTAGAACCTAGAACCTAGAACCTCGAACCTAGTACCCCGTCCGGCTTAAAGTTTCGTGATACTTTGAACCGCAAAGACGCAAAGTACGCAAAGAAAATAGAGAAAAACAAC
>CAIYUY010000170.1 GCA_903929485.1 uncultured Desulfuromonadales bacterium
GCAAAATAAAAGCAGAGTGGCCGTAGACAGGTTTTACACAGGGCGTTCGTCTCGCCGTGCGCTCCATTCTGGCGCGCTCGACTCACGCCCTATGCAAAACCTACGGCCGTCACCATTACCCACTCAAAACAGCGACGAGGCAAGGAACTTTCCTATTATTCATATAATTCCCATTATTCCCCTCAGAGTCCTTGCTCACAACAGCTCCCGAATCCGCTCCAAAACCGCCGCACTCTCGGCATCCAGTGCGGCAATCTCGTCCATGATCTCTTCGGGGCTCCGATGGACAACCTCTTCACCGCCACTGGGATTCTTCACAGACAAGTCGAACGTTGCTTTGTCGATACCGGCAACATCCACGCTCCAGCTCTTGGGCGAGTCGGCAAAACTCTTCTGCAACTCGATGAACTCGGCCAGGTCGGCATCATTCAGCGGATTGGTCTTCCCCATGTTGCGGCCAACGTCAAGCGAGTAGTACCAGACCTTTCTGGTCGGCGCTCCCTTCTCGAAGAAGAGGACCACGGACTTCACTCCGGCTCCCTGGAAGGTGCCACCGGGACAGTCGAGAACCGTGTGCAGGTTGCAGCTTTCCAGCAGGAGCTTCCGCAGGCTCACCGAGGCGTTGTCGGTATTGGAGAGGAAGGTGTTCTTGATGACCACTCCGGCCCGGCCACCGGCCTTGAGCATCTTGATGAAGTGCTGGAGGAAGAGAAAAGCAGTCTCCCCGGCCCGGATGGGGAAGTTCTGCCGCACCTCCTTCCGCTCCTTGCCGCCGAAGGGAGGATTGGCCAGGATGACGTCATGGCGATCCTTCTCCTGAATATCGGCCAGGTTCTCCGCCAGGGTGTTGGTGTGGATGATGTTAGGGGCTTCGATGCCATGCAGGATCATGTTCATGATGGCGATGACATAAGCCAGGGACTTCTTCTCCTTGCCGGAAAAGGTCCGCTCCTGCAACGTCTTCAGGTCGGAGGTCGTCAGATCGGGCTGATTTTTCAAGTAGTCGAAGGCTTCGCACAAAAATCCTGCGGAACCGACGGCGCCGTCATAGATCCGTTCGCCGATCCTGGGGGCGACCACCTGCACTATGGCGCGGATGAGCGGGCGGGGGTGTAATACTCGCCGCCGTTTCTCCCGGCATTCCCCATATTCTTGATCTTGGCCTCGTAGAGGTGGGAAAGCTCGTGCTTTTCCGTCTGGGAATTGAAGCGGAGTTCGTCGATATGGTCGATGATGTCCCGCAGGATGTAGCCACTATGGATCTTGTTCTTGATCTCCCCGAATATCTGGCCGATCTTGTACTCGATGGTGTTGGGGCCGGTGGCCTTCTGCTTGAAGCTGTTGAGGTAAGGGAAGAGCTTGTGATCCACGAACTCCCGCAGGTCATCCCCGGAGACCGCGGTATTATGATCCAGCTTACCGTCGTCCCCCTTGGGTGCGGCCCAACTGTCCCAGCGATACTGCTGATCAAGAATAAAGGAGTACGTCTTCCCCTCCATGGCTGCTTCCATGGACTTGTCCTGCTCCAGGCTGTCCAGGTATTTCAGGAAGAGGAGCCAGGAGGTCTGCTCGGCATAATCCAGCTCACTGGCGCACCCCGCTTCCTTCCGGAGGGCGTCGTCGATATTTTTGAATGCTTGTTCGAACATGGGGACCTTTTCTGGTTGAGATGATGGGTATACCGGCAAGAAATCGGGACGTCTCGGCGCGAAGCGGTAGGGACAAGGCATGCCTTGCCCCTACGTAGATTATTAACAGAATCGGTGTCGACATTCCATGAGAATCTGTCGTTATCGTGAAGAATTATTTATCTCATTAAGGGCGAATTCCAGGGCATCAAGCCGTCACTTTCTTCCCCCGCAACGACCATCCTCCCGCCGTTACGTCGTAGGCCAGTTCGAATGTCTCTTTCCCGTTCCACACGGCAAAGTTCAGGATCGTTGCCGCTCCTTCATTGCAGGACCAGCTGTAACAGATCTCCTGAACGGACACCCTCACTCCCTGGGTCTCAAACCAGACGGGCTTGACGACTCCCCTGTCGAAGATGGCAGCTACCCGAATCTTATTGTTAAGTGGTACCGTTTCCACGCGCATGCCAGGATGGTATCAAATGACTACTATGTGCTGTCAAGCGGAAAAACAGCTGGCTGATTACCGCACTCTGGTTGACAACGTATTGTTTTTGGTCAGTTATCCACCTTTAGAGAAATAGCGTTTTAAAGCTATCTGACTAATTTTACGCAATATTTGCCTGCCAGACCATGTTCCGACATGCTTTTTCAACAATGCCTGTTGATAACTCTTGGGATAACTTCTGGAAAAGGGTGGTAACGTGCGGAGAGATGGTAGGGGATAGCAGATTGCTTATTCATTGGGCAGTGACAGA
>CAIYUY010000171.1 GCA_903929485.1 uncultured Desulfuromonadales bacterium
CGAGGCAGAAAGGAGCTGACACAGGCGCAGCTCTCGAAGTTAACCGGCATTCCACAGCGGCATATTTCCGAGAAAGGGGTAGTAGGTTAACTCCTCTTCCTCTGTTCTTTGTTTCAAAAAAGAATTTTCACACGGATGACACGGATCTGGACGGATCAAGGCGGATCAATCTTTTTTTGGTTTAAACCAAAAGCTTGTTTTTGTTTGATCCGCCTTGATCCGTGTCATCCGTGTGCTGGTTTTGAATGGCTTCGCGATTGTACAGTTGAGACAGGAGGAGCTAACCGACTACCCCCTTAAAAGCTTTTACTTGGCGGTTACTTTGCGTCTTTGCGGTAAAACTGTTTTTGTTTTTCGTCGCGTCAGTGAGTTATCTTACGAATCACGGTTCACTCGGGCTCTTTGGGGTGCATACCGCAACATCAAGCCGGACAGGGTACTAGAACGAGGATTTCAGGAGGTATGTCATGATTTCAGACAGAGACGGCACGGCACGGATCAGGGAACTCCTGGCGCTGGACAAGGAAGCTCTCCCCCTCCATGGGGGGGATCGATTCAACCGGCTGATCTTTGAGGCGAGTCCGTACCTGCTTCAGCATGCGGAAAATCCGGTGGCATGGTATCCCTGGGGAGACGAGCCCTTTGAAGTAGCTCGGCGGGAGGATAAGCCGATTCTTCTCTCCATCGGTTACGCCACCTGCCACTGGTGCCACGTCATGGCCCACGAATCCTTCGAAGACCCGGAGGTGGCGGAACTCATCAACCGGAAGTTTATTGCCATCAAAGTCGACCGGGAGGAACGGCCGGATATCGATGATCAGTACATGCTCGTTTCCCGGATGATGACGGGGAGCGGTGGTTGGCCGTTGAATATCATCATGACACCGGACCGTCATCCTTTCTTCGCCGTTACCTATATGCCGAAGAGCTCCCGCGGGGGGATGCCGGGGATCATGGAGACCCTGAACAACATCGCCCTTCTCTGGCGAACCCGGCGTGATCTGGTGCTGAAAAACTGCGCCGGCGTCATGGAAGGGCTGACCCGTCAGGCGGTGGTCTCTTCGGGGGTGGTGGACGGCGGAGTGTCGGCTGCGGCGTGGAAGCAATTGAAAGGGATGTATGATCCGGTGTGGGGGGGCTTTGGCGGGGCTCCTAAATTTCCCATGCCGCACTTTGTTTCTTTTCTTCTCCTCCAGGGGATCCGGAGCGGGGAATCCCAACCGCTCCGGATGGCGGAGCAGACTCTTGCAGCCATGCGCCGGGGAGGGATCTTCGATCAGCTCGGTTTCGGATTTCACCGGTACGCGGTGGATCGGGCCTGGCTTGTTCCCCACTTCGAGAAGATGCTCTACGACCAGGCTCTCATAGCCGGCGCTTTCCTGGACACATTTCGGTTGGGGGGCAACGAGGAGATGCTTCGGACGACTGAGGAGATTCTTGCCGGAGTCATCGCCGACCTGACCTCCCCCCAGGGGGGATTTTACGCGGCGCTGGATGCTGACAGCGAAGGGGAAGAGGGAAAATATTACCTCTGGCGGCCGGAGGAGATTTGGGCGGCGTTGGGGAAGGAAGAAGGGGAACTCTGCTGCCGGTTGTTCGACGTCACCCCGTCGGGAAATTTTGAGGGGAGCAACATCCTTCATCTGGAGCGTCCCCTGGAGGAGTTCGCCTTGGCTGAGGGGAGTACGGCCGAGCACCTTCGAGAGAAGGTGGCGCGATGGCGTCCCCTCCTTTTGGCCGTCAGGTCCGGAAGGGGCGCCCCTCTTCGCGATGAGAAGATCCTTGCTTCCTGGAACGGGCTGATGATCGCCACCTTTGCCGAGGCCCACGGCGTGACCGGTAACGTTTCGTATCTTCGTGCGGCCATGGATGGAGCGGCATTTCTGGAAACCCGACTCATGACTCCGGAAGGGAGGCTCCTCCGGAGTTGGCATGCCGGACGGGCAGGGGCGCCTGCGTTTCTGGAGGATTATGCTTTTTTTGTCCGGGGGCTGATCGCTCTTCACCAAGCGACTCTTCACCGGAGATTTCTTGCTTCGGCCCTCCGGTTGACGGTGGAGATGCTCCGACTCTTTTGCGATCCGGAGTCAGGGGCTCTTTTCGATACGGGGAGTGATGCGGAGCCGGGACTGGTCCGGATGAAGGGGATCTCCGACGGGGTTATCCCTTCAGGTAACGCGGTGGCGGCGCTGAATCTGCTCCGTCTCGGCCGGATCACCGGTGACGATGATCTGACACGGCGGGGGAGGGGGATCGTCACCGCCTGCTCCGGGAGTATGGCTCGCGCGCCGGTGAATCATCTGCAAATGCTGGCGGCAGTGGAGATGCTGGAACAGGGGGGGATTCATCTGGAACTGTCGGGCGAACCGGATAGCGCTGCTACCGCAGGGTTGCTCCGGGCGATTCATCGCCGTTATCTTCCCGGTTTGACACTCCGGTTTACGCCACGGGAGGGGAGGGGGGCGACGGCGGCTCTCTGTGCTGCCGGCGTCTGTTATCCCCCCGTGGCGACTCCGGAGGAGCTGGAGAAGCTGTTTGAGTTTGTGGCTTAAAATTTTTTCACTATCCGCGCTTTCGACTTCTGGACTTTTCCCGGCGGTTCTGGTACAGTGTGACGCTCAGCCGGGGGGAAGCTATGAATTTAGATATTGCACGTAAACGGATGGTGGATTCTCAGCTCCTTGCCCGGGGTATCACAGACCCTCGGGTGATAGAGGCGATGCTTTCCCTGCCGCGACATCTGTTTGTGGAGGAGGCGATGTCCGGCCAGGCGTATTCCGATTCACCACTCCCCATCGGGGAGAAACAGACCATCTCCCAACCGTACATGGTGGCGCTCATGTCGGAGCTCCTGGCGTTGAAGGGGAGTGAAAAGGTGTTGGAGGTCGGCACCGGATCAGGGTATCAGGCCGCTGTTCTTGCCAAGCTGGCCGACCGGGTCTACACGGTGGAGCGGATCAGGCCCCTGGCCCTGCGGGCCCGCAAGGTCCTGGACAGTCTCGGGCTGCTCAATATAAATCTGAAAATTACCGATGGCACTTCCGGTTGGGAAGAAGAGTCCCCCTTTGACGCCATCATAGTAACCGCGGGGGCTCCGGCGGTTCCCCCTGCCTATGTGGCGCAGCTCAAGCCGGGTGGGAGGTTGGTGATTCCGGTGGGGGATGAGGCGTTGCAGACCCTGATTCGCATCACAAAAAACGGTGATGGCGCTGTTACCCGGGAGGAGTGGGGCGGCTGCCGGTTTGTCAAGCTGATCGGCGCGCACAGTTGGCGTGAACCTTAATCGGGAGGCGGGATCCACACCGAGGGACCCGAAGAGTCATGGCGTCAAACAAGCCTGAGGACGAACTCCCCGAAGAGATCATGGGCGAGATCGGGGGAGACAGTGACGACGTCGTTTTTGATGGGGAACTGTTCGCCGAACCGGAGGAGGAGATCGACCCGGATTTGGAGATCGATCCGGAGTCGGAGGTTGACCTTGAGAGCGGTGAGGATATCTCGGGGGAGCAGATTACCGACGCCATCCGTTTGTATCTGCGGGAGATACGGGAAACGGCTCTTTTGACCGCGGACGAAGAGAAGGATCTGGCTGCCCGTTTCGCCGCCGGAGACCGGGGCGCCCGTGACCGGATTATTGAGGCGAACCTCAGGTTGGTGGTCAGTATCGCCAAGCGTTACAATAATTACGCACTGCCGCTCATCGACCTGATTGAAGAGGGAAACCTTGGTCTCATCAAGGCGGTGGAGCGGTTCAGGCCGGAGAAGGGGTTCCGTTTTTCCACCTATGCTTCCTGGTGGATTCGCCAAGCCATCGAGCGGGCACTGGTTAACCAGGGGCGAACCGTCCGGTTGCCGGTGCATGTGGCCGGTGAGCTTGCCAAGATGCTCCGGGTTGCCCGTGAGCTGGGGCAGGAATTGGACCGGGAGCCGACAATCATGGAGATTGCCATCACCCTGGAGAAGCCGGTAGCCCATGTGTTGCATCTTCAGGAGCTCAACACGAGGAACTGCTCGCTGGAAAAACCGCTGGGGGTCGAGGGGGACTATCATCTCCTTGATACCCTGGCCGACAGTTCCGGAGAGACCCCTCACAGCCGTCTGGACAGTCAGGATATCTCGGAGCAGGTTGCCGCATGGATCGCCTCGCTTTCGGAGCATGAGCGGGAGATTCTCACTCTCAGGTTTGGCTTGGACGACGAGGAGCCGCTGACCCTGGAGGCCATCGGCAAGCAGTTCGGGGTTACCCGTGAGCGGATTCGCCAGATCGAGGTGCGTACCTTGGCCAAGCTCAGGAAGGTGAGCAAGAGCTCGGACGTGATGATCTGACCGTACTAAAACCATAAGGAGCCGTTTCATGGAACAACTGAAAGATATTATCCGAGACATCCCCGATTTTCCCAAGAAAGGAATCCTGTTCAAGGATATCACCACCCTCTTGGCTGATGCCGCCTCGTACCAGAAGATGATCGACCTGTTATCCCATCGTTACACCGGTCAGCGGATCGACAAGGTGGTGGGGGTTGAGGCGCGTGGTTTCATTATCGGCGCGGCGCTGGCCTACAAGCTGGGGGCTGGAGTGGTCTTGGTACGCAAGCCTGGTAAGCTCCCGGGAGAAACCTTCAGTAAGAGCTATGATCTGGAGTACGGCACCGATACGCTGGAGATTCATATCGACTCCATCAAGAAAGGGGAACGGATACTCATTGCCGATGACCTGTTGGCCACGGGGGGGACGGCTTCGGCGGTGGTTGACATGGTAACGGACATGGGTGGCGACATCGTGGAGTGCTGTTTCATGGTGGAGCTGGAATTTCTCAACGGCCGTCAGCGGTTGCCGGAAGGAAAGACCTTTTCACTGCTGCAGTTCTGAGGCAATGGCGGGATCGGTGGAGTTTAGTTCAGCGGAACTGTGAAAAGGCTTGCAAATTCCGGGCGGCTGCTATATATTAATGAAGATTTTGTCCCCGTAGCTCAGATGGATAGAGCACTTCCCTCCTAAGGAAGGGGTCGGACGTTCGAATCGTCTCGGGGACGCCAATAAAA
>CAIYUY010000172.1 GCA_903929485.1 uncultured Desulfuromonadales bacterium
CCGACAACCACTCAATGCTCTTTTTTAGATTAGCGTTCTGCGCCGCCGTCAGCACCGCCTCACCCTGATGCAGATAAGCCAACCCGTCACTATTCACATACGGAGTGCCCACGGCTAATCCCGGCGGGTCAACCGTCGCCGCTGGAATATTCGGATCAGCCGTGGCTGTGGTCATATAACCGTTTATCTGCTGGATGGCCTGCATGCCGTTAACCTTCAGATCGATCGTGATCGTCCTGGTCATGTTTTTCAGGATATCGTCCAACTCCAGCAGCTTCCCCTTATACGCCTCCATCTTTATCATGCTGGCCGCATAGGCGTCTTCCAACACCTTCTGATCCGTAGTGATCTTATTTGTCATTTCCGAACGAATCCGCTGAATATTCTCCTCGGATTGTTGCACCACCGCTTCTTTGGAGATAATGGTATCGTTACCCACCACCACGGAATCTGTCATTTCGTCGTAGGAGCTGATAACTTTTTTAAGCGCCTCACTCCGCTTCCCGGAATCCACCAGTTTCCAGGCATCTGCCTCGGCGGTCTGCACCCGGCTCAGAGTCGCCATATACTTATCATAGGCGTCAAGACTCGGATCAATCGCCGCTATCTTGCGATCCGCGCGTTTCTTATCCAGATCTTCGAAATAGGTCTGCAGATCCTTCGCTTCCTGTTTTTTGATGTTGATGAGCCCGAGCACTTCAGCGGCATACTTGCGCTCTCCCTCAATCAGAGTTTGATACCTACTCTGTTCCACACCGATGATCTTCTCCGCCATCTCCTTATACGCCTTCAGGATTTCCACTCCCTGGGCCTTCACCTCTTTAACATTAGCGTTATTGACGACTTTCCGCTTGAACTCTTCATACATGGCGCCAAGCTTGCCCAAGCCATCCTGTTCGACGGCCAGACGCTCCATGAATACCTTTTCCGACTCCTTATGATACGTGTTCAAAACAGCCGTCAACTCCGCTACTCCGGCCTTGTTCTGCTTATACAGCTCCACCGTCTGCTTCAACTGATCGGTAAAACGCTCTTCGCTGTTTTTCAACCGTTCTTTTCCCAGATCAGCCAGGGCCGTGGCATACTCTTTTACCGCGCCGATGGACAACTTCAGATTTTCCAGATACTTCTTTTCCGCCAGTTCTGCTGCCTCTTTATTATGGAGCTCTTCGGTGGCTATCTTTCCGTTCAAAATCCTGCGTTGCTCCGCATTGGTCGCAATAGCCTTATCCCCAGCTGCCGCAGTATCAATCTTCTTGAAATAGCTGTCCGTCTCTGACTGGAATGACTTGATACCGTCAACCAGCTTGCCCATACTCTTGTTGTAATTGTCGGATTGCATACCCATCCAGTTAAACCACCCGCTGGCTCCAGAGAAATCCAATTTTGCCACACTCTCCGCCACGTTGACGAAGCCCCACAACTCCTTTGCCGACCAGATAGCCGTCTCGGTTAAACCACGCAGAACCACATACAACCCTTGCACCCCATCGGCAGCAAAGGCCATCGCAGTGATCACCTGGCGCCCGAAACTCTGCAAATCACCCTTCTGTTGTAATTGACCGGCTTCGTCCTTCATATCTTTCAAGCCGCCGGTTACAGTAGTCACACCGATAAGCAGCGCCTCGGAGAACGTCTGGCCCAACACAACTTTAAGGTCATCCAGGTAGCGTTTCATGGATAGGATCTGTTTACCCGCCGTGCCCATGGCGGCTTCATAAGCTCCGTTTATATCCTTGCCCTTTTCCAGGGTAATGTTGGTCCGCGCCGTCACCTTCTCGTACTCCGTCAAATCTTCAGTGCTCTTTCCCAACTGCTTGGCCAGTTTGCGATAACTCTCCTCGAAATTGACATTAATACCGATCGTCCGCAGCACCTCCGTCTGTCCCGATTGAATGCCGTACACCATCCGGGAGAACGCCTCCGAAGAGTTAATACCGCCAATAACGGCGGCGTCCTGAGCCATCCGGGCCAACTGCGCCGATTTGGAAAGATCAATATGAGCTTGCGCCATCTGTGTCAGACTTTGCCGAGCTTCCACCATGGCAATACCGGTTTTTTGCAGCGCTCCCTGGAATTCGGCCATCTGAGCCCCGGTATATCCGGCATTATTCCCCACCACCCGCATAGTAACGCCCAACGTTTCATAACGAGCCGACAACATAAGCGCTTCTTTGGCCCAAACCACCAGATCTTGCGCCAACTCCAA
This sequence comes from uncultured Desulfuromonadales bacterium, assembly GCA_903929485.1. GTDB lineage: Bacteria > Desulfobacterota > Desulfuromonadia > Geobacterales > CAIOGM01 > CAIOGM01. Next base: position 2,210 of record CAIYUY010000172.1, read on the forward strand.
AGCCTTTATTCCCAGCCAGGTATTTTTAAACTGAGTCATATTGGAGCTACAATTCTGCATACAGGAGGTGAACCGGTTAATGGCATCCTGAGCTTGAGAGCTGTCCCCGGTTACCGTAAGTTCCACATTCGCCATGTCCAACTCCGTTAAAGTATGCTAGACTACGCCCATGCTCAAAAACATCTTGATTCTTATCTCGCCGATTCTACTGGTGCTGTACTTCGTTATTCTGCTGGTGCTTATGCACTACGGTGGAACTTCGGCCATGGCGGCCGGCTTGCTGTCGACCTGCTTCTGGTTGCTCTACCGTATCAGGAGACAGCGGGAGATGACACGGCGCTCTTGCTAAGTTGTCGCACCTCCATCGCTATCTCCGCCAATTGTTCAAAATCTTCCCGTTTCACCTGATATTCCCGACAGATTCTGTCCGACACCCCCAAATCAGCCAAAACAGTTAACAGCCCATACAGGTTGAGAATCCGGTGATCCTCATTTCGCAATCGGTCAAAACCCGTAAGACACTCACCCTGCCAGCATGACGGCTCTGTCCCCTCCGTATCCCATATTTCGGAACACGCACTACAACGCACCCCCGGAAAATCATGTTGCATCCGGAGATGCCATATCAGTTTTTTGATGGTTGCTCATCATCCAGTTCTGAAAGAAAATCATCCAGCAGCTTCGGGTCGATGGTAACAACCGATTCAACATCCGGCAGGAAGTTACGGGAAATAGTAGCGGTCCTATAGACAAAGGCTCCGAACTCCTCACATCTGCGCATCATCAGGTTCCGATTTTCATCGGAGAAATAGAGCGGAGTACCGTCGGGAAAAGCCAATCCCGGTGCCGTCGGATCATCCACCTTCCGCCAACCATGCACCGTCGTCTTTCCCAGCAGAATATCGAAGATAACGTTGGACTTCTCGCCGATTTTCTTGGCGCCGTCATCGGCCTTGACCAGAAGCTTACGCAGCCGCTCCTTATCTATGTACTCCAGTTCGACTTCAGTATCCTCATCGAACAAAAACCATTTCCGGGGTGATTGAGAAAAAATGCCGACCTTTGCCATTGTTGCTCCTTTCATTCACAGATAGTTGCGGTTAAACGTTCAAGGTTCAGGGTTTTAACCTGGAACCTTGAACCCTGAACCGGGTTCTTACGTCAGTGCCGAAGTCGCCAGCTTGTTGATCATCGTCCACCAGAGCGGTTCGGCGATCCCCGGCATATCCGCCGTCGCCGCTGACAGCCCATGAATCTTGAACGTCAACGTCTCCTTGAGCCGGTTGTTATCATCCGTCGGATTAACGGTCATCAGTTGCAGATGCGGGAACTGCCACAACTGCTGATAATACGTCGTACCGGTGATGAGCGCCCCCGTGGCCGTAATATCCAGTTTGTATCGGGTATCCTTCAGTTGCGCCGCCAGCCGGCTGTTGTCAGCGTGAATGGGAAACTCCAGCGTCAACGACAGATCAGGCATGTCCGAGTTGCTGGGGGCATCGATTACATCCTGCGGTAACGGTCCACCCGTAACCTGAACGGTATGCACTTGGCCGGTGTAATCCCCCTTCATGGGGCGCTTCATGCTCAACGTCCACTTGCTGGGGTAGATCTTATCGCCAGCCGAAAGCGCCGTGCCATCACGTGACCGTAACCGGAACACCAACTGGGACCAGTTCACGCCGTTGGCCGTTTCCGCCATGGTCACATTTGTTATCGTCGAAGTCTTATTGACCCCGGAGTCATCCACGATCTTGTTCGTCCCGAGACATTCGACCTCAACGGTCAACGGTTTGGGCCCAGCCTCGCCGGTAATAGTCAAACCGACCACCTGCGCCGACGGCACATCTTCCACATAGGCAAAGGTACCGTCCAGCTTCATCACGCCTCGGGCGATGGAGGCGAACAAGCCGGAAGTATCCTTGGCGAACTTATAGGTATTGGTATAGGCCGGAGTCGCCGCCAACACCGACGTAGCAGAACCCATGAAAAGCGCGATGAGCAGATCCGGCGCCACTTTCAACGAACTGTTATGCCGGAGAAAATAGCTGTATTTGGGCGCACAGGTGACCGGGCCCAGAAAGCCGTCCATGGAATAGACCTGTCCTCGGCTGTCGTCGATGTAGACCGGAGCAGAATGATTCGCCACTCCCGACAGATACGACATGCCGTCCCCCGCCCCCATGACTGCCGCGGATGTACCCCACGAGGCCCCTTTTTTTACCGCCAGAACTTGTGTCGTCCCCAGTAATGCAGTGGAAACAGCCATTACTCATTTCCTCCCTTACCCGTTATTTTGTTGCCCGTCATCACCGGTGGCGCAACCGTAATCGGTTCAGCTTCTCCCGGCGCACGCCACTCCGGAGATGGCCGTTCAAACAGTTGCTCCGACCACTGCTCTTCCTCCATGGTGTACGATCCTCCCTGGATAATCTGCCCGTGAAACAGATGAAACCCCAGGTCCCCCTTTGCCTTTACCGTAATTTGAGCCATGCAACCCCCTTGAAGAGTGAAGAGTGAAGAGTGAAGAGTGAACAAAGCCTTTGATCTTTTCACCATTCACCATTCACCATTCACAGTTTTAAGTTATTTCCACCACCGCCAGATGCAGCTCGCCGTAATGACAGAGCACGCTCCCAAACGTCCGGACATCGATAATCGGAGCCGTCATCGGACTCGCCAGCTCCGCCACCCCGTTCAGCGTCACATTCCCCCGGAACGCCGCCCGGATTGCCTCGATCAAGCCATTGAAGAGCTTTTCCGTGGCGTCGGCATCTTTCACCCCCAGATACCCCTTGATGACAAAACGATGCGTCGCCTCCTCCTCCACCCGGGACAGAAATAGCGACTCCACCGCCACCCGGCTGATCTCCCACCCCAGAATCCGCCCACTGGCCGGGTCTTTAAACAGCTCCAGGAACTTCCCCAGGTCCACCATCCACCGCTCATAATCGTAGACCTTACCCACCCCAGGCACCCCGGAGAGGATGGTGTAAATCTCTTGCCGAATCATGGTCTCGCTCATCCGTTCAGCTCCGTGGTTATGGTGAATCCGACCTTGGTAAACATCGCTTCCACCCGGGTTAAATTATCCTGTATCGCCTGCTCAAACATGTGGGCCCCATCGAAACCCTTGGCCTTGATCTTTCGCCGCACCACGAACTCGATCCGCTTGGCCTCCTTCTCGCTCAACCCCAACTTCACTTCCAGCCACCGCAGCAGACTCCCCTCCGGCGGCATCCCCTTGCCGGCGGTGCGTCCCTTCTCGATCACCTCGCCGTACGGTTTCCCCTGGAAGATGGTCCCCTTCACCACCGGAGTCCCCTTGCCGGAAATCTCCTGTTGGATGGTCGAGATCAAACCACCCTGATAGCCGCCCACCCCCTGGGGAGTACGGGACTGCACCTCCCGCCAGAGAAACAGCGTCGCCTCCACAATGGCCTTGTCCAGGTTCTTCTGGACAATCGCCGGAGCCTGACCGTTCAACAGCGCCCCGGAAGTATCGATTCGAATTGAGATCATGTTATGCTCTCCGATGCGTCAAACTTCCCCGCCGACTCCGTTGGGGAGACGCGGTGACGCAGGCCGCCGGGGTCGTATCTCCCTCTTTTACCCCGATATGCGCCCGGTACAGCCCCTCCAGCTCCTTGGCTCGCCGGGCGAACTCATCACCCTTGCTCCGATAGTTCACACTGTCCGCCATGATGGACGGGTCGGAGGTCTGACCGTAGATCTGCGCCAGGCGGCGGCAACAGTCCGAAGCCGCCAACTGCGCCACCGCCGGCGCGTCCGGATCGGGAACAGTTGCACCGTCGTGACCGGTCGTGAACCGCACCCGAATCGTCTCGCCAAAAGCGGGAACCCATCCGATCAAGCGGAACTTGATCCCGAAGGGAGAGCGGTACAGTTGCCAATCGCCGCTATCCAGCACCTGCTCGGGGATAAGTCCTGCCGGGTACTCAACAGCATCCAGAACCGATAGCCCGTCGATAAATCCCTGGGGGAGATCGTACTCCCTCACCCCGGCGCCGGGGATATCCGCCACCATTACCCGGGGGCGATCCTTGCTGTAACGCGCCAGGGCATTACTCAGCGCCATGTCGAAGTCGGACGGAGTAAGAGCTCCGGAAGAGTCTTTCACCAAGCCCGTAATCATGGTCAACAGCGACGTACTGGCGGGGGATGCTATCGGTACGGCAATTATGCTCACGGGGTAACCTCCACGGTGGTTGCTTGATAGACCCCCTGTTTGTAGCAGAGCAACGTATAGGTCACGCCATGATCCAGGAGCAGCGGATTCTGCCAGCGACCATCACTGCGAGTCATGATGGAACCCACCGGTGCGGAGAGATTACCGGCGTCGTAGGAGCTTTTCAGATAGGCGACGATGGAACCGTTATCCACCGGGATACCGGTTGACGTCAGATAACGCAGGGCGTCAACGCCGCCGGTGTCATGGTTCACCGGAGTTATCCCGTTGCCGGTGCTGCCGCCACCGCTGCCGCTTTTCCACGATCCCGAGCCGTGCGCCACGGTTAGCGCCGTGTCTATCTGCGCCACCGTGGGGGCCGCTGCCATGGGTAACGCCATAAGCTGGGTGTGCTCCTCCGTGGTGAGCGTCGGGTTGACGGTTACCGCCGTTGGATTGACGGTGATTGCAACGTCCAAAGCCTTAGCCGGCGCATAGAGCGGTTGGCTCGCCGCCAGGGTCACCGTCGCCGGTGGAGCCATATATCCCGCCGTCGGCAACCGGGAGGAAATAGCCGCGTCCAAATTGCCCAGACGTGTATCCGAGCTGAGCAGCGGAGCCGTGGGTATCGCGGACAATGCCGTCAATACCGCGTCTATCTCGCCGTCCATGTCTGTTATATCGGCACTCTCAACCACACAGAGCCGGTCGGTCTGGTCCGCACCGGTCGCGGTGGCCCTGATTATCAGGTCGCCGATGGTGTTGGTCTCGCCTGCGGTCAAGGTGATCTGATACCAGCCGGGGAGGTTTACCGAGTCAACCTGATTTACGGCGTTGGTTGCTGTTGCGCCGCTGCCTCCGTTTTTGCTCAGTTTCACCGTCACGGTTGCGCCGGTTAAACCGGTAACGTGATCCGCAGACGATACCAGCAAAAACGTGATTATCGGCGCTGTCGATTGTTTTAGTATCCGCATGGTTGCCCCGTTAAAACACTACTGCTAACTGCCTGGGGTCGGTGCCAGCTATTGCATAAAACGCCCCCGCCGTGTGTCCAGCGGCAATCGCCGCCGCGTTGTTAGCGTAGGTCGCAAGCCCAACTACGTGTAACTTTGATGTGGGGACGTTGGTGCCGATGCCGGTCCCATTAGACGTCATGTATATTTTTGCGCCCGAGGTAAGCAGTGTAATACTATCACCCGACCCGGAACTCAGGAACAATCCGGTGCTTTGCGCAACGACCGCCGCTCCCCACGCCACTTTAAAACATACGGAATATCCATCCCCATATATTCCCGATGCTCCAAATGCAGCCCCAGTCCCGCCGATACGTAGCCCACACGCATTAGTCGATCCAGGTGGCAGACCCAAGAACCCGGTCAGCGTCCCACCCGCAATTGGCAGCGCTCCCACATCCGTCGCCGTAATATTAATGATGTGATCCGCGTTCCAATCACTCGGATGTACTGCTGTAGGATCTGCACCATCCGCCGCACCCGATGATTTTGCATGTTTTACGTTCATAATTCCCTCAATACCCGCATGATATTCTCCCCCGACTGATACCCGCCAGCGTCCGGCCCCGGCTCCAACCGGTAATCGCTCCTGTCTGAAACGCCCCGATCTGAAACGCCGACGCCTGAAACCCAGTGGTGGAACGAGGGGAAAATATGTTTAATTTTTTGAGCACGGACACAGCCGAACTCTGCGACAGGAGTTGCCAAGGGTTGGTGTTGAGCTGCCGAATCTCCGCCGCCGACAGTTGCCGATTGAACAGATACACCAGCGCGGTTTCGGCTATGTCCGTCGTTCCGCCTGTACTATCGTTTTGACCCAGTCCCCATGGGCTGCCATCGTTGACCCTGGTGGGATTTGCGGCATTGCTTGCCACGAGCAGACCATCCCGCCATATTTCCATGCCGCGAGTCCCGACGGTGAACGCCCAATTTGACCACTGGGTGAATCCCGTGAGTCCTGCCACCGACAACCGCGTTACCCCCGCCGTCGCTCCGCCGTAATCCCAATAAATAGTGCCGTCGGAATAGGGTAGCAAGCACCCCAGGCGGGTTGTCAGGCTAGGTGCTCCCCTCCGCCCTAACGCCGAAGAGACTCGGTTTACGCTATCAAGTTTGCGGTATCGGACCATGACCGTGCATGGCCCCGTGGGTAGCACTGAGCCTGCCGGTATCAGGTCGACATAATTCCCCGCCGTGGTGACCGGTATTTTTATTCCGTCAACCGTCCACACCCCATTGCCCAGCGCCCCCCGTGCCGAGGTTGCGGCATTGACCGGATTGCCCGACAAATCGTTGAGGGCGCAACAGATGATCAAACCCTGTGTTAAGGGATTGCTTCGGTCTGTCCGGGATATGCGGAGCGGTTTAGTCGTCACTGGATAACCGATAATTCGTTGATGGACACGGTGGCCGCTGATCCGGTTGCGCCGGTGATGCGTACTCGGTAATAATTTACGTCCTCGGCGTAGGGTATCGCCATGGTCAGCGTTTTTGTCCCCGCCGCCGCGATAATCGGGAGGGTGACGGAGCAATACGCCTCCGTGTCAAAATCAGAGTTGTTGGCGCTGGTCAGGAGCTCAACCAGCACGCCCACGGTGGCCGCCGCCGCGTAGATACAAACAATCTGCAATGATAGCCCGAGGTACGTGGCAGCGTTGAGGCTGCCGGTGGCGGGGAATACCGTTGCGGCCATGCCTGCCGTTACCGCCTGAGCCGTCAGTATGGTGTTGCCTGTTTTCGTCATGCCGACACCTCCACGGTAATAATCTGCTGTGTTGGGTCCGTGCTGTCCGGCACACTCACGGCCCCCTCCGGGATAGAATCGTCAACGGGCGCACGATAGGTGCGATACGTCCGAGGAGCGGTCGGTGAGGCGTCTGCCCCGAACGCAGTAAATCTCGCCAGACAGTCAGCATCAATGATCCCCGCCGCGTTGAGTTGAGCCGTCATCCCCTGCACCAGTTCCGAGTCAAGGTCAAACGACGTGGCGTTATCGAACAAGAATTTCGTTGCTGCCCCCAGTGGCGAGGTGCAGAGTGCAGCGAATGCCGGAACACAAGCGCCAAGCAGGACAAGTATTTCGTTTTTTGTGGCAATGCGCATGAAACACCTCGGTTACGACAGAGACTATGAAAAGTGAATGGTGAATAAAGTCTTTGATCTTTTCACCATTCACTTTTCACGGTTATTCACCCTTCACCTTTCACGATTTGCTACAGCCTCTTGACGATCATCACCACCGTAATATCGTCCCAGGTGGGAGAAGTCCCGCCGATAGTCAGATCCACCGTCATCACCGCTTCATCGGCAACCCGGAAAATAGTCCCGACGACTCCCTCACTCACCGTCCCGGCAGTAATGGCAATGGGGGTAGTGAATTTGGAAACACCCGCCTCCTTCAGATCAACGGTCAAGGTCGGAGTCGTCCCACCGGAGGCGCGCGCCGTGGCCTGCACCGTCACCAGTTTCGCCGGCCAGGGCATCTTGAACCGCACCACCCCCGCCGTGGTGGCGGTGTACTGCTTGTTGATGGAGAAGGTCAGCACATCATACCCCGATGAATTGGGGGTCGGATTGGGAGTGGATGCCAAGGCCGAGACGGCCAGCAGCAACAGCATCATGCCTGCAATCAAAAAACTCTTGAAAACGTTCATCGTAAATCTCCTCTTGATGTATTGCAGGGGCGAATGGTTATCCGCCCCTACAGGTTTCTACGGGACGATGGCCTTGTATGCTCCCCGGAAATCCATGAATTCGAACTCGTATTCATCACGGATCTTGTACTGCAGCTTGTCCGCCACGAAGAACTGCCCCATCTGCGGATTGTCCGCCACGAACATCTCCGGCTCCTGCTGGCCGTTGAGATACGCCACTTCCAGCATCTCCACGTCCTTGGGATCGGCGAACATCAGCCAGTCGTTCACGTCGGTCATGAACGGGACTTCGAAGATGTTCTCGTTGTTGATCCCGAAATACTGGAACATGGAGTTGCCCAGGTTGGCCGAACCGGGAACGCCGCGGGTCTGGTTGACGGTAACCGCCGTATCCCAGAGGTCCGTGGGGATCGCCAGTGTCAACGGCCGGAGGTAAAGGCGTTCCCCGGAGCCCGGCTCGGTCTGCTTGGCGATGGCCGACCGTGCCGCCACGGCGCTGGTGATACTGTAACCGATCGTCCCCAGGTTATTATGCCCCGCCGTGAAGATCGCGGTGGAATCCCCCTTGTAGGTGTCGTTGTTGATGAACTTGTTCCAGGCACGCTTGGCCTTGGTCCGCCGGGCCGCCCGGGGGAGTCGAGAGACGATCCGGTTCACCGCCGTCAAATCGTCGTTGATGATCATCTTCCGGGTGATGGTGATGATCCCCCCCTTCTGATTCAGGGAGTATTCCACCTTCTCGTCGGTCACCGTCCCCAGATCCGTGTAATCGTCGGTTTCCGGGGTGATGTCGGGAATATCTCCGAAGTACTGAATCCTGATCGCCTGCAGCGGCCGAAAGTCCCGGGCGTTGCGCACGTTGGAAACGATGCGGGACAGGCCGAAGTCGGTGGTCTCCCGGTAATCGTTGATCATCCGCCGGTATAGAGCATTCCCCAGCACGAAGGAGAAGGTTGAGGAATCAAACGCCGCCTGCATCCGTTGCCCAGGTTCGGCGAACCCGCGCACCTCGGTATCCCCGGTCAGCTCCGTATACGCGGCCCGCAGACTGGTGAACGGTCGCACGTCCCGCATGCTGTCCGCCACCGTCACGCTCAGCAGACCATCCATGGCCGCCTGCAACTTCTCGCCGCTCTCCCGCATCACCCGGATCTGCCCCACGCCATGGATCACGCCGGTGGCGGTCAGCTGATCCACCATCTCCTTCTCCGCCTTCACCGCCGCCTGCAACGTCGTCTCGGTGACGATCTGGCCGGCGAACTGAGTTCTCAGCTTGGCCTGCACCGGCTCGGGCAGTCCGCATGCCGCCAGCGTCTCCCGCACCAACGCCTGCGCCGCCAGCAGCTGCATCTGCTGTAGGGGCGAATCATTATTCGCCCCTACAGTCGTCGGCGCCGCCGCCAGCAGATTCAACACTCCTTCGTCGGTCATGGACCCGCCGTCAATGGCGGCCTGATTGGCCAGATACAGTTCCGGCCGGTTCGTCTTTATTGCGGCAACCAGTTGCTCTCTCTTCATCTCCTGTTTCTCCTTTGGCTCGTTGGTGGCGGCGGTCATCCGCAACATTTTTCCATCATTGGTGGGACGATAAACCACGTCGATATCGACGCTCATGATTTCGGTGGGGACCTTGAACGGCTTGCCGGCGATCATCTGGGTTGTGGCGTTGGCCTGCACATCGTGGGAAAAGCCGAACAGGTCGGTTTTGCCCTGTCCAAAAGAGTCCACGGCCATGTCCCGCAACCATTTGGCGCTCTGCAGGATGACGAAATCTCCCTCCAGCCCGGTGCCGGTGTCGCAGACGTTCTCCACCCAACCGACGATCTCCCGCACCGATTTCCCCATTGGACGATCCTTGGCCGCCACATGCTGAGTGTCGTTCAGGCAAAAAACCCGCGCCCCCTCGTACAACGGGATAGCGGCCACCAGCGGTTCGCGAGGCCAGATGATCGGTTGCCCCACCGCCTGGCCGTATTTGCAAATCTGGATTCGCCACCGAAAGCCTGCGTCACCGTCCACCGCCGCCAGCAGTTGTCCGGAGGCCGCCTGCAACGGCACATAGGACACTTCCCGCTCCACCGCCGCCGGTTCGCCCAGGGTAACCACCTCGGTGGCGTCAATGCTATACGAGCACTGGTAAAGAGCCTCGTCACCGGCAAGCTGATACACCACCGATGCCGGATAGACATCGATGATGTAGCACTCCGTATCAGCTCCGGCTTTGTCGCAGATGGCGCAGCAGAGCAGTTCCTTGATCTCGGCAAAGCTCAACGGATCATTATCCGAACCACTTGCTGCCGCCTGTAACCGTACTCGTTTCATTTCTTCTTACCTCCGCCGCATTTTCCCATGACGCCTCACCCCCTTATCAAACCCGTTAAAAGCAGTTCTACGTTCTATGTTCTACGTTTCACCCTTCACCCTTCACTCTTCACCCTTGCCTGATTCGTCCTGATCTTCCGCCGCAGATTTTCTCTCCACCCGATATTTCCGGCCATCCCCGGCAACGATGATGAGCTCTGTCCCCTCTTCCCGCCAGTCCAGGACATCGCCTGGAGTCAACTTCCGTTCCACCGGAACAAATATTTTACCTTCGGCTCTGTTCTTCACTTGATTGGTGCGATATTTCAGCCCCGCCAGAAACTTCTTGTTAATAAGATCCGCCATAGTGCTGCTCCTTTATCAAAATATGCGCTTCCGTAGGGCACGGCGCGCCGTGCCCCTACGAATTCGTCCACAACTTATGCTGCCGCTCGTCAAACAGATCCGCGAAATCTTGCGCCGGACCCCAATCCGGATGATGCGGCACATGGGTGCATCCGCAACGAATCACCTCGCCGATAGGGGCGTTGGGATCACGGGGGAACTGCACCCCATATCCTCCCGGCGCTTGATAAAAGGGATTA
>CAIYUY010000173.1 GCA_903929485.1 uncultured Desulfuromonadales bacterium
GAGGAACGAAGTGACGAAGCAATCTGATTTTATTTCAGCATGTTGTCGGTTTCGAGATTGCTTCGCTTCGCTCGCAATGACCGTTGTTTGTTTTCGCAGTCTTTGCGTGGAGCGAAGCGACGAAGCAATCTCTTCGACGGACTTTGAGGAACCATGTCTTCGGAAAAACTTTTCTGCATCTATATTATGACCAACAAAGGAAATACCGTGCTGTACACCGGTATCACCAATGATTTGCAGAGAAGGGCTTATGAGCACAGTAACAAACTGACTGATGGCTTTACGAATAGATACAACCTCACCAAACTCGTTTATTATGAAGTGTTCGCTGACCCGGTTAATGCCATTGCCGGAGAAAAATAGATCAAGGCCGGATCTCGGGAAAAGAAGATAGCCTTGATTGTCAAAAAGAATCCGGAATGGAACGATCTTTATGAAACACTCTGAGTTTGCTTCGCTCCGCTCGCAATGACCGCTTTGATGTTTTTCGCAGTCATTGCGAGAAGCGAAGCGACGAAGCAATCTCTTTTGGAGAAATAAACCCATGGCCCGCGCCCCAAAATCATCCAAACCCAAACCACCGCCCAGCAACCGGGCTCCATCGTCAAGTCTTCCCGCGATATCATGCGCAAGGACAAGGGGCTTTCCGGTGATATCGACCGGCTCCCCGTACTGACCTGGATCATGTTCCTCAAATTCCTTGATGATATGGAGCGGATTCGGGAGGAAGAGGCAATCATTTCCGGCGAGAAGTTTCGTCCGGCCATAGACACTCCTTACCGTTGGCGGGATTGGGCCGCACGGGAGGAGGGCATCACCGGCGATGAATTGATCTCCTTCGTCAACAACGATGAAGCTGTCCGCCCCGATGGGACGCGGGGAGCAGGTCTGTTCGCCTACCTGCGTGGCCTCCAGGGGGCTGACGGCGGCGACCGCCGCGACGTCATCGCCACGGTCTTCAAGTGTAACAAGGGGACACCGGACTGAGCACAGGAGCGTCTACGCTGACTCATCCGGCTGGGGCAAAGCCGGCATGACAGCTTAGAAAAGGTGCGTGCTGATAAAAGCCTTGACTCTTTCTCGGATTATGTGGTATCTAGCCTAGGTTTAATTTGTCAGGGAAGCGCCTGATGGAAGGTCCGGATCGTATGAATGACGAGAAAAAGGAGCTGTTCCGCAATCTGGGGATGGTTTCCAGCACCGGGATCTCCGTAGTGGTGGCCATCGCCATGGGTGTTTATGCCGGGCTCTGGTTGGATAGAAAATTCGGCGCTTCCCCCTGGTTCTTTTACATTTTTCTGTTTTTCGGCATCGCCGCCGGATTCCGGAATGTCCAGATCATGACCGCCCGGGAGATCAGACGGAGTGAGCGAGATGACACCGGAAACGGAAAACGATCGTAACCTGTTCCGTAACCTGACAAAAGCCACGGTTCTTCTCCTTATTGCGTTGATCATGGGAGGGTGGATTCTCGGTTCTTCACGGTTTGCGGCGGGAATAGCCTGCGGCGGCATCCTGACCATGGCCAATACCTTTTGGCTGAAGCTCTGCATTCAGCGGGCCATGGGGCTGGAACCGCGACAGGCGGGAAGATTCGCATTTGTCCGGTATCTGCTCCGGTTGGCGTTTTTGGCCGGATTGCTTTACCTGCTCATCGTAAAAATAGGCATCAACATTATTGGCCTCATCATAGGGCTTTCGGTTCTCGTGTTCGTCATAATCGGGTTTTCCCTGTATCGGGCAGCCCACAACGGAGGTTGACTCATGATTCATCCCTACCTTTTTCTGCATTTTTTTCGGGAACTGCTGGCGCCGCTCCATATGAGAGAGGAAGGGTGTGACGCCATCGCCTACACCTGGCTGATCATCTGCATGTTGTTTATCCTTTCCAAATTCGCCACCAAGGCTATCACCTCCCGCAGGCCCGACGGCCTTCAGAATTTCATGGAGATCATTGTCGGGGGGATCGAGAACATGGTTGTCGAGACCATGGGAGAGCATGGCCGGTCGTTCTTCCCGCTTATCGCGACCCTGGCCCTCTTCATCCTGGTCTCCAACATTACTGGGTTGATACCCGGATTCTTCCCCCCCACCGCCAACATTAACACCACCGCCGCCTGCGCCATCATTGTCTTCGTCACGACGCACATCGTCGGTTTCAAACACCACGGTTTCGGTTATATCAAACATTTCATGGGACCCATCATCTGGCTGGCCCCCATCATGTTCTTCATCGAGGTCATCGGGCACCTCTCTCGCCCCATCTCCTTGACGTTGCGTCTTTTCGGCAACATGAACGGGCATGAACTGGTGCTGATGATCTTCTTCGGACTGGTCCCGTTCCTGGTGCCCCTCCCGATGATGCTCATGGGGGTTCTGGTCTCCTTTATCCAGGCATTCGTCTTCATGCTTCTGGCGATGATCTACATTCAGGGATCGCTGGAAGAAGGGCATTAATTTTCACATCCTATACTGTTTAGGATAATCAACCGCAAGAAGGGAGAATTAGAATGGAATTTTTTACAATGTGTGTATTGGCGGCAGGTATCGGCATGGGAATCGGCACCCTGGGAACCGGCATCGGTCAGGGTCTGGCGGTAAAGAGCGCCGTTGAAGGCGTTTCCCGTAACCCCGGCGCATCCGGGAAGATCCTCACCAACATGATGATCGGTCTGGCCATGATTGAGTCCTTGGCCATCTACGCCCTGGTTGTCAGCCTCATCATCCTCTTCGCCAATCCCTACACCAAGACCGTTCTCGAACTGGTCGGCAAGGGTACCGGCCACTGAGCCGAAGCTACAAGGTAATGTTAAAAGGGGGATGTGCTTCGCGGCGCATCCCCCTTTTGTCGGCTTCAACTCCGAACATCCGTCTGCCACCGCCAGGCCTCGCTGAATAGCGTGATACCACGCTCTACCTCCGCAGACTCCCCGGCGGGTAGCCGAACTTCTTCCGGAAGGCGGTGCTGAAATGATTGACGTGTGAAAAGCCGAGATTCATGGCTATCAACTTTATCGGCGCGTCGGTGGTCATGAGCGCGTCATGGGCCTGGGCCAGCCGCTGTTCGCTCACATAGGTGTAGATGGAGCAGCCGAACATCTCTCTGAACCCCTGATTCAGCGCCTTCCCTGATCTCCCCTACTTCCTGGACAGTTCCGTCGAGGTCGGCGACCTCCCTGCCAATGCCGTCAGCTCTTCATGCAGTTCCTGTATCATCCCCTGGTCGGTTCTCTTCCGTTCCGGTTGCGCAGTGACGCTGTCCAGCCAGCCGGCCAGCTCGCAGATAAACTCCAGGATCTTGGCCTGAGCGTAGAGGATGCCGATGTCTCCGGTAAGGTGATCGGGCATGCAGAACGGATTTACTGAAGATGGCGGAGACCCAATCGATATGCTCACTCAGATCCAGGGTCAGATCGGCGTCGGCGGCAGTTTCCAGGAAATGAATGAGCATCGTTCCTGCTGAAGGGCCGATACTTTGGCTCGCACCGGTAGCATCAGTAAGCAGTGCTCGTCCGCTCTTTAGTGAGAAGACGGTCAGAGTCGGTTCCGGTTGGCGGGATAAACGGGGATGAATTTCTTGACATGCCAAGGTGAAAGGAAGTAGCTTGTTGGATAATTCAAGAGGCAGATCATGCGCAAGAAACTTCCTATCGGTATTCAGTCCTTTTCCAAAATTCGCGAAGGCAACTATTACTATGTCGACAAGACCGGTTTTGCCCTGTCCCTCATCGATCAGGGAAGTCATTACTTCCTCTCGCGACCTCGACGTTTCGGTAAGAGCCTGTTTCTGGATACTCTGAAGGAACTGTTCGAGGGGAACCAGCCTCTCTTCCGGGGACTTGCGGCCTATGATCAATGGGACTGGTCGGTAACCTATCCGGTTATCAGGATCAGCTTCGGCGAGGGAGTAGTGAAAAGCGGTGGCGAACTGAAGGAGAGAATCACCGAGTTGCTCCGTCATCATCAGCAGCGGTTGGGTGTTAGTTGTGAAGCCGCAAGTAACGCCGGCTGTTTTTTGGAACTGATACAAAAGACTCACCAAAAGTTTGGACAAAGGGTCGTCATCCTGGTCGATGAATACGATAAGCCGATCCTGGATAATATCGAATCACCCGACACGGCTTTTGATATTCGTGAAAAACTGAAGGATATCTACTCCGTCGTCAAGGGCGCAGATGCCCACGTCAAATTCGCCTTTCTTTCCGGAGTCAGCAAGTTCTCCAAGGTCAGTATCTTCTCCGGGCTCAATAACCTGGAGGACATCACCATTGACAAACGATACAGCGCCATCTGCGGCTATACCGACCGCGATCTTGACGCTGTTTTTGCTCCCGAGTTGGAAGGGCTTGAACGGAACGAGGTCAGAGAGTGGTACAATGGCTACAACTGGACCGGTGACGCAGTCTACAACCCTTTCGACTTGCTGCTGCTGTTCCGCAATCGTGAGTTCCGCCCCTGGTGGTTCGAGACGGGAACGCCGACCTTTCTCGTCAAATACCTGACTGAAAAAGGGTTCTTTACTCCCGATCTGGCCGGTTTGCGTGGCAGCATGACCCTTCTTTCCACGTTTGATGTGGGTCACATCGCGCCTGAAGCTCTGCTGTTCCAGACCGGTTATCTGACCATTAAAAAGGTTGAAGAGCCCATCCGGGGGCAGTGGGTTTACACGCTTTGCTATCCCAATCATGAAGTTGAGACCAGTTTGAACAGCGCACTTCTGGGAGGTTATCTGGGCGAAGAAAGGGGCTCTTTTGAGGTTCGGCTCCGGCTGTTGGACATTCTTAAAGCCGACGACCTTCTGGCGCTGCGGGAACTCTTCCACTCCTTCTTCGCCTCCATCCCCCACGACTGGTACCGGAAAAATCAGTTGGCTGGGTACGAAGGGTACTATGCCAGTATCTTCTACAGCTATTTTGCTGCGCTGGGACTGGAGATAATCGTGGAGGACGCCACCAACAAGGGGCGGATCGACATGACGGTGCGGTACAACCGCCGGATCTACCTGTTTGAATTCAAGGTGGTTGAGATGGTTCCCGCAGGAAAAGCTCTGGAGCAGTTAAAAAACAAGGGGTATGCCGAGAAATACCGGCGGTACGGTGAACCTATCAGCCTGATAGGCGTGGAGTTTAGCCGTGAGAGCCGGAACATCGTGGGGTTTGAGGTCGAAACATAGAGACAGGTGAATGGTGAAAAGTTGAATGCCGTGAATGGTGAAAGGTGAAAGGTGAAAAAAACCTTGAACCTTGAACCTTGAACATCGAACGGGTTTAGATGTGTGTTGCAGGGGCGAAGCAAGGTTCATCTGCTTCGCCCTGTTTTTTTAGTGCATAAGCATGACGCCGGTTATCCCGCGTATAAAATAGTCATGATTGCGTACAACAGGCACATAAAGGGGCGATCGTTTTCGCCCCTGTTCGGTTTTTCTGCTCTGCCGGTCCGTCTCCAGCCCCCTTCTCCGCCATTGCCCAGGTTCATTCCTGGTCTTCAGCTTGTCATCCTGAACGGAGTGAAGGATCTGCCTTTCAAACAGAAGCAGATCTTCGCTTTGCTAAGGATGACAGGCACGGGACAAGACGGGCTCTTACACTATCTTTTCCCGCACGATCTGGTACGGCTTCAGGGTGTAGGCGCGGTAACCGATCGTCCCGTTAAAGCTCAACAGGGTCTGAAACCGCTCTTTCATGACGCTGTTGCCCACCTTGGCCACGGCTTCCGCGGGGGGGAGCCAGACCGCTTCACCGCTGTCGCCGGTTGGCGCCAGTTCGCCGGAGAGGTAGCGCCCCAGAAAGGTAAAGATCACCGCCGACGGAAGCGTCAGCTTGGACCAGACCGCCGCCAGCGGCCCCATGGTTATCTCCACCCCCGCCTCTTCTCGCACCTCGCGGTGGAGAGCGTCCACGAGGCTCTCTCCCTCCTCAACCCTCCCCTGGGGGATCTCCCATCCCCGTCTTTGGTGCCTGATAAGGAGAACTTCGTCCCGGTCATTGCGGACCAGGCAGCCGACGACCAGCGTATGGGTAGGATCTTTACCGGTGGGCATGTTAATTCCTTTGGTGGTGAGGTCGTGGAGTGTCAGGAGAAGAGTTCGTAAATGGCTTCGAAATCCAGGCTCTTGTCGGCCAGGGAGCGGATGAGATCGAGTTTTTCAGTATCCTCGGCGATGATCTTGGAGACATCCTTGCCGATGATCTGGTACAGTTCCGCCGAGGTCCGTTGCTCGTCGCGTATGTACGGGATTCGGCTCTTGTCCAGAATCTGCTGGGTGATGGGGGCCATGGGTGTGGCCCCGGAGATGACGAGACCGACGATGTGGGAGCTGTATTCAGGCATATGATACAGGTGGGCCAGGGTCACCAGGAGCTCGTCCCGGCTGCTGGTGGCCAGGATGAGGGACGTCCCCTGGAGCAGTTCGGTGATCCGCTGGGTGGAGGCCGCTCCCACCAGAATCACATGAATGATCTTTTGCAGCTCCTTTTTGCTCCCATGCACCGGGAGCCCCAGGAGAGTGGAGATCCGCCGGAGGGTAGGGTTGGCCAGGATCGGCTGGTAATCGAACCCCGCCATGACCTGGAACGGTTCGTTCGCCAGCGCCCGGCGAAGGTAGTCCAGGCTCTTCTCCCGTTTGCCGGGGATGAGCCGGTTGACCAGGATCGCCCGCATATCCACCATTTCCTTCTCGAAAAGCGCCTGGATCATGGCCAGTCGGTCCACCACGTTTCCCAGGCCGCCATCGGTCACCAGGAGCACCGGGGCGTTGAGGAGTCGGGCGATGCGGGCGTTTGATAACCCCACGATGGAGCCGACTCCCGGATGCCCCGATCCTTCGATGATGATAAAGTCGCAGTTTTTTCCAGCTGGGCGCAGGCATGAACGATCTTCTCCTGAAGCTCAAGGTGCGAGATCAGGCCGTCCACTACGTTGCGAGTGGTGTCGGGATACAGGACCACGGGAGACATGAGCTCCAGCTCCTCTTGCAAGCCGAAGACCTGGGCCATGAGGGCCACATCCTTGTCCACCACTTTCCCGTTGTGGGTGACCGACTTGGCGCCGGATGCCGGTGAGGAGTCCGGTGAACGGAGCCTCCACTTTCGTATGCACATTTCCGTTGAAGCTGTCATAGATGTACCCCAACTCCTGCCCCTTGTTGACCCAGCGTCCCACCCGGCTGTCGGAGACAAACATCCCCGCCTGCTCCGCGTAGACCCGCGCCTCGTGACCCCGGGTGAAGTAGAAGACTCCGTGATCCCCTTCATCAAGGGTCACCCCTTCCAGGATGCCGGTCCGGCCGAGAAAGGTGACCAGCGACTTGAAGACCTCCTGGCAATGGTTCAGCTGAATGTTTCCCGCATGCCCCACGGTGAGGAGATAGTTTTCGCCGGGCCAGACCTTCCAGGAGTTCATGAGAGTGGTGGAAAAGACCGGTCCCGGCCGCCGCTCCATGATGGCGGTGAGGCCGAAGCGCCGGGCCCCCTCTTTTTCCGCGTCGGTGGGGTAATAGACCCGGACCTGGGGGAGTTCCTCGAAGTCGGCGCTGGAGCTGTGAATATCGATCCGGTAGCGGGCCTTCTTGGTCGCCTCCAGCACCGCGTAGGCGATCCGCTGGGTGGTCTCGCCGTGGGGACTGCCGTGGAACATCCGGTTCAGGTCGGTGTCGAAGACGGGGAGTGACCGGGTGAGTGTGTCGATCCCCAGGGTGTTTAGGGCGGGGTAGAGCTCCACCGTTCCCTGGAGCCGGCCGGGGTTGGTGGCGGAGAGACGCTCCAGACATTCGGCAACGGTGCTTCTGGCAATGGCGCAGCTTTTTGCAATCGTTCGATTGCTCAGTTGCGCAGACCACTTGAGTCTCAAAACTTCTCTAATTTTACGCATTGGGGTCCTTTCGCTAGGCACATGCTCCTCCTCATTCTGGAATTAATGAGGGCGGAGCATACACCTGATGAAATTACCCAGCGACGCTAAAGGAGGGGATGAAGGAAGTTACTCAGGGGGTGGCCGAAATCATCGGATTAGGTGGCCGACTTGAATCGTAATGGGTGGCCGATTTCGATCGGAATCGCCGGCCGATTTGCCGCGGAATACGCAGTTTGGGACGGGAAAGGCTCTATAAGGCTCTCACACCCGGCGCGAAACCCCGTTGCGAAAAGGTAATGAAGGTGGTCAGTTTATCTTCGCCCCGGCTTCATCCCACCGGACGCGCTTCACCCTTCTTCATTCTCTTCCGAGCATATCCCAAACCAACCAAGCCGATACAGACGAGTGCGTAGGTGGAGGGTTCGGGGACGGCGTTTTTTTTGACTGTAATTGATAGACCCGTCAACCTTGCCATTCTTGTGATTGTCCGAACCTCACCTCAACCGCTTTTCAGCACCTGGCCACACTCTTTCCATCCGACAACCCGGACACCTTGGTGGCGATAGGCTTCATCTCCTCCATAAATAAGGACCGGTTCCCCACTGAGATCTCCCGCAAGGGTTCTCCATTTCTCCAGGCCGGCAAAAGAGTCGCGGGCCACGGTTTGCCCGGATTTTATCTCCAATGGAACCAGCTTTGTTCCCTGTTCAGCGATAATGTCTACCTCGTTGCCATTACTGTCTCGCCAGAAATATACGTGAGGACGTTCCCCCTGATGCAGGCGCGATTTAACCAGTTCGGCAATCACAAATGTTTCAAAGATGCTCCCCCTCAGAGGATGGGTCGCCAGTTGCTCTCCGGTTCTGATGCCAAGCAGCCAGGAAACCAGACCAGCGTCATAAAAATAGAGTTTCGGCATCTTTACCAAGCGCTTGTTGAAATTGGCATGGTGGGGCCGGAGTAGAAAGACAAGATAGCTGGCCTCAAGGACCGAGATCCAGGCCTTTGCCGTGTTATGGGTGATACCGCACTCCGTGGCAACTCCTGAAAGGTTAAGCAGTTGCCCGGTGCGACCAGCACAGAGGCGCACGAAGCGCTGGAATGTTTCCAATTCCTGGATTTTGAGAAGTTGCCGCACGTCCCGTTCGATATAGGCAGTTACGTAAGCGGCAAACCAGTCCGCCGGCGATACTGCGCGATCATAAAGCGGCGGGTAACAGCCGGCGAGTAACATCGAGTCACTATCGAGAGGCATTTTGTCCGCGCGGGAGAGTTCATTGACGGAGAACGGCAGTAGTTCGACAAAGGCGGTCCGACCCGCCAGTGATTGAGTTATTCCGGACATCAACCCAAACTGCTGAGAGCCCGTCAGGATGAAGAGCCCCATTCGGCCATCGCTATCGACAATGGTTTGCAGGTAGGAAAGCAATTCCGGACAGCGTTGAACCTCATCCAAGACCGCGCCATCCGGGAACCGCTTCAAAAATGACCGAGGATCATCCCGTGCCGCCAGAAGTTTGTCCGGGTCCTCCAAGGAGACGTAAGGGCGGTCAGGAAATACCGCCTTCGCCAAGGTCGTTTTTCCCGATTGCCGCGGACCCGTCAAGGTAACAACGGGAAAGCCTCGCAACAATCTCCGGATGATAAGCTCGCTGTCTCGTTTAATCATACCCTATCGTAAGAATATTCATGCTAACTGTCAATGATTTTTACAAATTGCATAGCAATTGACGGGAAAACTTTCAAGTGGCCAAAATAGCGGAGATAATTGGAGCACTTCGGAGGATATGGGAGCAGTGTTGCGGTATCACAACTACGCCGCTACAAAAAATTTGCCAGGCATGAACGCGCCGGTGTGCGTAAATACTGTCATGAATAAAGGAGTCAGCCCCCAGCGTGACCTGAATGGTTGCATTGTAATACGTGTATTGGTTGACCAACTCACTAGCCTGAATTGTTATTTTCCGGCAGGTTAGATGCCCATTTCGGCACGCAGGAATGGGCGCAAAAAAGTGAAAACGGCTCTACGGAGAAGAGCTCCGAAGTAAACTTCGAAGCTCTTGTCTATTCAGGTAGACATGCTTGCCTCCCTCCGGTTCCCCGGTTTCATCCCACCAGACGCGCTTCATCCTTCTTCATTCTCTTCCCGGCATATCCCAAACCAGCCAGGCCGATACAGACGAGAGCATAGGTGGAGGGTTCAGGGACAGCGGAGATGTTACTCGCATTAATCTGCATCTGTAATACATAAGTTTGATCAAAACTATCCCAATTGACACCGTCGGTCCTGGTCGTACGGTTACTTGGAAATCCTGTCCCGGTAGCGTCCCGTGTCACCCCCCAACCAATATAGGCATTTCCAGGTGATGTTCGACTGAGACCGCTAGGTGTAAACACGAGGTAATAATTTGTGTCAGGACTTAGCCCGATCGAGAGGCCATGCCAACTCACTGCCGACGCCGTATTAAGGTTAAGAAGACTTGCATCATAGTATGCGACTACGCTACCTGCTGATGATCCGGGTGCGCCGCCTGTTCCGGTAGCGTCATAGATAGACACTGAAAAATTTCCAGCAATATCGGGGCCTTTTTCCAAAAGCATGGTGACACCGGTGACGATAAAACCTTGGGCAGTCGTTCTGAAACCCTGTGCATCAGACTGACCGCTTAATCTGTTAATATTACCATAATTTGTATTACCAAGATTGTCCGACAAGGCTATTAAAGATGCAAAAGACGATGAAGCACTCAACAAGATAACGGTAAGTACTGCATGGGTGACAACTGACTGAATGGCTTTTTTCATGGTTTCCTCCTTGAGGTTCAGTTGATTGATGATCAGATGCCGACCTACGGCTGAATAATGCGGATAAAATCGGGCGGTCACATAACCGGGCGATCGCAAGGATCGCCCCTACATATCCGCATCATACCGTAGGGGCGAATCTTGTATTCGCCCGGTTTATCTTCGCCCCGGCTTCATCCCACCGGACGCGCTTCACCCTTCTTCATTCTCTTCCGAGCATATCCCAAACCAACCAGGCCGATACAGACGAGGGCATAGGTGGATGGTTCGGGGACGGCGGAAGGGGAACTTGCATTAATCTGCATCTGGAATGGATGATCTTGATTAGGCCCGTACCAACTACCTCCGGAATATAAGAGACGGTTGCTTGGAAATCCTGCCCCTGTGGCGTTAGCCGTTTCCGCCCAACCTATCCTGGCACCGCCACCGCTGAGATTGTTAGCTGTCAACATCAGGTAATAATCCGTGCCGGGAGTTAGCACGATTGAGAGGTTATTCCAACTCACTGCTGACGCGGCATAATTAAGCAAACTTGCATCAAAGGATGCAACCACGCTACCGACAGATGATCCAGGCTTGCCACTTCCTCCGGTAGCGTCATAGATGGACACCGAAAAATTTCCAATAACCGGACCAGCTCTATTCAAAAGCATGGTGACATTGGTAACCGTATATCCTTGGGCGGTAGTTTTAAAACCCTGAGCTTGAGATTCTCCCGGTTGTAAGCTAAACACACCATCATATGTATTGCTGAGATTGTCCGACAAGGTAATAGATGCAATGGAGGGTGAAGCACTTAACAAGGTAGCGGTCAAAACTGAATGGGTGAGGATGGACAGGATGGCTTTTTTCATGGTTTCCTCCTTGAGGGCCAGTTGATTGATGATCAGATGCCGACCTACGGCTGAATAATGCGGATAAAATCGGGCGGTCACATAACCGGGCGATCACAAGGATCGCCGCTACATATCCGCATCATACCGTAGGGGCGAATCTTGTATTCGCCCGGTTTATCTTGGCCCCGGTTTCATCCCGCCATAATCTCTTCGTCCTTCTTCATTCTCTTCCGAGCATATCCCAAACCAACCAGACCGATACTGACGAGGGCATAGGTGGAGGGCTCGGGAACGGCGGAGGCTGAATTCGTCTCAAGTTTCAACATATATCTATTGGCATTCTCTCCCCAGACTCCTCCTTGACTATACCCGGTGGCAAGTACGGTGTAACCGTCACCCGTCGTGTAATCGCTGAGAGTACTTCCGGGTTTATACCCCCAATACAGTGTGTTGTTGCCGTTTTCGCTATCCAGGGCCAGCGCATATTTTTGGCCGGAAAGCATGATGAAACTGCTCAGGTTGGCGATATCAGCGCCGGTATACGTGATATCGAAAGTGAATCCTGGACCGAATAGAGAGTAAGCCATTCCGGTTTGTGAGGCGAGAGGAGACCCCGTTGGCATATTGGTGGCATCGACAGCATAAAGGTGCGCTGCAAAGGTCCCAGAAGAAGATCCGGCGGCAGTTAACCCGAACTTGAAGGTGAGACTGTTGATGCTTGCTGAGTTGGAGCCCGTTTGAAATGCTACGTAACGGGGATATCTATAAAAGTTTTGGCCGATGTCTGTTGTCAGCGTCGTGTTGTCGATTGCGGTGACGAGGGACGCCGTTGCCGGGGTTGTCAGGGCTGTCAAGGTGAGCGCAGCAGTAATGGTGAGGATGGACAGGATGGTTTTTTTCATGGGTTCCTCCTTGACAGTCAGGGGATTGATGATCAGGTGACGGCCGATCTCTATGAAAATGCACTATCCATTAAAATTCTGCAGACGTCTACTCACAACATACTCACAAAATAGCTGTAGTATTCGGCCGGTTTGAGGCGAAGAAGGAGGGAACTGTGGTGCTGATGCCGTTTTGGGGGTGAAAAAAGTAAGGTGATTCGGGTATTCGGTGCGGAGGGTGTGTGAAGGGGTTCCGTCACCGCCTGAGCAGCGGAGCGGTGAAACGATAACCGATACCATAGACGGTCAGGAGCGGAAAGGGTGAGCCTGTGTGGTTCTCCACCTTCTTGCGCAGACGGGAGAGGAGCATGTCGAAGGCGTGGGTTGCGGAGTCGTCGCAGCGGGAATAAATGTCGATAACGGCATCACCGCGCCGGAGCGGCGTCGTGCCCGAGTCGGCCAGCATCCCCAGAAAGAGTGCTTCCTTCTTCTTGAGCCACAGGGGCTCACCACCGGGAACCAGCAGCTGTCCAACCTGCTCGTTGAAGATCCAGGCAGTGGAGGAAGAGAGCTCGTCGCCATCCAAGGGAGGTGGTTCGTCCGTCCGGCATGACTCTTTGAGATAGGTGATATCCGTAAGGACGCCGCTGCCGCGGAGCGCCTTGCCGGTGGCGTCGCGTTCGGTGACCGCGCCGACGACATGGACCCATTTCCAACGGCCGTCCTTGCAACGCACCCGGTGCTCCACGTTGCTGTAGGAGACCCCCTCTTCGATATCGGCCCGGAAGGTCTCGAGAATTCGCGGCAATTCGTCGGGGTGGAGCATGGCGTGCCAGGAGTCGACCGTCTGCCGGTTGTCGATCTCGTCAACGGCATACCCCAGCAGCTTCTTCCATCCGTCGGAGAAATAAAGCAGACCGGCTACCAGATCATTATCCACCATGATCACCCCGGCCGCGTTCAACGCGTTCCAACGCAGCGAGATCTTCTCCAACTCCTCCTGCGCATTCTTGCGTGCGGTGATCTCCTCCGGATATCCTTCCATGCAGGCCATCGCTCCCGTTGAAGTAGGGGGTTACGCTGAGCGGCCGTACTATGGACGGAGGAGAGGGGCTCCCCCCAGAATCCCTTCCTGCACCATCTGATACGGCTTGACAGTATAGGCGCTGTAGGTCACTGCTCCGTCAAAGCTCAACAGGGTCCGGAGGCGCGCTTTCATGACGCTGTTGGCCACCAGCTCCACGGCTTCCCCCGGGGGCACCCAGGCCGCTTCCTCGCTGTCGCCGGTGGGAGCCAGTTCTCCGCTTTTATAGTTCCCCAGAAAGGTAAAGATCACCGCCGACGGAAGCGTCAGCTTGGACCAGATCGCCGCCAGCGGCCCCATGGTTATCTCCACCCCCGACTCCTCCCGCACTTCGCGATGGAGGGCGTCCACGAGGTTCTCCCCTTCTTCAACCCTCCCCTGGGGGATCTCCCACCCCCGTTTCCTGTGTTTTATGAGGAGAACTTCGTTCCGGTCATTGGAGACCAGGCAGCCGACTACCAGAGTGTGTGTAGGATCTTTACCGGTTGGCATCTCTCTTCCTTTCGTGGTGACGTGATGGGGGATGTCAGGAGAAGATTTCGTCAATGGCTGCGAAATCCAGACTCGTCTCTGCCAGGGAGCGGATGAGATCGAGTTTCTCACTGTCTTCCGCGATGATCTTGGATACATCCTTGCCGATGATCTGATACAGTTCCGCCGAGGTCAGCTCTTCTTCCCGCATGTACGGTATCCGGCTTTTATCGAGAATCTGCCGGGTGATGGGGGCCATTGGTGTCGCCCCTGTGATGACGAGACCGACGATGTGGTCGCTGTATTCAGGCATATGATACAGATGGGCCAGGGTCACCAGGAGCTCGTCCCGGCTGCTGGTGGCCAGGATGAGGGACGGTTCCTGGAGCAGTTCGGTGATTCGCTGGGTGGAGGCCGCTCCCACGAGCACCGAGTGGATGATCTTCTGCAGCTCTTTTTTGCTGCCGTGTACCGGGAGTTCCAGGAGCGTGGAGATCCGCCGCAGGGTAGGGTTGGCCAGGATCGGCTGGTAATTGAACCCTCCCATGACCTGGAACGGTTCACCGGCCAGCGCCCGTCGGAGGTAATCCAGGCTCTTCTCCCGTTTATCAGGGATGAGCCGGTTGACCAGGATCGCCCGCACATCCACCCGTTCCTTCTCGAAAAGCGCCTGGATCATGGCCAGTCGGTCCACCACGTTTCCCAGTCCGCCATCGGTAACCAGGAGTACCGGGGCGTCGAGGAGCCGGGCGATCCGGGCGTTGGACAACCCCACGATGGAGCCCACTCCCGGATGTCCTGATCCCTCGATGATGATAAAGTCGCAGGATTTTTCCAGTTCGGCGCAGGCGTGAATGATCTTCTCCTGGAGCTCGAGGGGCGAGATCAGGCCGTCCACCACCTTGCGGGTGGTGTCCTGATGCAGGACGACGGGAGACATGATTTCCAGCTCCTGTCTCAGGTCGAAGACCTGGGCCATGAGGGCCACATCCTTGTCCACCACCAACCCGTTGTGGGTGACCGACTTGGCTCCAAAGGGCTTGATGAACCCTACCCTGTCGTATTTCTTTCGAGCCAGATGCATCAGGGAGATACTGGTGGTGGTCTTGCCGCTGTTCTTGTCGATGGCGGCTACGAAGAGTTTTTTTGCCATATGATCGTTACCTGCCGTAGTAAGCTTGTTAGGGTAAAGTATTCGGTTCCTTGGTGCAGACCCTCAGGAGCAGTTCTCCCTCGAAGAGGAGCGGCTGACGGCGGATGCCGGTGAGGAGCCCGGTGACCGGCGCCTCAACCTTCGTATGAACGTTGCCGTTGAAGCTGTCATAGATGTATCCCAGCTCCTGCCCCTTGTTGACCCAGCGTCCCACCCGGCTGTCGGAGACGAACATTCCTGCCTGCTCCGCGTAGACCCGCGCCTCGTGTCCCCTGGTGAAGTAGAAAACTCCGTAGTCCCCTTCATCAAGTGTCACACCTTCCAGAATGCCGGTTCGGCCAAGAAAGGTGACCAGCGCCTTGAAGACATCCTGGCAGTGATTGAGCTGGATGTTCCCCGCATGCCCCACGGTGAGGAGGTAGCTTTCTCCCGGCCAGACCTTCCAGGAGTTCATGAGTGTGGTGGAAAAAACCGGCCCCGGTCGTCGCTCCATGATGGCGGTAAGGCCGAAACGTCGGGCCCCCTCTTTCTCCGCGTCGGTGGGGTAGTAGACCCGGACCTGGGGGAGCTCTTCAAAGTCAGCGCTGGAGCTATGGATGTCGACGCGGTAGCGGGCCTTCTTGGTGGCTTCAAGCACCGCGTAGGCGATCCGTTGGGTGGTCTCGCCGTGGGGGCTTCCAGGGAACATACGGTTCAGGTCGTTTTTGTCAAAGGGCCAGGAGCGGCTTCGAGTGTTGATCCCCATGACGTTAACCGCAGGAATGATGAGCACCCGTTTGCGCAGCGTCAGGTCAGGGAACTTCCCCGCCTCCACGCAGCGGAGAAAGTCGGCCAGCCGGGCCAGGATGTAGGTGCCGTTGATCTCGTCGCCGTGGAGAGCCGCCACCAGGGCGATCTCCGGAGGAGAGAGTCCCGGGCCGATGTCGTGGTAGGGGATCTCCACGCTGTCGCGCAGCGGCGCAGTCATGAGGAGGAGCTCTTTCCGGGTCATATTCGCCTCGGTTTTACGGCCATGATGCGGGCCACCAGGGATCCCTCATAGACGATGGGGTATTCGCGCAGGGTGAAGAGGATGCCGTCCACCGGGGAGCGGAGCTGGGAGAGGATCTCGCCGTGGTGGGGTGAGACGATGGTTCCCAGGAGCTCGCCTTTGTGTACGTCGGTCCAGTGAGACGCCGCTGGGACAAACATGCCGGAAGTCTGAGCATTAAGGTAGTGGACGTTGCTGTCGTCGGCCACCAGGGGATGATGAAGCTGCGGGGGGAGCTCCACCTCCGGAGCGAGGATTCCCAGTTCCTTCCAGAGGGAAAGGATGCCGGTAACGAGTTGTTCGCAGTATTCCGGGGTGATACGCATCCCCACCCCCATCTCCACCACGAGACAGGGAACCCCGCTGGAGTTGAGGCTGTGGGCTATGGTGGATTCCAGCACCGTCACCGCGCTGTGGAGCCAGATCAGGTCCAGGTTCATCTTCCGGGCCAGCGGCACCAGGTGATCGGCGAAGTCCTGGTTGATCCGCACCTGGGGGATCTCCCGGAGGAAGATGTTGCTGGCGTGGATATCTATGACCAGATGGGCCCCCGCCAGACTACCCATGATGGCGTGGGCGATGCGATGAGGGATGTCGCCGCTGGGAGAGCCGGGGAAATTCCGGTTCAGGTCGGTGTCGAAGACGGGGAGTGACCGGGTGAGGGTGTCGATTCCCAGGGTGTTCAGGGCGGGGTAGAGCTCAACCGTCCCCCGCAGCCGGCCAGGGTGGGTTGCGGAGAGTCGCTCCAGCCATGCCGCCAGCAGATGGCAAACGTGGAGCCCCTCCAGTTCGTCGCCATGGATGCCGGCGGTGACCGCTACCCGGGGGCCGATGCCGCCGGAAAAGACGGTGCGCCGCAGTTCCAGGTTTTCGCAGTAGGGCATCTGGAGGGTGAAAAAGGTTTCAACGCTCTTGGCAATCTTGGACATGGTGGAGATGACTCGCGAAGGAACTGGGATAACCGGCAAGATACGTGGATTCGGGGCGAAAAACAATGTAAAAAAAACAATGGGACTTGGATCAAATCTGATTGTACGGATAAATGCAGATTAAAAAAATATAGCTTTTGGCTTTACCCCTAAGCCGGACAAGCCGGAAAAAATAACTCACCGGCACAACTAAATGCGAAAACATTTTCACCGCAAGGACGCAAAGGACGCAAAGGACGCAAAGGAACCGCAAAAAAGCCTTTTTAGAGGTAAACCGAAAAAAACCAGGTTTTGTCGTTTCTCTTTTGTTTTCTTTGCGTACTTTGCGTCTTTGCGGTTCAAAGGTTATTATTGTATTTCTCTTAGTTTTTTGGGCGTAAATCAGGGTAAATTTGCGTCATCCGAATTTAAGGTTTATTCCTGTTCCTCCGCGTCCGGTGCCTGGAGCCCCGCGCCCTTGCCACTGATGGTGATATGCACCACCGGCTTTTTGCCCGGCTCGTCTCCCTTGAAGCTTCCCCGCTGGGGGGCGGCGTCATAGGAGTCGCGACCCACAGCCACCGGGATGTAGCGGTCATTGGCCAGGAGATTGTGGGTGGCGTCGAACCCGACCCAGCCGCCGCCGGGGATCAGAACCTCGGCCCAGGCATGAGTGGCCACCTCGCTGCTTTTTTCCAGGAGGGAAAGTTCGGGCGCCTGATACCCCATGACATATCGCACCGGCACTCCCCAGGAGCGAACCACTGTTATAAAAAGGTTGGCAAAATCCTGGCAAACCCCGGCGCCGGCCTTGATGGCGTGGATCAGTTCCGTATGGACCTCGGTGGCCCCCGGCTGATAGACAAGGACCGACGGTATCCACTCCATGAGTGTAAAGAGGGAATCCATGAGCGGGGTTTCCTGGGTATGCCGCGGCAGCGCCCTGTCGATCTCCGCGGTCAGCTTCACGATGGATGGTGTTTCGCCGCTCCGGTGAAGCGTATAATCGTGGAGTGACGGTTCATTCTTCAGAGCCTTGCGGAACCATTCCTTGCATTCTCCCGGCGGGAGTGGCGAAAAGTCAAAAGGGTTTTCCCTCAGCGGTTCCACATCGGCGATGAGTCGGGTGACCAGGCGTGTGTGGGGAGGGATGACACAGAAGTAGTCCACCCGATTGCCGAAATGATCGATGTAATGCCCCAGCTTTCCCGATGGATCGGTTTCGATCCTGCTGCCGTGCACCCTTTGGTTCAGGTCATTGCGGGGGGTGAGTCGCAGTTCGGTATGGTGCTCGCGGACGGAATGGGGGAACTCCAGGATGGTTTCGTGTTCGATCTGATAGCGCATGCGGTTTTTTTCCCCTTACTGGAAGAAATCTTCTGACAGGGCGGCGTGAAGATCCCCCAATTTGGTGAGAAAATCTTCAAGAAACTCGTGGAGCCCGGAAGCAAAGACCAGTTCCGCGGTGGTATTTTCCAACATCTCCCTTAAGGCGAAGTAAGCCCCGGCTGTCCGCTCCTTGTTCTCCAGGCCGATCGTCTTCAGTGCTCTCCCCATGGTCTCCACGGAAAAGAAGATGGAGCGGGGAAAATCCCGCTCGAAGAGGATAAATTCCACCACGTCCAGGGCGCGAAAGCCGGCGTGGTATTTGCGCCGGAAAGCTTCGAAACCGGAGAGGGACTTGAGGAGGGCGGCCCACTGGTAGTAATCCAGGGCCGAACCCACTCGTGAGAGGTCGGGAAGGATGAGGTGGTACTTCACATCCAGTATCCGGGCAGTCATGTCGGCCCGTTCCATGAACGCACCCAGTTCGTAAAAACTGTAGGACTCCCCTCGCATCATGGTGTTGGCGGTGATGCCGTCGAAGCGGGAGATCTCGTTTCTCAGCAGCACGAAAAAAGGGCGGGCTTTTTCAGCGGTGAGGGGGGATCTCAGCCGGTCGTTGATGCTCATCCAGAGCTCGTTGACCATCTCCCACATCTCCTTGGAGATCCGGTCCCGGGCCACCCGGGCGTTCTCCCGAAAAAGGCGGACGGAGGAGCGGATGGAGTTGGAGTTCCCCCGCTCGCTGCTGATGAACTGAAGCAGGCGCTGGGAGTTGATAAGAGCCTCGGCGCCGTAGAGTTCGGAAAAAAGCTCCTCGGAAGAGGATATCTTCAGGAGCGGCAGCCACTTATCCTCTTCGGACATATCCTCTTCCGCCTCCAGGAGATAGAGGAGGTTAATTTCCACGAGTCGGGCGGTCTCTCCGGCCCGCTCCTGGTAGCGGGACATCCAGTACATCGAATCTGCTATGCGACTAAGCATCTTATCTCCTTATTCCGAAAGCACCCACGTATCCTTGCTCCCCCCCCCCTGTGATGAGTTCACCACCAGGGACCCCTTCCGGAGCGCCACCCTGGTGAGTCCGCCGGGTACCACCTGGATGTCCTCTCCGTAGATGACGAAGGGACGCAGGTCCAGGTGCCGGGCCTCCAGTTCCCCGTCCATGTAGCAGATATGCCGGGAAAGATAGACCACAGGCTGTGCGATGTAGTTGCGCGGGTTCTCCAGCACCTTGTCCACGAACTCCCGCCGGAGTTGCGGCGTGGAGGCAGGTCCCATGAGCATCCCGTAGCCGCCGGACTCGCTCACCGCCTTGATAACCATCCCCTCCATGTTGTCGAAGACATATTCCCGATCCTGCTGGTTGGTCATCTGGTAGGTGGGGACGTTCTTCAGGATCGGCTGCTGTCCCAGGTAATAGCGGATGATGTCCGGCACGTAGGGGTAGACCGCCTTGTCGTCGGCGATGCCGCTTCCCGGCGCATTTACCAGCGCCACGTTCCCGGCCCGCCAAGCGTTGATGACCCCGGCGATCCCCAGGGTGGAGTCGGAGCGGAAGATGAGCGGATCCAGGAAGTCGTCGTCGATGCGGCGATAGATCACGTCCACCCGTTGCAGGCCGGTGGTGGTCTTCAGGTAGACGATATCGTTGATGGTGACCATGTCGCGGCCTTCGGCCAGTTCCACCCCCATCTCCTTGGCCAGGAAGGTATGCTCGAAGTAGGCGGAGTTGTAAACCCCCGGCGTCAGCACCACCACCTCGGCGTTATCCTTCCCCCGGGGGGAGAGGGAGCGGAGGGCGTCCAGGAGGAGCGCGGGGTAGTGGTCCACCCGCCTGACCCGGTACTTGTCGAAAAATTCCGGCATGATCCGCCGTTCGATGACCCGGTTCTCGATCATGTAGGAGACGCCGGAGGGGGTACGGAGGTTGTCTTCCAGGATCAGGTATTCACCGTCTTCGGCCCGAATGAGGTCGATGCCGCTGATATGGGTGTAGATTCCCTGGGGGGGGGTGATTCCCATGATCTCCCGCCGGAAATCTTTCCCCTGATAGATCAGCTCGGGGGGAATGACCCCGTCCTTGATGATCTTCTGGTCGGTGTAGAGGTCGTTGAGGAAGAGGTTCAGAGCCTTGACCCGCTGCTTGAGCCCCGATTCGATCTTTTCCCACTCCATGGCGGTGATGATCCGGGGGATCAGGTCGAAGGGCCAGATCCGTTCGATCCCCTCGTCTGATTCGCCGTAGACCGTGAAGGTCACCCCTTCGGTCTGGAGGGCAAGCTGAGACTCGTGGGCCTTCACCTCCAGGGAGTTCTGTCCCGTGGCCCTGATGTGATCCCACAAGGGGCGGTAGTGTGCTCGTGGGGTAAAGTCGTCGTCGTAGAATTCGTGAAAGGAGATACGGGGTTTATTCCCCGAGGACCCGTTATGGTTGTTCATGCTGGCTCCTCAGAAGCGATGGATGCAAAAACAGTATGGATTGTGACTAGCAACAGTAATGCCAACGAAGGTACACGTAAAAAGTATGCTATTCAAGCATATTATGACGTTTTACCGTGGGGTTGGCCGCATGGTTTTTCTGTCGTTGCTTAAAAAGGTGACCCGCCATGATGAAATAAGATGCAATGGCGCTCTACTCCTCAATCCCCGCAGCCGCCGCAACCGCTGCCGCAGCAGTGGGTGACACCATGGGCGGGGGAGGAGGGGGTGCAACTTTGCAAGGATTTGTGTTCCACAAGCCAGGCGTCACCTTCAAGTTTTCCCCAGAGCTCCTTTCGTTTGAGCATCATGAGCACCCGAGTCTCGGTGGTCTTCAGGAGCGCCGCCGCCTGGGCAAGAGTGATATATGAATCCGCGGTTCCGTGTTCGCACATGATTTCTCTCCTTCAGGCTGCCGCCGGTACTGTTTCCGGTTCCAGATAAAGCGCCATCAGCTCCCGGGTGGTGAGGGCCCGTTTCCGCCGTCCGGCCAAGGCGCGGGCGCGAGCCAGCAGTAGTTCGGCCCGGAGGCGATCCACCGTGATCCCCATTCCCAGATACCGTTGAATGAGGCCGCTGGCGCCTGAATGTTTTCCCACCACGATGCTGCGCGCCATCCCCACCTCCGCCGGGTTGAATCCTTCGTAGTTACGGGGATCCTTGATGATGCCGTCGGCATGGAGTCCCGATTCATGGGCATAAACCCGCTCCCCCACCACCGGTTTTGAAACCGGAAGGGGGCGCTGGGAAGCCTTGGCCACAAAGAGCGACATCTCGCGAAAGCGGTGGCTGTTGACGCCGCTTTCGATCCCGCAGGCATGTCTGAGTCCCATCACCACCTCTTCCAGCGCCGCGTTGCCGGCCCGTTCTCCCAGGCCGTTGATGGTGGTGTTGACATAGCGGGCCCCGGCCTTGATGCCGGCTATGGCGTTGGCGGTGGCCATCCCCAGGTCGTTATGGGTATGGACTTCAATATCCACCTCCGGCACCATCCGGCGGAGAAAGGAGATCTTGTCGAACATGGTGAAAGGATCCATCATTCCCAGGGTATCGCAGAACCGGAACCGATCGCCACCCAGGGATCGGGTGATCTCCATCAGTTCCACGAGAAAATTCAGATCGGCCCGGCCGGCGTCTTCTCCCCCCACCGAGACGTAGAGGTTGTGCGTCTTGGCGAAGCCCAACGCCACTTTCAGCTGCTCCTTCACCCCGGCGCGATTGGTCCGAAGTTTGTGGGCGATCATCTGGTCGGAAACGGAAAGTGAGATGTCCACGGCCTGTACGCCGCAGGCGATGCTTGCCTTGATCTCGGGGATCAGCGCCCGGTTCCAGGTGAGGAGGCGGGCGGCAAGTCCCAGGTCGACCAACGATTTGATATCGGCCCGCTCTTCGTCTCCCATGGCAGGAATCCCGCACTCGATCTCCCCGACGCCGATGGAATCCAGCATCCGGGCGATGGTGATCTTTTCCCGGCGGGAAAAAACTACTCCGGCGGTCTGCTCGCCGTCCCGCAGGGTCGTGTCATCGATGATGATTGTTGCTGTTTCCATCCGGCGCCTCCTTTTACCCCATGCTCCCCATGCTGCCGCAGGCGCCGATGAACTCCGGCTTGTATGCAGGCATTTCCCCTTGGTACATCAGCACCGTGGCGCCGCTACAGGTTAGCCCCTTTCGCTCCAGATAGCTCCCCATGACTCTGTTTCCCCGAGGGATGTCCAGGCAGATCCGCTCTCCCCCCACCGCCGGCGCAAGATACCGCTCAAGTAGTGTCACGGCGGCGGGAGCGGTTCCCGCCAATGGTCCGATCTGTTGCGCTCCGGAGACTGTTCTGGTTATCATAAAGGCATCCTCTCCTTTGATGGCGTTCCCTTCCACCCCCAAGGAGGTCAGGAGGAGTTCTCGCCGGTCACCCCAGCCGGTGGCGTCAAGGGTTACCATGTCGTCCGAAATTTCCTGTCTCCCCGGCGGAGGCGTCACCGTGAAATTCTCACCGATCCAGCGGTCAATCCGGTCGATTTCTTTAAATCCCAATTTTTCGTAGAGTGGTTTTCCCAAAGGGGAAGCGGTGAGCCAGATCGTCTCCACCCCCGCATCCTTCAGCGCCTCCACGGCTTTTTTCATCAGTTCCGCTCCGATTCCTTGTCTGCGCTGTTCCGGACGGACCAAAAGATTGCCGATCCAGCCGCTTCGGCGGTAGCGGAGTGTGGTGATGAAGGCAACCGGAACCGTTTTTATCCTCTTCACCAGGCAACCCTGGGGAAAGGAGTTCCGGAGGAGATCCAGCTCCCACCTGTCCGAGATCCACCCCTCACCGGCGGCCAGGAGGAGGAATTCAGCGATATCGTCATGGCGGAATCTGTCGGTTGTCATTTCGGTTAACTCTCTTGTCATTTCGAGCTATAGCGAAGAGTCTGCTGCCGTGACAAGCAGATCTTCACTCCGTTCAGGATGACAGGCAAGAAACAAGACAATAAAAATAGGTT
Organism: uncultured Desulfuromonadales bacterium; assembly: GCA_903929485.1. Classification (GTDB taxonomy): domain Bacteria; phylum Desulfobacterota; class Desulfuromonadia; order Geobacterales; family CAIOGM01; genus CAIOGM01. Next base: position 23,307 of record CAIYUY010000173.1, read on the forward strand.
GTCATTCTGAGCGATAGCGAAGAATCTGCTTCTGTTTTTCAAGCAGATCCTTGCTTCGCTCAGGATGACAAGCTTAAGTTCAGGCGGAGCAGCCGCCTTCACCCACGAGGACGTCTTGGCCGATGAGCCCCACGGCGTCTGCCCGGCACTGCCGGCAGTGCTTGAACTGGCCGATGATCTTCTCATTCTCACTCCGGATGCTCTCCAAAAGTTCCGGTTCCGGGGGGATAACCTGAGCGAAATCGGCCTGGGGGATGAGCGGCATGACGTTCATGACGAAGGCCCCCAACTCCTTGACCTTGGCGGCGATAAGCGGGATCTGATCATCGTTGAGTCCGGGGATGAGCACCGTATTGACCTTGATGGTCATGCCGTATTCCGCCGCCCGCTTCAGCCCTTCAAGCTGGTTGGCGATGATGATCTTCCCCGCTTCCGTGCCGGTATACCTTTTCCCGTGGTAAGTGATATAGGAGTAGATTTTGCCGGCCACCTCCGGCTCCAGGGCATTGATGGTGACGGTGAGGCTGTGCAGGTCGATCTCCTGGAGGAGGTCGATCTTCTCCGGGAGGAGGAGGCCATTGGTGCTCATGCATTTGATGAGGTGCGGGAACTCACTGCCGATGAGTCGGAAGGTCTCGAAGGTCTCCTCGTTGGCCAGGGGATCACCGGGTCCGGCGATGCCGATGACCTTGATGATGGGGCCCAGAATATCGCTGGCCATGACGGTGCGGACTTTTTCCAGAGCTTCCTGGGGTGTCAGGATCTTGCTGGTGACCCCCGGGCGCGATTCATTGGCGCAGTCATGCTTCCTCGTGCAGTAGCCGCATTTGATGTTGCAGACGGGGGCGACTGCCAGGTGCATCCTGCCGTTTTTGTGGTGATTGCCGCCGAAGCAGGGGTGCCCCTGAATATTTTTTCTGCCGTTGCATGCCGTAGCCATTGGTGCCTCCTCTTCGGCTGCCTTCAGCGCCGAAATTAAAACTACCCGTCGGAAATAATCTCGTCGGGCCGCGGTGCCGTTGTGGGACGCGTCGTTGCGTACAACTTCTCAGTAGGCAGAAATCGTGCCAAAAGTGCCGTCTTGCTAACTGGTTGTTTTTTGCACAATATTGGTCGGTCGGGCGGATAATGGATTGAATGAACTGCATGATTTGAAGTCCTACTGCCTGTTGTTTAGGCAGAAGTAGTCGGATTTTCAAACAAGTAAGAGTTGTTCACCACAGAGTCACAGAGACCACAATGAGTTGATGCCCTCGCAAATTCTGTCATTGCGAGCGAAGCGAAGCAATCCAGTATCTAACTAACATCCTAAAACTACTAAGATTGCTTCGTCGCTTCGCTCCTCGCAATGACATCTTGAGGGAGAATTTGCGAGGGCATCGTTAAAGCATATACAAATTGCAGGGTTATGGACTCTTTGTTCCTGATCTTGGATGAATAAACCAAACCTGTTTCCAAAGAGGCACGTATTCTGCATTGCCAACCTCCATGCGAGCTACACTCCGGTATGAAGAAGTGAGGGATCGGGCGCGGGGAGCATTCCTCGGCCTTGCCATCGGTGACGCCCTTGGGGCGCCGGTGGAATTCATGACAAGCGGCGAGATCAAGGCCAAGTATGGTCTCCTCAAAGAGATTGTGGGGGGAGGGTGGCTGCGGCTCAAGCCGGGGCAGGTAACCGATGACACGGACATGGCTCTCTGCATCGCCCGGGCCGTGGTCTCCTCTCGGGGATGGGATTTGACCGCCATTGCCCAGCATTTTGCCCGGTGGCTCAAGTCGAAGCCGGTGGATGTGGGTGACACCTGTCGTCGCGGCATCCGCGACTTCATGCTTAAGGGACAGTTGGAGACCCCCTATAACGAGTGGGATGGAGGGAACGGCGCGGTCATGCGGCTTCTTCCCGTGGCGATCCTGACAGCGGGGGATGATGAACTTCTTCGGGAGTATGCCGTGGCTCAGGCCCGGATCACCCATAATCATCTTCTCTCCGACGCCGCCTGTGTCTGGCTGGGGAAGCTCGTGCAGCTCTGTTTCGACTCCGCCTCCAAGAGTCGCCTTCGTCGGGAACTGGAAACCCTTCTGGGGGAGCATCCCCAATTCAAGTTTGACCCTTATCGCGGTCTCGCCTCCGGTTATGTGGTGGACACCATGCAGACGGTTTTTCATCATTTTTTTCGGGGGAAGGATTTCGAGAGCTGCCTGGTGGGGACGGTGAATCAGGGGGGGGATGCCGACACAACCGGCGCCATCGTGGGGGCCCTGGCCGGCGCCTACTACGGCGAAGAGTCGATCCCCCAGCGGTGGCGGAAAAAGATGGACAAGAATCTTATGAACGAGATCACTCGTCTGGCGGAGGAGCTGTTGAGGTTGTCACCCTATGGGAGGGGAGTGACGGGGTGACGATTTATAACCGTAGGGGCGACGCATGCGTCGCCCTTTTTCTCGTTGTTTCCGTAGGGGCGCATGGCATGCGCCCGTTTTGAAAAGCACGTATTGTTAAGGGTAAATCTGGCGAACGCCGATTCTGATTCAGGGCGAACGCCGATTCTGATTCAGGGCGAACGCCGTTCGCCCCTACGAAAACCGGGATGTTTACTCTCTCCCAACTCTCTTGACCACCGCCACCCCCGCAAATGTCCCTTTTTCTCTCTTTCGCTCCCTCGCCCTCACCACTCTTGCAGGTTCCTTGACTCTTCAGGGGATATATGCGAAAAACAACAGAGTTTACCTGAGGCGTGGATGATCGGGGTATCGAGAGTTTGAAGATCATTCTGTTGGAGGAGCTATGACACCGAAACGCATCACGGTTAGTAATATCGGTCAGATTAAAAAAGCCGATGTCACATTCGGTGACTTGACGGTTTTTGTTGGTCCCCAGGCTACCGGTAAGAGCATTTTTCTGCAATTACTCAAACTGGTTGCGGATGTGCCTTCTATTCAAAGTGAATTCAAGCGATTCGGGATCGATTGGGAAGGAAATCTTGATAATTTTCTCGAACTCTATTTCGGAGAGGGGATGTCAGGGATCTGGGAAGAAGGTTCAAGTCTGCTTAAAGTTGATGGAAAAGTAGTCAATTTGGAGAGTTATGCCAAGGGGACGAGGCGAATAGAAAAAGATGAACGACTTTTTTTTGTCCCCGCACAACGGGTCATGAGTCTTCGTGACGGTACGACTCAGCCCTTTGGAGTTTACCGCTCCGGTGATCCGTTTGCTTTACGTGAATTCAGTGAAAAGCTCCATCAACTGGTCCAAAATGAGTTTGGTCGTAACCCCGAGCTGTTCCCTCAGGAGAGTCGTCTCAAAAAAGTAGAAAGGGACCTTCTCTCAAAGCATATTTTTGGCGGATTTGATCTGAGAACATCCCTGGTAAAAATGCAAAAGCAATTTGTTCTCGGTAAACCCGGAGAGGAAAAAGGTTTGCCCTATCTGGTCTGGTCTGCCGGCCAACGTGAATTCGTGCCGCTACTCTTGGGACTTTATTGGTTAATGCCTCCGTCGAAAGTGGCGAAAAAAAATAAACTCGATTGGGTTGTCATTGAAGAGCCGGAAATGGGGCTGCATCCCAATGCGATTTCGACAGTCCTTTTATTACTGCTCGATCTCCTGTCGCGCGGATATCGGGTATGTCTGTCTACCCATTCACCCCATGTTCTGGATGTCGTTTGGGCGCTTCAGTTTCTGAAGAGAAAGGGGGGCACTCCACAAGATGTGCTCAGTATTTTTGATGTTACTTACGATGCCGATATCAAATCACTTGCTGAAGCCGGGTTAAACAAGGAGATGAAGGTCTACTCCTTCGGCCGTGACGGGGAAGTACGGGATATTTCTACTCTTGACCCCGGTTCAGAAAATGAGGACGAATCCGGGTGGGGTGGTCTGACAGAATTCTCTTCTCACATCGGTGATGTCGTCGCGAAAGTAGCTCGCCGGGCAGAGGGGCTGTGATGGAATTTAAGTCAGCGATAGAAAATGGAACTGCTGCCATCCGAACATCTTATAAAGTTGGCTTAACGGCTCTTGGGAATAATTCTAAAAGAGTCTCCAGTGAAGATCCACGGAGATTTATCGGCAGCATTGATCTAGATGCGGCGCTTCAATTAACCCAACCAACCTCGCCTCGATGGGATTACGGAATTGGTTATGTTGCTGTGTCAACAAAGGAAGTGGCGATCTGGATTGAGGTACATCCTGCAGAGACTTCGGAGATAGTGACGATGATACAGAAATTGCAATGGCTTAAAATGTTTCTTAACGATCCCGAAAATGGACGGTTAAAAGCACTGACACTGGCCGCCGCTACGGAATCTCTCACGCCATTTCAATGGATTGCATCAAAAGGAGTCGATCTGCGGCCGACCACCAAACAAGAAAAGATGCTGAGGATGGCAGGTTTTGACCGGCCAAAAGCGCATTTGAACCTCTCATGACTCATCCCGCCTCCCTTATTATCAACTCCCCCTACGACGCGCCACACCGCCACTGGCTGCAGGATGCCCGTTACGGTTCACTGGCCCTGGTTGAAGAACGCCGCTCGGCGGGGTACGAAATCCTTGACGTTCGCTACAACATCAATTGGCGGTGCAGCGGATCTGAGCAAGGTGCATGCCATAGACCTTGAGCGGATCCCCGACGGGTTCCGGTTGCAACTGCTCGTCTTCCAAGCGGCGCGCAAGGCGTTTGACGCATTGCAGGGGAGGTTCAAGGGGGGACGGGGCACGCACGGTGGCGCTGAACCAAAACTAATCGTACCGTGCGAAAGAGTGTAAAGGAATCCGACGGTAGGAGGGTGGCTGCTGTCGGACTTCTTTACATTGCGTTGCTCTTCTCATGGGAGGAGAGGGCTAACTGGCTGATAGTTGGTTGCTAACTGTTGGCTTATAACTTGCATGGCAATATTAATTAAAATAATTGGGACTTGACATGGCCACTATCTTGCACCGACCGACCGACCGACCGACCGACCGACCGACCGACCGACCGACCGACCGACCGACCATAATCATGTAGTCGCCATTATTCATATTCAACGCCCTGAAAACCGGCGTCGCGGGAGCAGATCATGCCCTTCGACGCCGGTTTTTTGCGTTCAGGGCGCGAAAGGAAAACATTGTTCATGTAGGGGCGCATGGCATGCGCCCGCATTGAAAAGCACGTGTTACCAATGAAAAATTGGGGAAATGACGATTCTGATTCTGGGCGAACGCCGTTCGCCCCTACGAAACCGGGATGATTGCATTATCCCGACTCTATTATCCCGCCACAAACGGGCAATTTCCCTTGGAGGAGGCAGTATGTACAAACGAATGGCACAAGCAGTAGTAAGCATGGCGTTACTGATGTCAGTGATGGCGGGAGCGGCGCAGGCGAGCGTTCAGGTAATCGGCACGGCGGATATTGGCGGAGTGGGTACGGGGTACAATTTAATTTATGACACTGGTTCGGTAGCTGACGGTCTACCTTCTTTTGTCTGGCTTGACTACACCAATACTCCCGGTGACTGGTCTACACAGTTGTCCTGGGCGGCTGGGCTGAACGCTCTGGGGGCAGTCACCTATCATCTGAATCCCGGTATAAATATAGATTGGGGCGTGAATAGTTGGCGGCTGCCGAGCACTGTTGATGGGCCAGTTGTCTATAGAGGTTATGATGGTACAACCATCGCCGGGTATAATATTACATCATCCGAGTTGGGTCACCTGTACTACACTGAGTTGGGGAACAAAGGTGCCGTTGATACCAGCGGTAATGCTTTGTCTGGCGTTGGACTTGTCAAGACCGGAAGTTTCAATAATCTCAAAGGGAATTATTGGTACTGTTCAGGCACGGGGTATCTAACAACAGGTAATAACTGGGCCTTTCAACCCACCAACGGCGAACAGATGTATTTTACTCCATCCTTTTCTTGGAACGCCATCGCTGTTCGTTCCGGACAGTTTTCTGTCGTTCCAGAACCCTCAACCTATCTCCTCCTGGGGATCAGCCTCGGCGTGGTGGGATATGTGCGACGGAGAATGAGCGCTCGTTGATTCATCTTTTCATGGTTCAGGGGCGAAGCAAGGTTCATCTGCTTCGCCCGACTTTTGAATGTCTGATTATTGCGGCAATACGGGCGAAGCAGATAAGGCTTTTGCTTCGCCCCTACGAAATATCCGGATGTTTACTCTCTCCCAACTCCCTTAACCACCACTGCCCGAGATTGTCCCTTCCTCACTCTTCTCCCTTTATCCCCTTTACGTTCAACAATTTTGCGCGAACAGAGTTACAGCAAATCAGAGAGGTAGAGTACTTCCATGCCGGTCAATTTTTTCCAGGCCTTGTCATTGGTGACGAGCAGGGTCGCGTTTCCGGCAAAAGCTGTTGCGATGATGATTGCGTCGGGAGTCCGAAAACCGTACTGAGCCCTTAACGTCGCGGCGTGACGGATGATGCTCCGGGAAATGGGAATGAGGGCCAGGTTGGGAAATTCGGTAAGCAGGATCTCGTAGTCATCGGCGACATCCTGTAGCTCAAGCTTGAGGGGGCGAACGAGGATTTCCAGAAGAGTCAACTCAGAGGCAAGAGCCCGAATGGTGCCCTTTTCAACAGTGTTCAGAAGTTCGGTAGTCAGTCGTACATAATCAGGATGGTTTTCGAAGTGATAGATGAAGATCGACGTGTCCAAGGCTATGAGACGATGTCGCGCCAGTAGAGATTTCACGGCTGCCAGCTTTCTCGCTGTTCATTGAGATCTCCCTTTGTATCCGTCCCTTTCCACACTTCCTTGTGAAGACCCGCCATTTTTTCAACGAAGCTGCGAGGCTTCGGAATCAGCACTATCCGGTCTTCCTTGCAGAGGACCAGAAACTGCTCCCCTGCCTTGAGGTGAAGCTTTTCTCGCGCCTCACGCGGCACGACGATCTGGTTTTTGCGGCTCATGGTAACAGCAAGCGACATGAGAGACCTCCACAGGGTAAAGCGTTTTCTGCTTTCACTTTACCATCGTTTCTCCGGGGTGTAAAGGCAGGAACTTTTGCGAAGTCTTGGGCGAACGCCGTTCGCCCCTACACCGTGCACATCACCCTTCTTACCCGGTACTCCCCCCCCACCACCAGATACTCTCCTTCACCCTTCATGATGCTGGAGGGAAAGAGCTTGTCGAAGAAGAAGACCTTGGCCGTGGGGGTCTTCATCTCCCAGACGACGGAACCGAACTCCCAGGCTCGCTCTTCATCGCAGGTCATGGATACCAGATTGTTCAGCCGGACGATCTGTTCTCGTTTTCCCAACTGCTCCAGGATCTCGTGCTCGCTGGCGTCCTGGGTGCCGCGGAAGAGGGTGAATATCTCCTTGCCGGGAAACCTACGGGCCAGTTCGTACTGGCAGAATTCGTAGAGGAGATCCAGTTGGGAGTTAATGGCGCTGGTCCGCTTGCTGCCGGAGTTCCGATCCATGGCAAAGGTCATGTACTCTTGGGAATGGACGCCGGGGATGGGAATCTTATGGAAGGTGGGGGGAAGCCCCATCCGGCTCTCCACCCACCCTTTAAGCACCGCCCCCTCCACCGAATTGGAGTCCATCATCCACCCCCGGAGATACCGAAGATAGCTGTTTTTCAGGCTCTTGCGCGCCGAGGGGGTGGCCTGGTTCTCCCACTGATGGAGCTGGAATTTTACCGAAACGTAGTCGCTGAAGGTGATGGCGCGCTCTTCCGGATCGTCCATCCCGTCCAGTCTGCCGAAGAGGAACCGGTTGGCCTGGCGCACACCCTGAATCTCAATGGGCTGGGGATGCTCGTTGAAATGGCGCGACGCAATGACCCAAGGGGGGAGGTTGCAGTTATTGAATGATTGACTCGTCATGGTTTCATTACAGCAGCTTGGCCAATTCCATGAGCGTCGGCTTGATGGGGCCGTCGGCCACAAAGGTTTCGATCCCCAGTTGCTCCAGTTCCATCTGCGGCCCCTGGCCGATCTGGGCGCAGACCACGGTATGGCACTCTCCCAGAGAATCGACGATGGCCCTTAGCACCGGAGCCCGCAGTGGATGACCCTGATCATAGGTGCAGTACCGTTCAAACTTCTTCTCGTCCACCAGCTTGACCTCCGTCCCGTTCACGTCATAGACGAGAAAACGCTCCGCATGGCCGAAATGCTGGTTAATCTCTCTTCCATCTCGTGAAGCAACGGCGATGAGCATGGGACCCCCGGGAAAGTGTGAAGTGTGAAGAGTGAAAAGTGCAAAAACTGTGAAAAGTGAAAGGTGAAAGGTGAAAATAATCTAAAATCCGTTATTCACTTTCACAAGGTTTTACTGGTTTTATTCACCATTCACTTTTCACCTTTCACTGGTTCTATTCACCCTTCACTCTTTTTAAGCCTCCACCGGCGCGAAGGTGAAGCATTTCTTCGCGCAGGTGCGACCGCAGGCGCCGCAGCCGATACAGTTACCGGGATTTTCCAGCCGCATGAACATCTTGGCCGAGTCATCCTCGTCCAGTTCCTGAAAGCTGAGAACATCGTGGGCGCAGACCTTGTAACAACGGCCGCAGCCGATGCAGAGTTCTTCGTCCAGGGTCATGGCGTATTCCGGGGTCCATTCCTTCTTGTCGCGGGTGAGTCCTGTGATGTAGGCCATCGTCTTTCCTCCGTGTAGTGGTTCTGTTTTGGGATGTAGGGGCAATTCATGAATTGCCCTTACGGTTCATCTTCTTCGGTGAACGACACGACTTTATCCTTGTTCATTGCCTTCCGGAGCCATGGTGGCGGATTGTTTCGCAGCACTTCCTGTATCCGCTCCACCGTTTCCAGTAGATTGACTACGGCATTGGTCTTCATGGGGTGGATCTTCTGGGCTACCAGCTTGGCCGCCGCCGGGCCGCCGATCTGCATGGTATAGACAATGGCGCACTCCGTGAGGATCTTCGCCCGAGCGGAAATCCGGTCTTCCTCATCATGCCCATGAGCCCCCACCGTCAAAGTCTCATGATAGTGCGCCTCATCAGGACCTACCTCCCAGATCATGAAGCTTTCCGTCTGGCCGAAGTGTTGATCGATGTTCTCGCCGGTGGAACTGGTAAATGCAATTTTCATGGTTAACCCCTTTTTTACCACGGAGACACTGAGACACGGAGAAATCTTAAGTCGCTCGTTACAGGGAGGGACGAATGAACAGGAGACATGTTTCTTGAAAAACAGGAATAGTGCTTGGGTATGATTTTTACCTGTTTATCCCGTCTATCCCTGTTAAAACTCTTTCTCCGTGTCTCCGTGTCTCCGTGGTGAGAGTTTTTAGTTGTGGGCCAGTTTCTGCGCCTCGGTGGCGGTGGCCTGAAACAGATTCGCCGTCTCGAATATCAGGTTGAGGGTGCCCCGATACCCCACCCAAACCTTCTGATGTGCGCCCAGGCGGTCGAAGACCGGGAGGCCGGTCCGGAGGTGCGCCTTTATCCCCAGTTTGGCCGCCGCCTGGCGGCCGTTGGAATTGGCCACAATGAGGTCCGCCCCAATGGCCGCCGTCTCCAGGTCCTCCAGATCTCCCACGAAGAGATTGCCTGCGGGGATTACGTCCAACCCTCGGGTCCGGGTGGCGGAGATGGCCGACTGGATCTCGCACCCCATCCCCGCCAGGAAGCGGCCCATTCCCTTCAGGTGATCCGCTTCCAGAGCCAGGGCCACCTTCTTGTTGCCGAACTGGTAGTGGCTGTCAACCATGGCGTCCATGAGCCGACTCCGCCACCGACGGTGCTTTTCCGGGATCGCCCTCCCCGAGATGGCTGCAAGGGTTTCCATGAAGAGGTCGGTCTCCCTGATTCCGGTCAGTGAGGTGAAACCATGAACCGGCATGCCGAATCTTTCCGTCATGATCCCTCCTGCCTTGGCCAGTGAATCACCCAGATAGAGTGTGGCAATGCTTCGTCCCGCTTTCCGGATCTCTTCCACCGTGATGCCGCCGGTGGAGAGGGGGGAGACCACCTCGTCGATATGCCCGTCCATGGCGTTGGCAATGTTGGGAATGGTAAGAACCGTCAGCCCGAAGGATTGAATGATTTCCGTCATCTCCTCCACGTCCGCCGGTGTCAGATGGGCGCCGGGGAGGAAGTTGACTTGGCCGGGAATGATCCATTCCCCCTCACCCCAACCCTCTCCCACCAGGGGAGAGGGGGTGGGGATGGTGGCGACGATGGCCTCCACCGCCGCCGCGTATCCTTCCTGGAGCGACCCGCAGTAATCCGGGGTGGCGGCGTGAATGACGGGAATATGATCATACTCCGGGTTCTCCCGCCGGAAGTGAACGATGGCGCTCCTGACGTCATCCCCCATGGTCTCGGTAAGGCCGGAGGTCATGACCCCCACCACCGCGGGGTGGAACTTTTCCATGACCCTTTTCAACCCCTGTTTCAGGTTCTCCCATCCGCCGAAGATGGCGGTCTCCTCGCTCATGGCGGTGGAGTTAAGGGGGATGGACTCCTTGAAGTGGCGCGAGAGCTGGAGCCGGATGAAGGTGGAGCACCCCTGTGCCCCATGAAGGAGCCCCAGCATCTGGTCTATTCCCAGGTAGGCCAGAGTCGCCCCCAGGGCCGGAGAGTTTTTTTGGGGGTTTACCGTGGCTGCCTTTGCCTTGCCGTTGCCGTGGGGGGAACGAAGCGAATCGGCGGAGGGCATGGGGAGCGCCAGGAACGTTGCGCCATGCGCGGCGCTCATGGCCAGATCTGAAGCCAGCTCCACGGGAGATTTTTCCCAGGGCGCCGGTCCGTTGAGGGTCGGCCAGATGGGGTTATTCACCGTCATGTCCAGCTGCTGGGCAAAGGTCACCATCCCCTCGTACCCAGCGTAGGGGTGTGATCTCCCATGGTTGATATCCAGAAATGGGGTCTTGGTCTTCAGCGCCAGGAACTTGGTCTTTCCTCCCGCCACGATAAGGTCAGGCATCTTTTCGGCCATGACCGCCAGGAGTCCCGCTGTGGAGGTATCTTCGATGATTTTGGCGTCCTGGTGCATCAGCCCTTTCATCCGGTAGAAATCTTCCAGGGTAGAGTTCTGGGTTCCGGCGGCCAGGATTTCCACTCCCAGTTCCCGCAGGGCGTTAACCATGGACCAGGTCTTGACACCTCCGGTGAAGAGGACCGCTTTTTTCCCTTCCAGTCGCTCCCGGTAGGGGGCCAGTCGCTGGCGGCATTTCTCCTCTTCTTCTTCCAGGAGTCGCTCCACCCGCTCCTGCATGGTCCGTTTTTCCAGGCCGTTCACCGCATCATCCAGGGCGATGGCTATGTCCCGCAGCGCCTTGGCGGTGTCGGTCATGCCGTAGAAAGATTCCTCCAGATACGGCATGCCGTAGGTTTTCTGCATCTTCTTGGCCAGGTTGGTGAGGCTCTTGGAGCAGATGATGATGTTCAGTTTTGCCCGGTGGGCATAGCGAAGTTCCTCGAACTTGGCGTCGCCGGAGAAGCAGGAGAGAATCTGAATTCCCAGTCTATGGAAGAGCGGGAGCATCCCCCAGAGATCGCCGGCGATGTTGTATTCGCCGATGAGGTTAATGGGGTATTCTCCCAGGGTCGGAGGCTCGGTGGTTCCGATGACATACTTGAAGAGGATCTCTCCGGCCAGCCGGTTGCCGATGTTCTTGTCGCCGATGAAGCCGGGGGTGTTCACCGGGATGATGGGAAACGGGACTTTTTCCTGGGCCGCCGTGCAGACCGCCTCCACGTCGTCGCCGGTCATGGCGGTGACGCAGGTGGCGTAGACGAACATTCCCTTGGCTTCGCCGGCGTAGCGGTCCGCCAGATCCAGGATCGCCCGGTAGAGTTTCTTTTCGCCGCCGAATATCACGTCATTTTCCAGCATCTCGGTGGTGAAACCGCGGCGGTAAAGTTGTGAGTCCGAGGAGCGGGCCCCCCGATTGTCCCAGGAGTTGCCGGCGCAGGCGATGGGGCCATGCACCAGATGGATCACGTCAGTGACCGGCATCAGGACTACCCGGGCGCCGTCATAGGCGCAGCTCCGTTCCGCCCCTTCGCCCGGCTCCGATTTCTTGCAGAATTTCGGCGCCCCCTTGTCGTTGGTGTCGCAGTCGGTGACATCGTAGTAATCCGGTTTAGCCATAAAGTCACCTCGGGTTTACATGAGCGTGATGATTAAAAAAGCGCCGACCAGCATGAATTGATGCAGGTCGGCGTCTTTGCCGATACTCTTTGTTGGGATTGGTTGTCATCCTGATAACTTCTTAGCACAACCCGTGCCAATAGCAGATATGCTTGTTTTTCGGTATGTTATCGTAGTCATCTTCCGTATTTGGCTTAAAGTTGAGGTCTTGATGCCTAAAATTAGGGCAATTACGCTGCCGTGAGGCGATGATATGGGTTCCAGGGTAGCTGTCGCTATTTCCATTGACAGCGCCGACAATATTTCATATGTTTCATTTTTGTGTCGTTGCTATCCCGAGCATAAAATACGACCGGATGGACTCTCCCCCCATGAGCAGTAATCGTGAAAAAAGCTCAAAATTCGGAGCTATCTTCGTTGTCGATAAAAAAATAACCCGTATCAAGCTCTTTTACGGTGTCGCCTTCTCCCTGATTGCGCTGACGCTTATCTCGTCATCCCTGTTGGTTCAGCGGATCGCATCGAATAACAGCAGTGATTCGCGACGGATCAATATTGCCGGCCGCCAGCGGATGCTGAGTCAGCGTCTGGTCAAATGTGTTCTGGCTCTCCACTATTTCCCCTCGCCGGCGGAGCAAAAGCCGTACCTGAATGAAATAGAGTCATCGTTGCGGTCATGGCGGAGGGCTCACCAGGGACTGCAGCGGGGTGACGAGGGATTGGGGCTCCCCCGTCAGACAACATCGCCGGAGCTCCTGGCGTATTTCAAGGAAATGGCCCCCTCTCATGATGCCATGGTTGCCGCGTTGGCGTTTTTGCTGAGGAGGAGTCAGGAGTCGGGAGTCGACCCGGCCCTTGTCCGGCGGACGGCGGCAACTCTTTTGGCCAACGAAGCCGGCTTTCTTCTCCTCATGGACAAGATAACCTTTCGGATGGACAGCGAAGCCAAGCAACGGGTTACCTCCCTCCGGACCATGGAGGTGGTGATTCTTCTTGTCGGGCTCTCCCTGCTGGCGTTGGAGTTTCTCCTGGTGTTCCGTCCTTCGGTGCTCCATCTGGCCAAGATGATGAATGCCGTCACGCAACAGTCGGTACTGTTGCAGCAGGAAATCCATGAGCGGCGCAAGGTGGAAAAATTGCTCCAGGAGGAGCAGGAGCAGCTTGAAGGGAGAGTAAGGGAAGAGGTCACCAAGAACCGGGAAAAGGATCTGATGCTTATCCAGAACGACAAGATGGCTTCCCTGGGACAGGTTGCTGCCGGTGTCGCTCATGAAATAAATAATCCCATGGGGTACATAGCCGGTAATCTGTCCGTATTAACCAGCTATTTTGAACAGGTGGTTCGTTACGACCGGATCATTCAGGAGGAGTGCCTCCCTGCGTTGTCGCTCTCCCTGCGCCGTATGGTTGAGCAAGACAGAGATACTCTGAAGATAGAGCAGATTCTGGCCGACGGCGCCGAGCTCATAAGCGAAACGCGGGAAGGAACGTCGCGAATTACGGACATAGTCCGGAATTTGAGGAGTTTTTCTCGAATGGATCAACCGGAGAGGGAACCGGTACAGCTTCATAACTGTCTGGAAAGCGCTCTTATTATCGTTCATAATGAATTGAAATATGTCGCCACCGCTATCCGGAAAGAGTACCGGGAGACGCCGGCGCTCCTCTGTCATCCCGGCCAGTTGAGTCAGGTCTTTCTGAATCTGCTGGTGAATGCCGGCCACGCCATCGCCCCTGCCGGCGAGATTATTCTCCGTTGCTGGTGCGACGCAGATTCTGTTTATGCCTCGGTGAGCGATACGGGGAGTGGTATTCCGGACGAGATTAAAGAACGCATCATGGAGCCTTTTTTTACGACAAAGGAAGCCGGCAAGGGAACCGGGCTGGGGCTCAGCATCTCCCATGATATCGTGAAGCTCCACCATGGCGCCCTGCTCATGGAAAGCGTCGTGGGGCGAGGCACAACCTTTACGGTAAAACTTCCGCGTACCCTTGAGTGGCTGGGAAGCGGTTCCTCCTGACCGTAAAAAAAGGGCGACCCCGTGTGGGGCCGCCCTTTTCACCTTTCACCTCTCACCTTTTTCTTACCGCATCATCTCGAAATAGCGATCCTCGCAGGTATCATCCTTGATGTCGATGAACTTGTTGGCTATTTCGGTAATCATGTTGAGGGCGCCCTGATACCCCACCAGGGGGTAGCGGTGTTTGTTCACCCGGTCGAAGATGGGGAAACCGAAGCGGAACAGCGGAATCCTTGCGTCACGGGCCGCGAACTTGCCGTGGGTGTCGCCGATCATGGCGTCCACCGGTTCCGTCATGAGGAGGCTCCGCATATGCCAGAGATCCTTGCTCATGTAGATCTTGCACCCCGCGCCGTACAGCGAGCCGTCCAGCAGCGCCTGCATCTCTTTCTCAAACTTCTTGCTCCCCTTGCTGCAGAGGATATGGTAGGGGATTCCCCCCATCTCCAGCAGGAAGGAGACATACCCCAAAAGGTAGTCCGGGTCGCCGTACAGGGCGAACTTTTTGCCGTGGATGTACTGGTGGGCGTCGGTCATGGCGTCCACGGCCCTGCCACGATCGGCCTTCAGCGACGCCGGGACCGGCTTGCCGAACAGTTCCGACAGTTTGAGGATGAATGCGTCGGTCTTGGCGATCCCCATGGGGATGGGAAGGGCGACGTGGGCGCCGGAGTAGGTTTCCTTGATCCAGGTGAAGGTCTTGGCCGTGGCGTAGGGGCCCAGGGTTATGGTCGCCTTGCCGTTTACGGAGTCGGCCGCGTCTTCCAGCTTGGTGCCGCCGGGGTAGATCTTGTAGGTTCCGTCCAGGGGGGAATCGAAGGATTCGGAGATGTCGGCCAGGAAGGTGGTGGGGATGCCGAACTCCTTGAGAATCTTCGTGTACTCCCGGTAGTTGCCGGTATTGAAGTCGCAGCCGGCGATGAGGTTCAGTTTACCGGTGCAGCGCCCTTCGATCTGTTTTCCCTCGGTGAGGTACTTGAGAATGCTCCCCAACATGGCGTCATAGCCATGGATGTGCGACCCGGTGAAGCTGGGGGTATTGGCGTAGGGGGTGGGGAAATCTTCCGGCACGACCCCTTTTTTCTTGGCGTTCCTGATGAAAGCGGTGAGGTCGTCGCCGATGACCTCGGGCATGCAGGAGGTAAAGACCGCTATCATCTTTGGTTTGTACAGGGCAAGGGCGTTTTCCAGCCCTTCGTGCAGGTTGTTCTGGCCGCCGAACACGGCGCCATCCTCGGTCATGGAGTCGGAGACGGCGGGCGCCGGCTCGCGGAAATGACGGTTGAGGGTGGAGCGGTAGTAGGAAGCGCATCCCTGGGAGCCGTGGACAAAGGGGAGGGTTCCCTCGAAACCATGGGCCGCCATCTGGGCTCCCAGCGGCTGGCAGGCGTGGGGGGGGTTAATGACCAGGGCCTGACGGGCAAAGTTCTTTTCCTTGTACTCTTCGCTATTGATCCAGGCCGATACCCGCTCAATTTCCTCCATGGGGGTCTCGGTAACGTAGTTTACGGCAGCTTCTGCGCTCATGGTAGTTCTCCTTTCAGCCGGCAACCAATCCGTCGCACGACCGGAAAAAATTCGTTTCACCACGGAGACAGTGAGACAGGGAGAAAGACGAAACAGTTCAGATCAGGTTTTCTCCGTGACTCCGTGTCTCCGTGGTGAAGAAGGTTTAGAATGGCGATTTGACCAGACCCCAGGTGGGGCTGTTCACCGCCATGTCGATGTCCCGGGCAAAGATGGAGAACCCCTGGTAACCATGGTAAGGGCCGGAGTAATCCCAACTGTGCATCTGCCGGAAGGGAATTCCCATCTTCTGGAAGACGTACTTTTCCTTGATACCGCTGCCGATGAGGTCGGGCTTCATGGCGTGGACGAACTGTTCAAATTCGAACTCGGAAGGGTCATCATAGACCACCGTGGCTTCGGGCATCTCCGGCTGGGTCCGCTCGTAGTCGTCGCCATGGGCGAATTCGTACCCGGAGCCGACGCAGACCATCCCCAGATCCTCGTAGGCGCCGATGGTGTGACGGGGACGAAGCCCACCCACCAGAAGCATCACCTTCTTGCCGTCCAGACGCGGCTTGTATTCGTCAACGATGGCCTGCATGATCGGGTCGTATTTGGCGATGACCCGCTCCACGTTCTCCTTGATGGTGTCGTCAAACCGCTCTGCTATCTGGCGAAGACTTTCCCGGATCTTGGTGGGGCCGAAGAAGTTGAACTCCAGCCAGGGGATGCCGTACTTCTCTTCCATGACTTTGCACATGTAGTTCATGGAGCGGTAGCAGTGGATCAGGTTCAGTTTCACCGTATGGGTCGCCGCGATCTTCTCCAGTTCTCCATCGCCGGTCCAGACCGACTTGACGTTGAGGCCGATCTCTTCCAGGAGCGCCTTGGCGCTCCAGACATCGCCGCCGATGTTGTAATCCCCGATGAGGGAGATGTCGTAGGGAGACGACGGCTCGGCGAATTCCCGGGTGCCGATGATGTAGTCACGGATGGTGTCGTTGGAGATATGATGTCCCAGCGACTGGGAAACCCCCCGGAACCCTTCGCAGTTGCAGGGGATGACCGGTATATCAAGATCCTTGGCGGCCTGCTTGGCCACGGAGTTGATGTCATCGCCGATGAGCCCCACGGGGCATTCGGAGAGGACCGAGATCCCCTTGGCCAGGGGGAAAAGCTCATGGGCTTCAGCAAGGAGTGTCTTCAGCTTCTTGTCGCCGCCGTAGACAATATCTTTTTCCTGGAAGTCAGAGGTAAACTGCATGCCGAACTGGTTGACCCCGTTGATGCCGCTCATCAGGTTGCGGCGGGTTCCCCAGGAGTACCAGCCGCATCCCACCGGGCCGTGGGAAACATGAACCATGTCGCGGATGGGGCCCCAGACGACCCCTTTGGCGCCGGCATAGGCGCAGCCCCGGGCGCTCATGACACCGGGAACCGTCTTCCGGTTGGACTTGACGCAGGTGGATCCGCTGGTGGGATCATTGGGGGCCAGATGTGGCGCCCTTTTTTTGCGCGCTTTCTCGGGATAGACATCAAGGGCCTTGTCGATGACCGCCTGGGTGAATTCCTTGGTGATCCCTTCTATCTTTTTATTGGAATGGGACATGATAATCTCCTTTTCACTAAGCCGCTTTCTCCACCACGCCGACGACGCTCTCGTCTTCGGCCTCCATGATCCCGAATTCCATGAGCAGGTCTTCCAGTTCCTCCATCTCCAAAGGGGTCGGGATCACCAGCATCTTGTTGTTGAGGATCTTCTCCGCCAGAACCCGGTACTCCTGGGCCTGGGGATGCTCGGGGGAGTATTCGATGACCGTCATCCTCCTCATCTCCGCCCGCTGAACCTGATTGTCGCGGGGGACGAAGTGGATCATCTGGGTGCCGAGTTTAGCCGCCAGGGCGGAGACCAGTTCGAATTCCATGTCGGTCTTGCGGGCGTTGCAAATAAGGCCGGCCAGCCGGACTTTGCCGGAAGATGCGTACTTGAGAATCCCCTTGGCGATGTTGTTGGCGGCGTACATGGCCATCATCTCGCCGGAGCAGACGATGTAGATCTCTTCCGCCTTTCCTTCACGGATCGGCATGGCGAACCCGCCGCAGACGACGTCACCCAACACGTCATAGAATACGAAATCCAGGTCAGGGGTGTAGGCGCCGTTCTCTTCCAGGAAGTTGATGGCGGTGATGACGCCGCGGCCGGCGCAACCGACTCCCGGCTCGGGACCGCCCGACTCCACGCACTTGATGCCGCCGTAGCCGATCTTCATGACGTCTTCGATCTCCAGGTCCTCCACTGTCCCCAGTTCCCGCACCAGATCCATGACCGTGTTCTGGGCCTTGGCGTGGAGGATGAGGCGGGTGGAGTCTGCCTTGGGGTCGCAACCGACGATCATGACCTTCTTTCCCAGATAAGCCAAGCCTGCCACCGTGTTCTGGGTTGTGGTTGATTTGCCGATGCCGCCCTTGCCGTAAATAGCGATCTGTCTCATGTTCCTACTCCTTTCGTCCACCAATCCGTGGACTGTCAGGTACTCGGGGCAATAGCAAAGGCGCCCCGATGTGGTTAACGAAGGGCGCCTTTGCCATGAGATTGGTACGTCTGTGTAGCCTTTCTCGAACTATCCGTGAGTATTCAATTTTTGTTGTACTGCTGCTGATTTCTCTTTTGCATTCGTCGTGCCAAGTCGTAACTTGCTGATTTTTCGTTGTCCGGTTGTTTTGCAGTCGTTTGTCGGGAGAATGCTGCTGCTTTTTTAATCATCATTCGGTCAGGATGACGGCATCGGCGATCTGCTTCATGCTCTTGCGCTTATCCATTGCCAGTTTCTGCATCATCCGAAACGCTTCGGGCTCGGAGAGCTTGCGTGACCGCATGAGTATCCCCTTGGCCTTCTCAATAACTTTTCGGCTTTCGATGGTCTCTTTCAGATCCTCAACCTCTTCCTTCAGCGCATCAACCTCGTCGGCGTGGGAAAAAGCCAGTTCCATGGCCGGCAGGAGATCCTGATCCCGGAAAGGTTTGGTGAGCATGGCGGCAATGCCGTTCTCCTTGGCCCGCTGCACCGTTTCCGGGTCATAGCAGGCGGTGAGGAGAAGAATGGGGATCTTCAGCTTCTTCCGGATCTCCGCGGCAGCCGAGATCCCATCTTTTCCCGGCATGGAGACATCCAGGATTGCCAGGTCGGGAATTTTTTCCAGGCAGAGGGAGACCGCCGTAATACCGTCGGCGCATTCCAGAATTTCAGCAAAGCCCAGATCCTTCAGCTTATTTTTTAAGCTCTTCCGGAGGATCGGTTCGTCATCGGCAATCAGTACACTCTTCATGAAATCACCGCCTTATGGGGTATTTTACGACTGGCGCCTTAAACATATGTTTGAACAAGCACGAAACGTTCCAAAATAACGGTTTGACAGCGGGAAATACAACGAAATTTTCCCAGTTGGTTATTATCCTCAACTGGTGATAGAATGAAAACGGCTATTAGGAACGCAAATGACTCATCGTTCAAGCATGAAGCTCTAGCAAATTCCGTCATTGCCAGCGAAGCGAAGCAATCAAGTATCTCGCTAACATCATGAAACTACAAAGATTGCTTTGTCGCTTGCTCCTTGCAATGACGTCTTGGGAGGGATTTGCGAGAGCATCACGCGTGACCAGGTTCAGGCGCCCCGGTTGGAGTTGTTTTATAAGGGGTACGTTACCAAGCCGTGGAGGGAAGCAATGTTGACCGATAACAGGGATGCGCCTCGGATATTGCTGGTAGAGGATGACAGTAGTCATGCTGATCTGATGAAAAGATCTCTTCAGGATGCTCCGGAAGAGTATTGCCTGGAAATTGTCGCTACCCTGAGCCAGGCGCGGGCGGCCATGGCGCGGCTGACCCCGAATCTTGTCCTGACCGATTACCGTCTGCCCGACGGAGACGGCAGTGAACTGCTGGAAACGGCGAGGAGACTCTGTCCGGTGGTTCTTACCACCTCCCAGGGGAATGAACAAGTGGCAGTGGACGCCATGAAGGCCGGGGCGCTGGATTATGTAGTCAAATCGGCAGCAATATTTCCCGAAATGTCCCGCATTGTGCAACGCTCTTTGCGTGAATGGTCGCTTATTCAACAGCGTAAGCTTGCGGAAGATGAACTGAAGCTGTTGCACAAAAATCTGGAAGCGCGAGTCGTGGAGATGGTTGCCGATCTGCGCCGCAGGGATGCGGCGATGATCCAGCAGAATCGTATGGCTGCCATGGGGGAGATGATCGGCAACATTGCCCACCAGTGGCGCCAGCCGCTCAACGCCATCGCCCTGATTGTTCAGAGCCTGCAGGCTGAATACGACTCCGGCACGCTCACCCGTGAGGAGATGCATGGCGACATCAACGAAGTAATGAAAGCCCTGCTGTATATGTCCCGCACCATCGACGACTTCCGCAATTTCTTCCGGGAGGACAAGATGAAACGCGATTTTTTGATCAGCAGGGCGGTCACCAATTGTCTGGAACTTGTCTCGGCGAGTCTGAAAGATAATAACATCCTGGTGGAGATTGAGGCCGATGATGAGGTGACCGTCACCGGTTACCCAAACGAATATGCGCAGGTGCTGCTCAATATCATTTCAAATGCACGGGATACCTGCCTTGAGCGTTGTGTGGTCAACCCCCGCATTTTGATCCGGATAGCCAGGGAGAACGGTCGTTCCCTGTTGGTTGTTCGCGATAATTGCGGCGGCATTCCGGATGATCTCCTGCCCAGGATATTTGATCTCTATTTCACCACCCGTGGTCCGGACAAAGGGACCGGCATCGGCCTGTATATGTCCAGGATGATTATTGAGCAGAACATGG
Source organism: uncultured Desulfuromonadales bacterium (assembly GCA_903929485.1). Classification (GTDB taxonomy): domain Bacteria; phylum Desulfobacterota; class Desulfuromonadia; order Geobacterales; family CAIOGM01; genus CAIOGM01. The sequence continues at coordinate 43,756 of CAIYUY010000173.1, forward strand.
GCGGGAGGCTGACGGCCCGCAACGTTGACAGTGGCGCGGAGTTTCGCATTGAGGTCTGATTACTCTAGAGTTGTCAAGGGACTAGGGCGATGACAACGCTGATACTCATGTGGGGCACGGGAGGCTTGATCCTGCTGGTATTGTTCGCTTCAGGCTGGGTTCTTTCGTATCGGCGGCAGATGGCGCTGAAAAAAAGCGAACAGGCGAAATCGGAACTCCTTGAGAAATTAGAGAAGATGAAAAATATCCTGTCCGAGGGGGAGAGGATTGCACGGATGGGCGCATTTGAGTATATGGCGGATACTGATGCAACGTTTTGGTCCGAAGGGGAATACTGCATTTATGGGTTAAATCCGGAGGGGCCTTCTCCCACCTATGACGTCATACTCGCGACAAGTATCCATCCCGACGATGCGGCCCTGCTCCACCAAACCTTCACCGCCGCTCTTCAGAGTGGTTCCGTCTACGAGCTTGAACATAGGATCGTGCGGCCCGATGGCGGCGTGCGGTGGGTGCATGACCGCGCCAATCCTTATTTCGACCGGAACGGCAAGCTCGTCCGGTATGTCGGTTCAACGCTGGATATAACCGAACGTAAGCAGATCCTGCAAGAGCTGCAGGACAAGAACACCGAACTGGATCGTTTCGCCCATACCATTTCACATGATCTGAAAAGCCCGCTGATCACCATACAGGCGTATGCCGGCATGATCAAAAAGGATTTGGAAGCGGGCAAGTACGAGCGGGCCCAGGAGGACATGACGAGGATCGAGGGGGCGGCGGACAAGATGACGTCACTGCTCAGAGACCTGCTGGAGTTATCCCGCGCCGGCAGGATGATGGACGAGCCTTTGCCTCTGGATATGAACCGTTTAGTTAAAAATACCCTGCAGCAACTGGCAGGTCCGCTGGCGGGTGGTCACGTTGAGATTGTGATTCAGCCTGATCTCCCCTCTGTTCTTGGCGACGGGAAACGGATCGTGGAGGTCCTGCAGAATCTGATCGAAAACGCTATTAAATACAGGGGAGATCAGGCCGCGCCTCGCATCCGGATCGGCGCGCGGCAGATGGGGAAGGAGTGCGTCTTCTTTGTCAGTGACAACGGCAAAGGGATTGACCCGCGCCACCATGAAAAAGTCTTCGGCCTGTTCAACAAGCTGGATGCCGAAAGTGAAGGGACCGGCGTCGGTCTGGCGCTGGTCAAGCGGATTATTGAAGCGCATGGCGGCCGGGTCTGGGTGGAGTCGGAAGGGGAAGGTAAAGGGAGCAGGTTCTGTTTTACTCTGCCCGGCATTTCACGGATCGCGCAGCTGCCATTGGGAGGTAGAGAATGAAGCATGGTATGACCGGCGACTACATGGCCCACGGCTTCTGCTTTTCGTGGGAACCTGGTCTGGTATGGCTTCACGTCGTCTCCGACATTCTAACCGGAGTGGCCTATTACGCAATTACTTTTGCCATGCTCTATTTTGTCTTCAAACGAAGAGATCTTCCGTTTCTCGTGGTATTTCTCTGCTTTGGACTCTTTATCATAGCGTGCGGCACAACCCACTTCCTTGCCGCTTACACAGTCTATCTGCCGGAGTACTGGGTGGAAGGATATGTAAAGGCGTTCACCATGGTGGTCTCGGTGATTTCAGCGATATTGTTCATCCCTATCATACCCAAGGCGCTTGAGATGCCGAGCATTGTCCGGGCGCTTGCCGATCTGCGGCTGGTGAGCGCGGAGCAAAAGCGTACGGGGGAAGAGCTGAATCAGAAGGTCGCCGAGCTGGAGCGTTTCACCTACACCGTCTCCCACGACCTGAAAAGTCCGATTATTACCATCAAGGGATTCATCGGTTCTCTGGAAAAAGACCTTGAAAACAGCAACTATCAGCGGATGGCGGGTGATCTGAAGCGGGTCGGCGCTGCCGCCGACAAGATGAACGATCTGCTCCATGACCTGCTGGAACTCTCAACCATCGTCCGTGCCATTAACAAACCGGAACCGGTGGCTATGAATCTGCTGGTGGATGACGTGCTGGCGCAACTTGCCGGCCCCTTGAAGAGTTACAATGTCACCGTTGCCGTGCAGCCCGGACTTCCGACGGTTTTATGTGACCGGCGGCGCATGGCCGAAGTGCTGCAAAATCTGGTGGAAAACGCCATCACCTACCGGGGAGACACGCCGGAGCCGCGCCTGGAAATCGGCCTGCGGAAAGAAGCCGGCAAAAACATTTTCTTTGTGCGGGACAACGGTATCGGTATTGACGAAAAATATCAGAAGATCATCTTCGGCCTGTTCAATAAGTTGGATGCCGAGAGTGCGGGGACAGGTATCGGTCTCGCGCTGGTGAAGCGGATTGTCGAGATGCATGGCGGCAAGGTCTGGGTGGAGTCGGAAGGGGTGGGGAGGGGAAGTACGTTTTGCTTTGAACTTCCGCTGGTCTCGGAGGTTACATGAAACTCTCACCGGGGAAAAAGATCGTTTTTGCCGATGGTTCAATAACTCGCGGACTGTATCTTCATGCCGCCGGCGTCGCCGTCTTTCTCCTGGTCGTCATTTCCATAACCGTCTGGGCCGGAAACACCCTGACCATGATCACCGCTATTGCCCGTGTTGAGCGAACCCACACGGTTTCCCGGGTTGAAGCCATGGCGGCTTTCCTTGAGTACCATAACCACAAAAATCCGGAGAGTCTGGAATCGTTTCATGCGAAAATGGCTATTACTCAATCCTACAACAAGGTTTTCAGCCGGTTGCTTGACATGCGAAAAGATACGCCCGATGCTGAATTTGTCCGGATTCTGGAAAGAACCTTCAGTGAAACGGATCATAAAACGGCGGTGATTATCGTTAACAGGATAAAGGTTCTGTACCGGAATCCGATTCTGAAAAATCTGGTTGCCGATGCCGCCGGCGCTCACGGGGCGGGGGAAAAATTGAAGGTTCTGATCGCACAATTTCTCGGGACGAACGATGAGGCTGAACAGGCGGCCATCTCCGCGGAAATTGATAAAACAAGAAAAGAATCGATTTTCTACGAGACCTCTTTTTCCAAGAGCTGTAGCGCCCTTTCCAATGAAATATCCTCGAATGTCAATCGTATCACCATCGCCCTGCTGATTATGTCAGTGGGATTCACCGCTCTGCTGACGTATGGCATTGCGAAAACAGTCCTCCGGCAGGCGGCGCGGTATACCTGGGAGCTGGAAAAGGAAATCCAGGTGCGTAAGCAGACGGAAGAGGCGCTGGTTGAGTCGAAAACCCTGGTTGAAGCAGTTGTCGAGAATGTTCCGCTCATGATTTTTCTCAAAGAGGCTACGGATCTCCGTTTCGTTTTATTCAATCGCGCCGGTGAGGAGCTGCTGGGGTATGACCGGGAGCTGTTGCTGGGCAAGAACAACCTGAATCTTTTTCCTCCCGAACAGGCCGCCGACTTCATGGCCAAGGATCGGGAAGTGCTTGCTGGAGAGCCCGGCATACTGGACATACCGGAAGAGCCGATTTCAACGAACAAGAACGGTCTGCGGTTTCTTCATACGCGGAAGGTCTGCATACGAGGCGGAGATGGGGTCACGAAATATTTGCTGGGTATCTCCGAAGACATCACCGAGCGGAAGCGGGATAAGGAGATAATCGAAAAACGGCTGGCATCACTGACACAGCCCCCGGACAGCAGCTTTATAACTTTTACGGAGCTGTTCAACCTGGATGAACTGCAGCAGATTCAGGATGCCTTTGCCCAGGCGACCGGAGTAGCATCCATAATCACCACCCCCGAGGGAATACCTCTCACCAAACCGAGTAATTTCGGTCTGTTATCTGCTCAGACATGCATGAGCGGCGGACTTATGCATGGCGGCGCAAGCATCACCGTCGGCGGCAGGCATCTTGCCGACTGGCTGATCGGGCAGGTCCGAAACGAAGCGGAGGACGAAGAGACGATGCCGGGATACGCCGATGAGGTCGATGTTGACCGGGAATTGTTAGGAGCTGCTCCGGCGGAAGTTCCGATCATGCCTAAAGAGCGTTTAGACAAGGTGGCTACGGCGCTACACCTGCTGGCCAATGAATTGTCCCTGAAGGCGTACCGGAATATACAACAGGCTCGTTTTATCGCCGAACGAAAAGTGTATGAACAAGAGCTGCAACAAAAAAACGCCGAGCTGGAACGCTTTACCTACACCGTCTCCCACGACCTGAAAAGTCCGATTATTACCATCAAGGGATTCACCGGTTCCATGGAAAAGGATCTTGAAAATGGGAATTATCGGCGGGTGGCGGGTGACCTGAAGAGGGTCGGCGCCGCCGCCGACAGGATGGGAGATCTGCTGCGCGACCTTCTGGAACTCTCCACCATCGGCCGGATAATCAATACACCGGAACCGGTGGCCATGAACTTGGTGGTGGATGATGTGCTGGCGCAACTTGCCGGGCCTTTGAAAAATCATAAGGTTACCGTTGCCGTGGAACCGGGGCTTCCAACGGTTTTTTGCGACCGGCGGCGCATGGCCGAAGTGCTGCAAAATCTGGTGGAAAACGCCATCACGTACAGGGGTGATACGCCGGAACCGCGCCTGGAAATCGGCCTCCGGAAAGATGCGGATGAAAACATCTTCTTTGTGCGGGACAACGGCATCGGTATTGATGAAAAATATCACAAGATCATCTTCGGCCTGTTCAACAAGCTTGACGCCGAAAGTGCGGGGACAGGTATCGGTCTCGCGCTGGTCAAGCGGATCATTGAGGTGCATGGCGGTCGGGTCTGGGTGGAGTCGGAGGGGGAAGGTAAAGGGAGCAGGTTTTGTTTCACTCTGCCGGGGGGTGCTGAACCGGTAAGAAGTTGAGGAAATATCCCATGAATATCGCCGATTTTAGTGATCAGTTGCTGACCGCCATGATCAATGCCGACCGCGCCGGCGCGGCGGATATCATTGAGTGTGCGGTTGCCGCCGGAGTTGATCCTCCGCGGGTCATCGCCCATATCCTCGATCCGGCCATCGTCAGTCTGGGACGGTTGTGGGAAGGGGAGGCCATCTCGCTGGCTCAGGGCTTTGTCGCCTCAAAAATTGCCGAAGACGCTCTTTTGCGCTGTCTTCCGGTGGGTGGCGTTCATCAGCATACCAAAGGCGCGGTGGTGATCGGCAACATAGAGGATGATTTTCACAGTCTCGGTCGGAGAACCGTAGGTTTATTTCTGACTGCCGCGGGCTGGGATGTTTACGATCTTGGCAATGATGTGCCGGCCGAGCAGTTTCTGAAAAAGGCCCTTGAGGTCAACGCTTGCGTCATCGGCGCTTCGGCGATGATGCAGACCACCGCCCTGAACATCCGGAGGCTGCGCCGGTTGATCGATGCCCGCGGCCTTAGGGACCGGATAAAGCTGGCGGTAGGCGGTGCGGTATTCAACTGGCGTCCGGAATTGGTGGCAGAGGTGGGGGGGGATGGCACTGCCCATAATGCCGTGGGGGCGGATCAGCTTTTCATCCGGCTGCAATCTCAGGTTAAAAGAGAGGTGGCGCAATGAACTCATACCAGCGGGTGATGAATACCTTGTCCGGGCGGGCGGTTGATCGTCCGCCGGTATTTGCGGTGCTGGGCGCATATGGTGCAAAACTCACGGGAACCGATCCGCGCACCCTGTATAGTGACGCCTCCGCTTATGTGGCCGGCCAAAAGGCGCTTCAGGCTGAATTCGGTTTCGATCTGGTGATGACGGCTTTTGATTACAGCGCTCTAGCGGAAGCCTTTGGCGGAGAGACCGCCTGGAGCGCCGTTCAGGCTCCAAACATGAAGCGACCTGCCGCGGGAAGCGCGGCGCAAGCGCTTGCCTTGCCGCTCCCCGATCCCGGGCAGACAGGCCGACTGCCGGTTATCCTGGATGCGACCCGGCAACTTGCATCTGTTTACAAGAAAAATGTGCCGATAATCAGCGTGCTGCCTGGCCCATGCATCATGCCGGCGCTGCTGATGGGACTCGAGAATTGGATGGAAACGGTACTGTTCCATAAGGATATCGCACTGAAACTTCTTCGGCATACCGGAGTTTTTTTTGTCGATTGGGCAAACGCTTTGCTGGCGGCGGGAGCCGATTGTCTGGTTGTGACCGAAAGCATGGCGTCGTCCGATATTGCCACGCGCGCCCTTTTTACTCAGCAGTTCCTGCCGCATCTGACGGAAACATTTGCACGGATAGATGGCCCGAAAGTGCTGCATCACTCCGGAGGCCGCTTGAACCAAAACCTGGATCTGCTTCCCGGTCTGGATGGTCTGGTGGGTGTAACCGTCAGTTCAAAAGATGATCTGACCCAGGCCAGACAGTCTCTAGGACCGGATCTGACCCTGATCGGAAACCTTGACAACCTGACCCTGCCGGAAGTCACCGCCGCCGAACTGTTTGATATGAGCCTTGCCCGACTCCGGATTGCAGCGCCGTGCGGTCACTATATATTGTGCAATTCAGCCGCGGACATTCCGCTGACCACGCCAACGGTGAACCTGAGAGCAATGCTTGCCGCCGCCGTTGCATATTCCACCGGGGTCGGGTGCGGGAGGTGAAGCCCTGTACCATCTGGCTCAGTTGCGGGGTGATAAGGGCCGAAATGGAGGAGTTGCATCGCCTGGGGCTTATCCGGGGAGAGCTGCTTTTCCTCGATTCCATGCTGCATATGTATCCGCCACTGCTGGAGGCGACGCTGACCGCGGCTCTGGAACATCATGACGGTCAGTCCGGTCGCCTGGTGCTGGTATATGGCGACTGCTCTGCAAGGATGCTGGATCTGGTGCGCCGTTTTCGGGTCGGTCGGGTTAATGTCATCAACTGTGCGCAGCTGCTAGTCGGCCGCGACCGCTATCGCCTGCTCATGCGCGAAGGGGCCTTTCTGGTTCTACCGGAATGGGCGCGGCGCTGGGAGCATCTCATGAGTAGTGAACTGGGGCTGACCAGGGGGGTGGCCCGGGAGCTCATGGGCGAAAACCGGGTAGTGCTGGTCTATCTGGATACAGGTCTGGTTCCGGCGCCTGAGCAGGAACTGGCCGAGTTTTCATCATATACCGGATTACCGTGGCGGGTTGAAGCCGTCACTTTGGACAGTATGCTGGCAGCGTTGCTGGAAGCGGAGGCAGGGGCCAGGATTGAGCCGGATGGTCAGGAGATGAGATGAAACGCAGTGAATCCCAGCCGCTCTCACCGGCTGCCCAGCTGATGGCCATTGAGATCATCTCGGAACTGCTGGTTTCAACGTCACCACACAAGCTGGGCGAAGTACTGACCGAACATCTGCGCGAGCTGAGCGGGGCCAGAACCGCGATGGTTCTTGTCCATCGCTGTGAACCTGAAACAGACGAACTCTTGAATGTCAGCCCGTTACGCCGGAGAACACTCTTTACCCCGGCTGAGCTGAACAATTTTTGTCATGAAAAGAGCCCTGCTCTGCTTCCCTTTCATCCTGAAGAGCTCCCTGTAAATCATCCGTTGCAAGCCCCGCTGTTGCGGGCCGGCATCCGCTCCATGCTCCGCTACCCGTTGCGCGTGGTTGGTGAACTGGTCGGTTTGCTGCTGTTGTTTGACCTGCCGGAGATAAAGCGGAGCGCCGAAATAGACCGGATCATAAATCTTCTCACCCCACCCATTGCCTTGGCCCTTAAGAACGCGCTTGCCTTTCGCCAGATTGAGCAGCAGGCTCTGGAGCTGGAGAAACGGGTGGCTGAGCGGACCGCTGAACTCCAGGAGAAGAATACCGAGTTGGAGCGTTTTACTTATACCGCTTCCCATGACCTTAAAAGCCCTCTCGTCACCATTCAGACGTTTGCCGGGATGATCAGGCATGATCTGGAAGCAGGCAATCATGACCGTCCATTGCGCGATCTTAGGAGAATTGAGGATGCGGCCGGAAAGATGAACGACCTGCTTAATGATTTGCTGGAGTTGTCTCTTATCGGCAAGCAGATGAATAGCGCCTCGCGGATTGATATGAACCGGTTGGTCAAGGAGACTCTGATGCAGCTGGCGGGAATCGTCACACAGGGTCGGATTGAGGTCGTGGTGCAACCGGATATCCCTCCTGTTATGGGTGACCGGAAACGTATCGCCGAACTCTTGCAGAACCTGATTGAAAACGCCGTTAAATACAGAGGAGATCAGCCGGCGTCAAGGATAGAGATAGGAGTCAGGCAGGAGGGGAAGGAGTGCGTCTTCTTCGTCAGCGACAACGGCAAAGGGATTGACCCGCGCCACCATGAAAAAATCTTCGGTCTGTTCAACCAGCTGGATGCCGACAGTGAAGGGACCGGTGTCGGACTGGCGCTGGTCAAGCGGATTATTGAGGCGCATGGCGGCAGGGTCTGGGTGGAGTCGGAGGGGGAAGGTAAAGGAAGCAGGTTTTGTTTCACGATAAAAAAGGAGGCACTCCAATGAACGGAGAACCGTTGACTATTCTGCTGGTAGAGGACAATCCCGACCATGCCGAGCTGATAATGCGCACCATGGAGGATTTTCAAGTGGCCAATACCATCAATCATCTGAAAGATGGCCAGGCAGCGCTGGATTACCTGAATGGGCGCGGCGCCTATGCCGATCGAAAGCAATTCCCCCTGCCGCACCTGGTGTTGCTGGATCTGCGCCTGCCCAAGGTGGACGGACTGGACGTGCTCAAGGAAGTCAAAACCGATGACCTCCTGCGAGCTATTCCCGTGGTTATCCTGACAACCTCGGAAGCCGAACGGGACATGGCGATGGCCTATGAGTATCATGCCAACAGCTATGTGACCAAGCCGGTGAATTTTGCGGAGTTCAGTAAACTGCTGAAGGATCTTGGGTTCTATTGGCTGGCCTGGAACAGGCACCCGTGGTGAGAAGATCTTGGAAGCCAAGATATTGGTAAAATATAACTAAACCGTTTGCGAATTATTCTGAAGTTCTCTTTTCTCGCGCCGAAAAGATGCAGATACGTGGGATATTGTACTCAGGAGGTTTGATCATGTCACTCTCTGGCATATCGTCCAGTAATAATGTCGCGGCATATACCGTGCCGATGCAACAGCCAACGAAGGCGCCCAAGCCGCTGCCGATGACGGACAGCGTATCATTTTCAAGTCAAGCACAGCAGTTGGCCAAGAGCTCGGATATTCAGGTCCAGGCCGGACAGGAAACGAACGTTCAGAAAAGCAATGATACTCTTTATGGAGTGGCGTGAGAGGCGGACAGATGTCATTGGTTACGTGGGTTGATGCCTATTCCATCGGAAATGATGAAATCGACAGTCATCATAAAAAACTGTTCGATATGTTTAATCTGTTGTATGACAGTTCCGTTGACACCGATAACGGAACTGTTGTTTACACTCTCCTTGACGAGCTGTTATATTACGCCGACTATCACTTTAAGGCTGAAGAGCAACTGATGATTGATAATAATTATGTGGATACCGCCATGCATATGGTGAGGCATAAATATTTTATCGATACCGTCATGAGTTTCAGGCACACCGAAGGGGTGAGCAGTAATGAACTTGTCAAGGAAACCGTAAAATTTCTCGGGAACTGGTTGTTGTTACATGTGACCAAGGAAGATAGTAAAATAGCGGTCTATTTTTAGCATGAATCTTCTCTTTTCGGGTCGGATGCCGGAGCGGGAGGTCGCACTGATCGTATGATTAAATCTCGTTCCAATATCGTTCTCATCGGCATGCCGGGGGCAGGCAAGAGCACCGTCGGTGTCCTCCTGGCCAAGCGAGCATCCCTTCAGTTCGTGGATACGGATCTGCTTATTCAGAGTAGAGAGAAGCGGTCGCTGCAGGATATTGTGGAGAGTGATGGTTATGAGTTTCTGCGGCGGGTAGAGGAGGAGGTTTTATCCGAAGTTGAGCTCCATAACTGCGTCATTGCAACCGGCGGCAGCGCCGTCTACAGCCAAAGAGGGATGAACCACCTCAAGTCCGGCGGCCTTGTCGTCTTTCTTCAGGTGCCGCTTCCTCTCCTGGAATTACGGGTAGATGATTACAGTACCAGAGGTCTTGCCAAACGACCGGACCAGAATTTTACCGATCTGTTTCATGAACGAACCACCTTATATCGGAAGTATGCCGACATCGCCCTGGAGAATGTCAACCAAACTCATGAAGAAGTTTGCGGACAAATAATGCTGCTGACACGGGGATTACTTAGGTGATTCGCGACAAAGAACATACCCGACAGAAACCTGTTCACCCTTCGACAAGCTCAGGGCGAACGGATTCAGGTTTAATAACCGCCTTATTTTCCGTTCGTGGTGAGCCTGTCGAACCATGAACGGAAAATCGATA